>NZ_JBNNPF010000137.1:0-1051 GCF_050275515.1 Streptomyces sp. NPDC004126 | reverse complement strand
TGTATTGATCACGAGCGTTGTTGACAGTCGGCGGGTCTTGAACATGGCGAAGACCTCCGGTGTGGTGGGAGCTGTCTAGGAACTCACCGCACGGAGGTCTTCGTGTCCCACCGTAATGCCCGGCTGACCGTCTTCGGTAGGCGCCTGCTGGTCGAGCGTGTCCTCTCCGGCCGTCCGGTCGCCCACGTCGCCGCCGAGATGGGCATATCGAGGGCCACGGCCCACAAGTGGATGCGGCGGTGGCGGTCCGAAGGCCCGGCCGGGTTGCACGACCGATCCAGCCAGCCGCGCACGACGCCGCACCGGACTCCCGCCGATATTGAGGCCCGGGTGTGTGACCTGCGGCGGGCCCGCAAACTCGGCCCTGCCCGGATCGGCCCCATCGTGGGCCTGCCCGCCTCGACCGTCCACCGGATCCTGGCCCGCCACGGCCTCAGCCGGCTCGCCTGGCTCGACCGTCCGACCGGATCCGTGATCCGCCGCTACGAACGCGAGCGTCCCGGTGAACTCGTTCACGTGGACGTGAAGAAGCTCGGCAGGATCCCCAACGGCGGTGGGCACCGGGTCCTGGGACGTGACGCGGGCCGGCCGATCCGCGGCATGGGTTTCGACTACATCCACTCCGCGGTCGACGATCACTCCCGCCTCGCCTACAGCGAGGTCCACGACGACGAGAAGGTCGCGACCTGCGCGGGCTTCCTTGCCCGCGCGGCCGCGTTCTTCCACAGCCAGGGCATCACCCGCATCGAACGGGTCCTGACCGACAATGCCTGGGCCTACCGCAAGGGTCTGGCCTGGAAGGCCGTCCTGGCCGACCTGGGCGCGGCCGGCAAGCTCACCCGCGCCTACCGGCCGCAGACCAACGGCAAGGTCGAACGCTTCAACCGCACCCTGCTAGACGAGTGGGCCTACCAGCGGCCCTACCAGTCGAATGACGAGCGGACCCAGGCACTGACAGACTTCCTCCACACCTACAACCACCACCGCTGCCACACAGCACTGGGCGGAAACCCGCCCATCAGCCGCGTGAACAACGCTGCGGGTCAATACA
>NZ_JBNNPF010000136.1:0-1051 GCF_050275515.1 Streptomyces sp. NPDC004126 | reverse complement strand
AGAGGTCGTTTTCACCTGTCTCAGCCGTGTATCTGCCGATTTCTGGGGTGCGGGATCGTGGTGCCGGTGAGGCCGAGGAGGTGGTCGATGTCTCTGGGGCGCGTGATGTGGCCGATGGGATGGAAGGCGACCTGTTCCTGTCTCATCCCAGGATGTCGGGCTGTGCCTGTCACGTGCTTCCAGCGTCGTGGGTGTGCGCCTGGGCGTACTCGGTCTGTCGCGGTACGCCGGAAGCATGGCAAAACGACGTCCTTACCCGAGTGATCTGTCCGATGCCCGCTGGGAGTTGATAGAGCCGGTGCTGTCGGCCTGGCGGTTCGAACGCCGTGGCAGGGCCCTGGACTTCGGCCGGCCGCCCGAACACGACCTGCGGGACATCATGGACGCGATCTTGTACGTGGACCGCACCGGCGTGCAGTGGCGCTACCTCCCACACGACTTCCCGCCCTGGAACTCGGTCTACGGGTACTTCGCCAAATGGGCGGACGAGGGCGTGTTCGCCCAGCTCAACGGCCTGCTCAGGCAACTGCTGCGGGAGAAGGAGGGACGGGACGGCGAACCGTCGGCCTGTGTGATCGACGCCCAGAGCGTCAAGACCTCCACCAGTGTCCCTGCCGCCGGCCAGGGCATCGACGCGGGCAAGAAGATCGTCGGGCGGAAGCGGAGCATCGTCACCGACACCCTCGGGCTCCTGCTGGCCGTGCTGGTCACCGCGGCCAGCGTGCAGGACTCGGTCGCCGGCACCCGGCTCTTGGACCAGGTCGCCGCCGAGCACCCCACCGTTCGCAAGGTGTGGGTCGACGGCGGCTACCGCCAGCACCTCGTCGAGCATGCCGCGACCCTCGGCATCGACATGGAGATCACCGCCCGCAAGCCCGGGACCAGGGGTTTCACCCCGATCCCGAAGCGGTGGGCGGTCGAGCGGACCTACGGCTGGCTCATGCTCCACCGGCGCCTGGCCCGCGACTACGAAACCCTTCCCACCCGCTCCGAAGCTTTGGTGAACCTCGCCATGACCGACCTCATGGCCCGCCGCCTCACCGGCGAGAAC
>NZ_JBNNPF010000135.1:0-1091 GCF_050275515.1 Streptomyces sp. NPDC004126 | reverse complement strand
GACCCACCACGAACAACGACGCCCGCACCGGCAACTCACACCCGAGATCAAACGGCCGCCGGGCCTCCTCCTCCACAGCCGCGGAAAGCTCCGCGCTTCCGCAGGCGTGTACGCGCATCTCGGGCCTGCCGAGCTCCACGGGCCGTACGCGCTGGTGTGGCCGTCCGTCGACGCTGGGATACTCGGTACGCAGGCTCTCGTGACGGGCGACGACATCCGCCAGCGCCTCACCGAGCGCCTCGATGTCCACGCTGCCCGTCAGGGTCCACGCGAACGGGGCGTTGTAGAGCACGGAGTCGTCCGCCGCCTCCAGGAACCACAGGCGCTGCTGAGCGAACGACAGTGGCGGGATGGCCGGCCTGGGCCGTGCGGTCGGCGGCGGCGGAGTGCCGTGCGCCTGTTCCAGTTCCCGCACCAGGCCGGCAACGGTCGGGAAGCGGAACAGGCTGCGGATGCCCAGGTCGACGCCGAGGACCTTACGGATTCTGCTGATGAGCCGGGTGCCCAGCAGCGAGTGCCCGCCCAGCGCGAAGAAGTTGTCGTCCATGACCACGGACTCGACGCCGAGCACCTGGGCGAACAGGCCGCACAGGACCTCTTCCCGCGGTGTCCGCGGCGAGCGGCCGGCGCGCTGCCCGGCTCCGCCGGGAAGCGGGTCGCGCACTTCCGCGGGTCCGTCCACCGCGTCCGAATCGCCGGCGGCGAGGGCCGCGGCACCGGCACTGTCGTCGCTGAACGTCTCAAGACCGCTCAGCGGCAGGTCCGGGTCTTCGACCACGGCGGTCAGCAGTCGCGTCATGCGCCGCATGAGCACGTCCATGGCGCGAGGGGAGAACATCTCGGACTTGTACACGCAGGTGCCCTCAAGCCCTGTCGGCACTCCGAGCGGGCCGCGAGTCTCCGTGACGTTGAGCGTGAGATCGAACTTGGCGACCTCCATGTCCACCGGTTCGGGAACGCCGACCAGGCCGGGGAGGCTCCAGTCCTCAGCCGCGGTGTCCTCGAGGGCGAGCATGGTTTGGAAGAGGGGGTGGCGTGCGGCCGAGCGGGGCGGGTTGAGGTGCTCCACCAGACGCTCGAACGGAAGGTCC
>NZ_JBNNPF010000134.1:0-1101 GCF_050275515.1 Streptomyces sp. NPDC004126 | reverse complement strand
CTCGCAATGTGATGCAGGACGAGCAACAACACACACTCCCCCGGACCCACCACGAACAACGACGCCCGCACCGGCAACTCACACCCGAGATCAAAGCTGTGCCGGGCTGCACGGTGCATCAGAGAGGCGTGGTCCCCGGCACCAGCGGCCACCACGGTGAAGCTCGGCTGCGCGCTCTCCGCGTCCATCACGCGCTGCACCGGCTGTCCGTCCACCTCCGGGAACACGGTGCGCAAGGCTTCGTGGCGGGCGACGACATCGCCCAGGGCGGTCCGCAGCGCTTCCACGTCCACCTCGCCGGTGAGGCGGAAGGCGAAGGGCGCGTTGTACGTCGTTCCCTGGTCGAACCGCTGGAGGAACCACAGTCGCTGCTGCGCGTACGACAGGGTGAGCTCCTGCGGGCGGCGGCGTGCCTGCAGGGCCGGCCGGGCGGGTGCGCCGGCTTCCAGTGCCCGCGCGAGACTCGCCACGGTGGGGTTGCGGAAGACGGTCCGCACGCCCACTTCCACGCCGAGGGTGGAGCGGACCCGTGCGATCAGCCGTGCCACCAGGAGCGAGTGCCCGCCCAGCGCGAAGAAGTTGTCGTCCATGGCCACGGACTCGACGCCGAGCACCTGGGCGAACAGGCCGGCGAGAAGTTCGTTCTGCACCGAGTACACACGGTGGGCGCGGCCGGTCTCGTGCGCGGCTTCGGCTGTTGCCGACGCAGTCGTGGCGGGTGCTCGACTCACGAAGTCGAGCGGACCGTCCTCACCCAGCCGTACGGGGAGTGCGGGATCCGCGACCACGGACTCGATGAGTCCGGTCAGGCGAGCGGCCAGGCTCTCGATCGTATGGCGCTCAAAGAGGCCGGCGTCGAACTCCAAGGTGCCCGTGATGCCGCTCGGGCGGTGATCCGGCTGCCAAGTCTCACGAAGGGTGACGGTGAGGTCGAATTTGGCGGTACCCGTCTCGATCTGCTCGAAGTCGACATGCACGCCCGGCAACTCCAGTGATGCCTGTGAGATGTCCTCGAGGGCGAGCATGGTTTGGAAGAGGGGGTGGCGTGCGGCCGAGCGGGGCGGGTTGAGGTGCTCCACCAGACGCTCGAACGGAAGGTCC
>NZ_JBNNPF010000133.1:0-1139 GCF_050275515.1 Streptomyces sp. NPDC004126 | reverse complement strand
CTAGTCTTCCGAGTCAGGAATTCTGTTCAGATGTGTAGGCTTGCGGTATGGCACGTACGGGGCGGCCGAAGGCCGAGTTGACGTTGTCGGATGAGGAGCGGGCCGCGCTCGAGGGGTGGGTGCGGCGCCGTTCCACGCCGCAGGCGTGGGCACTTCGCTGCCGGATCATCCTGGCCTGCGCGGAAGGCGCTTCCAACAAGGACGTGGCAGCCAGTCTCGGCTCGACCGCGCATGCGGTGGGCCGGTGGCGGGCGAGGTTCGTCGAGCACCGGATCGCCGGCCTGGGAGACATGCCGCGATCCGGCGGTCCGCGATCGGTCACGGACGAGCAGGTCGCCGCTCTGGTCACCAGGACGCTGGAGTCGACGCCGAAGGACGCGACGCACTGGTCGACGCGTTCGATGGCGAAGGAGACGGGCCTGTCGCAGTCGACCGTGTCGCGGATCTGGCGGGCGTTCGGCCTGCAGCCACACCGCTCGGAGACCTTCAAGCTTTCCACGGACCCGTACTTCGTCGACAAGGTCCATGACGTCGTTGGCCTCTACCTCGACCCGCCGGAGAGGGCCCTGGTCTTCTGCGTGGACGAGAAATCCCAGATCCAGGCGCTGGACCGCTCGCAGCCCGTCCTGCCGATGATGCCCGGTGTCCCGCAGCGGGTCACGCACGACTACGTCCGCGCCGGCACCACCACCCTCTTCGCCGCCCTCGAGGTCGCCACCGGCAAGGTGATCGGATCACTCCACCGCCGCCACCGCGCCGCGGAGTTCAAAAAGTTCCTCATCAAGCTCGACAAGGAAGTCCCGGCCGGCCTCGAGGTCCACCTGGTGCTGGACAACTACGCCACCCACAAGACCCCGGCCATCAAGACCTGGCTGGTGGCCCACCCCCGATTCCACCTGCACTTCACACCCACCGGGTCGTCCTGGTTGAACCTTGTGGAGCGATGGTTCGCGGAGCTGACGAACAAGCAGATACGGCGAGGCGTTCACAAGACCGTCCAGGCCCTGGAACAGGACATCCGGACCTGGATCGCCGCATGGAACAGCGATCCGAAGCCCTACGTCTGGACCAGAACCGCGGACGAGATCCTCGAACGCCTCGCCAGCTATCTGAACAGAATTCCTGACTCGGAAGACTAG
>NZ_JBNNPF010000132.1:0-1389 GCF_050275515.1 Streptomyces sp. NPDC004126 | reverse complement strand
CTAGTAGTGCTTTGTTAGGTGGTGTCGTAGGTCTGCCATGGGATGGTTTGTCGGCAGGTGGGGCAGGTTCCGGTCCAGGTGGCGATGAGGTGTTGGAGGAGGTCCAGGGCCTGGTAGAGGGTCAGGCCCTGGCAGGGGCTTTTGGGCTGCTCCGCTGTTCGGTCAGGAACAGGTGGGCGGCGCTGACGAGGGTGACGTGGCGGTGCCAGCCGGTGAACGAGCGGCCTTCGAAGTGGTCCAGGCCCAGGGCCGTCTTCAGCTCGCGGTAGTCGTGCTCGATGCGCCAGCGGGACTTCGCGAGGCGGACCAGGTCCTTGGCGGGAATGTCCGCGGGCAGGTTCGAGATCCAGTACTTCACCGGTTCCGCCTCGCCTTCGGGCCACTGCGCGATCAGCCAGAGGAGCGGGATCGTGCCGTCCTCGGCTGGTTTGGGCCGGCGGCCCGCAAGGCGGACCCGCAGGAGCACGAAATGCGAGCTCATCGCGGCTTTGGAGCCCTTGCGCCAGGTCACGGCCCGGCCCCTCCGGCGTCCCGCGGCCAGCACGTGTTCGCGTAAGGACACGGGCCGGGTGCGGTAACGGGGCAGCGGGCGGGGGCCGAGCCCTGAATAGGCGGGCTGATGCGGCACCGCTTCCTCGCCATGAGCGGTCATCTCGGCTTTGACCTGCAGGACGTAGGCGAGCCCGCGGTCTTCCAGACCGTGGCGGAAGTCGGCGTTCGCACCGTAGCCGGTGTCCGCGACCAGGGCGGCGGGACGCAGGCCGATCCCGGCGAGTTCGTCGAGCATGTCCAGGGCGAGCTGCCACTTCGGGCGGTGGCATTCGCTGTCGGGGATCCGGCAGGCCGCCCGGCGCGGGGCCGCCTGGGGCCCGTCCCACGACTGCGGCAGGAACAGCCGCCAGGACAGCGGGCACGAGGCGGTGTCGGATGCGGCGTGGACGCTGACACCGATCTGGCAGTTGCCGACCTTGCCCAGGGTGCCCGAATACTGCCGGGCCACCCCGGGCGAGGCAGTGCCGTCCTTGGGAAACCCGGTGTCGTCCACCACCCACACCCGCGGATGCACCACCGCCACTGCCCGCCAGGCCAGCCGGGCCCGCACGTCGGCGACCGGCCAGGTCGAGGACGTCACGAACTGCTGCAACTGCTGATGGTCCACCCCGAGCCGCTCGGCCATCGGCTGCATCGACTTGCGCCGGCCGTCCAGCAGCAGGCCCCGCAGATACAACTGGCCCTTCGCCCGCTGGTCCCGCCGCACCAGCGGCGCGAACACCTCGGAAGCGAACTCCTCCAACCGGCCCCGCACCGCCGCAAGCTCCCCAGCCCTCATACAACCAGCGAACTACCAGACACCCGACACGACAAGACCAGCTAACAAAGCACTACTAG
>NZ_JBNNPF010000131.1:0-1413 GCF_050275515.1 Streptomyces sp. NPDC004126 | reverse complement strand
AGGCCGCGGCTGCGCAGGACCCAGCGCTCGACGGGGCTGAAGATCAGCAGGTCGATGGCGATGCCCACGACCAGGATCAGGATGATCGCGAGGAACACGCCCGGCAGGTCGATGTTGTTGCGGCCGTTCTCCAGGAGCTGGCCGAGGCCGAGGCCCAGGTCGGGGGAGCTGGCGATGATCTCGGCGGCCATCAGGGAGCGCCAGGAGAAGGCCCAGCCCTGCTTGAGGCCGGCGACGTAGCCGGGCAGGGCCGCGGGCAGGACGACGTGCCAGGCGCCGCGCAGGCCGGTGGCGCCCAGGGTGCGGCCGGCCCGCAGGAACAGCGGCGGGATCTGGTCGATGCCGGAGACGAGGCCGTTGGCGATGGACGGGACGGCGCCCAGCAGGATCACCGTGTACATCATGGCGTCGTTGAGGCCGAACCAGAGCACGGCCGGCGGCACCCACGCCACCGACGGCAGCGACTGCAGGCCCTGGAGGATCGGGCCGATCGCGGCGCGGACGAACTTCACCCGGGCGACGAGCAGGCCGAGCGGGGTGCCGATGGCGAGGGCGAGGAGGAAGCCGAGCAGGCCCCGGGAGACCGAGGTCCAGATGACTTCGACGAGCGTGCCCTTGAGCCACATGTCGGACAGGCTGTCCCAGACGGCGGACAGGGCGGGGAGCTTGGTCTCGTCGGTGACCTTCGCCGAGACCAGGACCTGCCAGACCACCAGCACCAGGGCGACGGCGAGGACCGGCGGCAGGACCTTCTTGGTGAGGACCTCGCGCACCGGAGTGCGGTGGGTCTGGACCGCGTCGAGCGCGTCCAGGCCGGCTTCCAGGCCGGCCAGGTCGTCGCGCGTGCCCTGGACGGCCCCGGCCTTCGGGGTGGTGTCAGTGCTGGCCATGGCGGCGGATCTCCCCACGCAGGTGTTCAGTGATCTCAAGGGACAGCTCCGCGACGTCCGCGTCCTCGATGCGGCGCGGCTGCGGGATGTCGACGGTCCATTCCTTCGCGACCCGGCCGGGGCGGGAGGAGAGGAGGACGACGCGCTGGGCGAGGCGGACGGCCTCGCGCACGTTGTGGGTGACGAAGAGGACGGACAGGCCGGTCTCTTCCCAGATGCGGGTGAGTTCGCCGTGCAGGACGTCGCGGGTGATGGCGTCGAGGGCCGCGAAGGGCTCGTCCATCAGCAGGAGGCGGCTGTCCTGGGCGAGGGCCCGGGCGAGGGCGACGCGCTGGCGCATGCCGCCGGAGAGTTCGTGGACGCGCTTGCCGTAGGCGCCGCCGAGCCGGACGAGCTCCAGCAGCCGTTCGGCCTCGGTCCTGCGCTCGGCCTTGGGCACCCCGCGCAGCCGCAGCGCCAGCTCGATGTTCTTGCCCGCGGTGAGCCACGGGAAGAGGGCGTGCTCCTGGAACATCAGGGCCGG
>NZ_JBNNPF010000130.1:0-1465 GCF_050275515.1 Streptomyces sp. NPDC004126 | reverse complement strand
CGGGGGGGTGCCCCTATGGGTTTGGTCAAGCTGATGGGGCGGGTTGGGGTTCGTAGAAGGTGCCGTCGCGGAGCATCGCGAAGAGCACGTCGGCTCGTCGTCTCGCGAGGCAGAGGAGGGCCTGGGTGTGGTGCTTGCCCTGGCTGATCTTCTTGTCGTAGTAGACCCGGGATGTCGGGTCGGCCAGGGCCGCGAAAGCGGATAGGAAGAAGGCCCGTTTGAGCTGCTTGTTTCCGCGTCGGGAGGGTTGTTCGCCGCGGATCGAGGAGCCCGAGCTGCGAGTCGCCGGGGCAAGTCCGGCGTATGCCGCGAGGTGGGCGGCGGAGGGGAAGCTGGATCCGTCGCCGACGTCGATGAGGATCCGTGCTCCGGTCCTGACGCCGATCCCCGGCATGGACGTCAGGACCTTGGAAAGAGGGTGGTTCTCCAGCAGTTCCTCGATCCGGGCGACGAGGAGTTTCCGCTGTTCAAGCACTGCCTGGAGTGAGTTGGCCAGGCTGGGAACGATCAGTGCTGCCGCGTCCGTGCCCGGGACGACGACGGTCTGCTCGTCCAGGGCGGTGAAGACGTCCTCGACGAGACGCTCGGCCATCCGCGGCGCCTTCGGGCGGATCAGCGTGATCAGCCGACGCCGGCCGGCCTTGCGTATCTGGGCCGGGGAGCCGAACTGATCCAGGAGTCTCAGTACGGCTGGATGCTGCACTCGCGGACCCAGGACCCGCTCCAGCGACGGATGGATCTGGGTGAGCAGGCCCCGCAGGCGGTTGCTGATGCGGGTGGCTTCGCCGGCCAGGTCGTCATCGAACCCGACGAGCATCTCCAGCTCGGCGATGGTCTCGTCCTCAAGATCGACCGAGCGGAGTGTGTGCGGCATGACGCGGGCGGCGTCGGCGATGACGAACGCGTCCCGGGCATCGGTCTTCGCTTCACCCGGATAGAGATCGGCGATCCGCCGCATCGTCAGCCCGGGCAGATAGGCGACCGGGCAGCCCATGTCCCGGGCCACCGCCAGCGGCAGGGCGCCGATGGAGGCCGGCTGGTCGACCACGACGAGCACGGCCCCGTGCTTGGCCTGCAGTTTCCCGAACACCTCGCGGAGCTTGGGTTCGCTGTTGGGCAGCCGTTTGTCGAAGGCCTTCTTCCCGGCCGGGGTGACGGCGGTGGCGTGGTGTTCGCCCTTGCCGACGTCCAGGCCGAGGAAGACACCGATCTCGCTGATGTCGATCACGTGCGTCCTCCGGTCGTTCCTGCCCGGCCGTCCCACGGCACCGATCGCCACATCCACATTACGAAGAGCCTCCCGACCTGCGGAAAGGCCGGTGGTCATGCCCCTAATCAGCGGTCTGTCGATGCCTCCGGAGCCGGTGACACCACCCCCCAGGCCATGCGATCGACAGGGGGAGAAAGTCATGCCAACTCCGGAGGCCGGGCGCCCCATTGCGGGGCCACCAAGAAGGTAATGGGG
>NZ_JBNNPF010000129.1:0-1774 GCF_050275515.1 Streptomyces sp. NPDC004126 | reverse complement strand
GTCGTCGACGGGTTCGACGTTGGTAGCGGCAGTGGTGAATTCACGGCCGGAGGAATCGCGGATGTAGGCGAGTTCCGTCCAGTGCTCGGTGAGGGTGTCGGAGACGTTCTCGTTGATCACAGCCATCAGTTCGCCTTCGACGCCGGAGGCAATGTCGCGGACGCGGCGGCGCAGGAGCCGGTGGGGCACGTATTCATACTGCTCACTCACCCGGCACCTCTGGGAAGCTGCTCAGGAAACGCGTCCAGCCGCTGTGGGCCCGGTCCAGCAGATCGGCGCTGGGCTCGATCAGGAAGGGTGCCTTCCCCGAGGGGCCGTCAAGACCGTCGGTACTGGGTACGTCGCGCGTGGTGCTGTGTTTGATGCGGCTGGTCACGGGTTACTCCCTGCCCTCGTCAATGAGTGGTGGAGCGGGACTCTTCGCAGCGCTCCCATTCGAACCCGGCGGCCGCCCAGGCGTGACCCACCATGTCGGGTGGCGCCCAGGCCGAACCACTGCCGCGTCCTATAGGACCGCCCTATATTTCCGGCATGGAGCCCGAGTTGGATGTGTGGATGCACCCCGAATTACGGGCGGCCGCAGCCGCTGAGGACTGGGCTGCCCTGTTGGGGACGTGGCGGAAGCTGACGCGGAGCAGCCAGAGTCGGCTCGGTGCCCTCGTGGGGCTGGCCCAACCCGATGTGTCCGCCATCGAGAACCGGCGGCGCGCGGTGACCTCGGCCGAGGTACGGCAGCGCATCATCGACGGGCTCGACGTGCCCCTGGAACTGCTCGGTGCCCGGTACGAGGATCTGCCGCTTCCCTCGCTCGTGCTGCCCGGAGTGGTGTCGGAGGCCGACGGCGAGCGCTTGGCCGGGGTGAGACAGGGTGGGATGCGACTGGATGCCGCTTCTGTCGATGCGATGGACGCCTTGTTGGCCGCCCATCGGCGCGCCGAGGACACGGTGGGGTCGCGCACCGTCGCACCGCTGGTTCTGGCGCAGTTCAGAGAAGTGGCCGGGCTGTACGGACAGGCTCGGGGGGCCCTGGCCGACCGGGTGGTGAGGTTGCTGGCCGAGTACGCCCAGTTCCTGGCGTGGATGGCGCAGGACCAGGACAAAGCCCCCGTGGCACTCGGGTGGTTCGACCGGTCCTACGACTGGGCATTGGAGGCCGGCTACGGCGACCTGGCGGCCACCACCCTGAGCATGAAGGCGCACCTGGCGTGGTCGGGAGGCAGCGGCCGTCGGTGTGTGCGTCTGGGTGAGGCTGCTGCTTCCCTCTCGGGGGCGAGCGAGGCCACCCGTGCCATGGCGGTGCAGATGGCGGGGCGGGGGTACGCGCTGGAGGGTGAGCGCGACGAGGCGTACTCCCGACTGGACGAGGCGCAGCGGATCATCGCCGGTGCCGTCGACGCGCCTCCGTGGCTCTACTTCTACGGCGAGTCCTGGTTCGGGGCCCAGCGCGGCATGGCCGACCTGCACCTGAAGGACTGGGACGGTGCGGTCGGGAACCTGACTTCGGGGCTTGCCGGCTTCGCCCCGTCATTCCGCCGGGACCGGGCCTGGTACGGATCCTGCCTCGCCCACGCGTACGCGGGCGCCGGAGAGGCCGAGGCCGCCCTGACCGAGGCCCTGGGTGTGATCCACGACGCCTCGGAGGTCGGCCGCCCGCACGCGTGGGCCGAGCTGCACAAGGTGGGCGCCGTCCTGCTGCGCAGAGGGGCCCGGGAAGGCCGGACGCTGGTGGGCATGCTCGCCCAGCTCGACTGACCTCGTCCTCTGGTGCGGCTAT
>NZ_JBNNPF010000128.1:0-2184 GCF_050275515.1 Streptomyces sp. NPDC004126 | reverse complement strand
CCGGCCCCGCACCGCCGCAAGCTCCCCAGCCCTCATACAACCAGCGAACTACCAGACACCCGACACGACAAGACCAGCTAACAAAGCACTACTAGTCGGCGAGGGTTTCGGCGAGGAATTCCGCGACGTGTTGCAGGATGTCCTCGCGCCCTATGCCGGGCAGGCCCACGGCGACCTGGATGCTGAACCCGTCGAGCAGGGCCCGCAGCCTGGCCGCGAAGCGGTCGGGGTCCACCGCCCGGAACTCGCCGCGCGAGATGCCCTCGGCGAGCAGGGCGACCAGGTCGCGGTGCCAGGCGCCCTCGATGGCGGCCTGCCGTTCGCGTTCCTGGGGGCCCGCGTTCTGGGACCGGTTCCAGACCTCCAGCCACAGGGTCCAGTGCGGGTCCCGGGCGCCGTCCGGCACGTACAGGTCCACGTACGCCCGTACGCGCTCGCGCGCCGGACCGCGGCGGGCCAGCAGGGCCCGCCGCTCGCTGCCGAGGGCTGCCTCGCTCCACTCCAGGGTCTGCAGCAGGAGCTCGTCCTTGCTGCCGAAGTAGTAGAGGAGGTGACCGCTGCTCATGCCGACCTGGCGGCCCAGGCCGGCCATGGTCAGGCCCTCCAGCCCGCGCTCGGCGATCGTGGCCATGGCGGCGGCGAGTACGTCCTCGCGCGGGGGCGCGTTCTTGCGCGCCGCCCGTACCGGTACTCCACCCGCCACCATGGTCACTCCTTCACGAGGTCCGCCTCGGGTCAGACCTTCGGCTGCTGCTGGGTGATGCAGTGGATACCGCCACCCCCGGCGAAAATCGTACGTGCGTCAACGAGCGTCACGGTCCGCTCGGGGAACAGTCCGCGGAAGATCTCGGCGGCCTCCTCGTCGCGCGGGTCGTCGAAGGCGCACAGCACCACGCCGCCGTTGCAGAGGTAGTGGTTGATGTACGAGTAGTCCACCCACTCGCCGTCCTCCTCCAGCACGGTCGGCGCGGGGACCTCCACGACCTCCAGCAGCCGGCCCTTGGCATCGGTGGAGGCGCGCAGGATGGCGGCGATGGTCTTGCAGCGCTCGTGGTCCGGGTGGGCCGGGTCGGGCTGGGTGTGGACCATGACCACGCCGGGGCGGGCGAAGGCGGCGACGATGTCCACGTGGCCCTGGGTGCCGTACGTGCCGTAGTCGCCGGCCAGGCCGTAGGGCAGCCAGATGGCCTTGGTGGTGCCGAGGTGGGCGTGGATCTCCTCCTCGACCTGCTGGCGGGTCCAGCCGGGGTTGCGGCCCTCGCCGAGCTGCACGGTGTCGGTGAGGAGCACGGTGCCCTCGCCGTCGACGTGGATGGCGCCGCCCTCGTTCACCAGGCGGGTGCTGTAGGTGCGGGTGCCGACCACGTCGGAGATGTGCCGGGCGATCTTCGAGTCGTGGTCCCAGCGGGCCCACTCCTGGGCGCCCCAGCCGTTGAAGGTCCAGTCGACGGCGGCCAGCTCGCCGGCGTCGTTGGTGACGAAGGTGGGGCCGATGTCGCGCATCCAGGCGTCGTCGAGCTCCTGCTCGACGAGCTGGACGTCGTCGCCGACGATCGCGCGGGCGCTCTCGGCGTCGCCCGGGGAGACGACGAGGGTCACCGGCTCGTAGGCGCGCACGGCGCGGGCGACGGCGCCCCAGGCCTGGCGGGCCTCGGCGAGCTCCTGCTCGTTGGTGAAGGTGGGGTTGGGGCTGGGCCAGGCCATCCAGGTGCGCTCGTGGGGGGTCCACTCGGCGGGCATCCGGAAGCCGTCGTTCACGGGCTTGGCGGGCTGTGCAGTCATGGCGGGAGTCCTAACGGGCTTACAGGCTGTGCCGGTTAAAAGAAGTACAGGCGGTTGAGGGAGACCGAGTCGGCCGCTTCGGAGCGCAGCGGTTCCCCGTCGAGGGAGACGAGTCCGCTGCGCGCGTCCACATCGACCGCGCCCACCCGGGAGTTGAGGAGCATGTCCTTGGGGCCGATGCCGCGGGTGCCGCGTACGGCGACCCGGCGGCGCCGGGTCGGCATCTCGTCACTGCCCAGGGCCGCCGCGGCGGCGGAGACGAAGGCGACGGAGATGTCGGCGGCGGTGGCCCCGTACGAGCCGAACTGCGGGCCGAGGACGAGGGGTTCGCAGGTGTCGGTGGCGGCGTTGGGGTCGCCGGTGACCCCGTACGCGGGGAAGCCGGACTTCAGCACCAGCTGG
>NZ_JBNNPF010000127.1:0-2367 GCF_050275515.1 Streptomyces sp. NPDC004126 | reverse complement strand
TCCCGCCTCACCGAGCGGGGCGCGACCCGCGCCGACGACAAGCTGTCCGAGGCCGCGATGGAAGACCGCAAGCGCGAAGGGTACTTCTAACCATGGACGACACGACGACGCTGCTGCGCTTCGCGACCGCCGGGTCCGTGGACGACGGCAAGTCCACCTTGGTCGGACGGCTCCTCCACGACTCCAAGTCGGTCCTCGCCGACCAGCTGGAGGCCGTGGAGCGGGTCTCCCAGGACCGCGGCCAAGAAGCCCCCGACCTCGCCCTCCTCACCGACGGCCTGCGGGCCGAGCGGGAGCAGGGCATCACGATCGACGTGGCCTACCGCTACTTCGCCACCGCCCGCCGCCGGTTCATCCTCGCCGACACCCCCGGGCACGTGCAGTACACCCGGAACATGGTCACCGGCGCCTCCACCGCCGACCTCGCCGTGGTCCTCGTCGACGCCCGGAACGGCGTCATCGAGCAGACCCGCCGGCACGCCGCCGTCGCCGCCCTCCTGCGCGTCCCCCACGTCGTCCTCGCCGTCAACAAGATGGACCTCGCCGGCTACGACGAGGGCGTCTTCGCCGCCATCACCGCCGAGTTCACCGCCTACGCCGCCGGCCTCGGCCTGCACGACATCACGGCGATCCCCATCTCGGCCCTGGCCGGCGACAACGTGGTCGAGCCGTCCGCCCACATGGACTGGTACGGCGGCCCCACGGTCCTGGAACACCTGGAGACCGTCCCCGTCAGCGACGAGCTGACCACCGGTCCCGCCCGCTTCCCCGTCCAGTACGTGATCCGCCCGCAGAGCGCCGAGCACCCCGACTACCGCGGCTACGCGGGCCAGATCGCCTCCGGCGTCCTGCGCGTCGGCCAGGCCGTCACCGTCCTGCCCTCGGGCCGCACCTCCGTCATCGAGGGCATAGACGCCCTCGGCCGGTCCGTAAACACCGCCCAGGCCCCGCAGTCGGTCACCGTCCGCCTCAAGGACGACGTCGACGTCTCCCGCGGCGACCTCATCGCCCCCGACGGGGCCGCCCCGGCCACCACGCAGGACGTCGTCGCCACCGTCTGCCACGTCGCCGACCGGCCCCTCACCGTCGGCCAGCGCGTCCTGCTCAAGCACACCACCCGCACGGTCAAGGCGATCGTCAGGGAGATCCCCTCCCGGCTGACCCTCGCCGACCTGTCAGAGCACCTCGACCCCGGCCGGCTGGTGGCCAACGACATCGGCCGCGTCATCGTCCGCACCGGCGAGGCACTCGCCCTCGACGCGTACGCCGACTCCCGCCGCACCGGCTCCTTCCTCCTCATCGACCCCTCGGACGGAACCACCCTGACCGCCGGAATGGCGGGCGAGGCCTTCACCGGGCACGAGCACGAATGGACCCTCTGACGATGTCCCCACCGCACCGCCGAGGCCCCGTCGCGGTCCTCGCCCTGCTGCTCGCCGCCGCCCTCGCCTCCTGCGGCTACGGATCCCGGGCGGTCGGGGTCCCGGACGCCGCACCGGCCGCCGCCGACGGGGCCCGGAAGCTCTCCGCGTCCGAGGTCCGCGTGGGCTACTTCCCGAACCTGACCCACGCCACCGCCCTGGTCGGCCTCCAGGAGGGCCTGATCGAGAAGGAACTGAACGGCACCAAGATCAAGCCGCAGACCTTCAACGCCGGCCCCTCCGAGATCGAGGCCCTCAACGGCGGCTCCCTCGACATCGGCTTCATCGGCCCCTCGCCGTCGATCAACGGCTACGTCAAGTCCAAGGGCTCCAACCTGCGGATCATCTCCGGCTCCGCCGCTAGCGGCGCCGAGCTCGTCGTGAACCCGGACAAGATCAAGACCCTGAACGACCTCAAGGGCAAGAAGATCGCCACTCCGCAGAAGGGCAACACCCAGGACGTCTCGTTCCTCAACTGGGTCTCGGCAAAGGGTTGGAAGGTCAACTCCGAGAGCGGCAGAGGTGACGTTTCCGTGCTCCGCACGGACAGCAGGCTGGTACCACACGCTTTCCAGTCGGGCGCGATCGACGGCGCTTGGGTCCTGGAGCCCACCGCCTCCCAACTGGTCGCAGACGGCGGTTCTGTGCTGCTCGACGAGACATCACTCTGGCACGGCACGAGACCCGTCGTCACCAACGTCGTCGCCTCCCAGAAGTTCCTCAAAGAGCACCCCGACGTTGTCGAGGCGGTACTGCGTGGCACCGTCAACACCAACGCCTGGATTGCCTCCAACCCTGGCAGGGCCAAGGACGCAGCCAACTCCGCTCTCAAGGCCCTCTCCGGTAGGGAACTGGACCCGAAGGTCATCGACCCTGCGTGGCCGGGCATCTCGGTCACCGACGACCCGCTGGCCGCGACGCTGAAGACCCAGTCGGACTGGGCCGT
>NZ_JBNNPF010000126.1:0-2719 GCF_050275515.1 Streptomyces sp. NPDC004126 | reverse complement strand
GGATCGCTACGCGCTCCTCCCGTCTCAGCGTCCGACGACCGTCTGGGGCTGATGCCGGCACCAGAGGACGAAAAGAGCAGTTCAGGGGGCCGAGAGGCGCGTCTGATCGCTACGCGCTTCTCTGGTCTCAGCGGCCGGCGGCCGTCTGGGGCTGGTCGTAGGCGGGTTCGACGTTGGCGACGGCGGTGGTGAATTCGCGGCCGGAGGCGCCCCGGATGTAGGCGAGCTCCATCCAGCGTTCGATGCCGGTGTCGGAGACGTTCTCGTTGATTACCGCCATCAGCTCGCCTTCGGTGCCGGAGGCGATGTCGCGGACTCGACGGCGCAGGAGGCGGTGGGGGACGTATTCGTAGCACTCACTCATCGGACGCCGCCTCGAAGGTGCTGAGGAAGCGCTCCCAGCCGGCAAGCGCCCGGTCGAGGAGGTCGGTGCTGGGTGCGAGCGTGGCTGCCACCCTCTCGGCGGGCGCGTGCGCGGTCATGAGTACCTCGCAGACGCAGCTGTGCGTGATGCGGTCGGTCACGGGTCGACTCCTCCAGAGGCCAGTGGTGTCACCCATCAGCCTGGACTTGCTCCAACCACGTGGGAATGACCGTTTGTTGCACTTCCGCTGTACTTGCGTCCCCCTCGGCGGCCTGACGTGGTTCGATGACGGTGAGAAGGGGGCGGCGTGTGGCGACCGTGCACCACTGGACCGGGCTGGAGGCCAGGGCACTCCGGCTCGCGCTGCGGCTGAGCGTCCGCGCATTTGCCGATCACCTTGGCGTCGGAGTGCGGACCGTCTCCAAATGGGAGAAGCTCCGGGCGTCGACCGAGCCCCGCCCGGACACCCAAGCGATCCTCGACACCGCTTTGGCCCGTGCGGACGCTGCCGCCCACCTGCGGTTCGAGACTTTCCTGTCCGAGGCCGGAGGCTCCAGGACAGGCCGGTGGGCGACGCCCGCAGCTCCGCCGGCCTGGGAGTACGAATCATGGGCCGATGACCTGGACCGGGTCGTGGTGGCCCTGTCCCAGCAGGATTTCACGTTCGCCGAATGCCTGCTCAGCCGGTGGCAGAGCCGTTTCAAGAGCGCTGAGCTGGATGAGAAGGGCCTGTACCTGTTCGCCCGCTCGACCGCTTTGTTCGGCGACCTCAAGCGATATCGGGGAACTCCCGTCGGGCTGCTGTCCGCCCAGCACTCCTATGCCGGTGCGCGCGCCGTCTTCATGCACCTCGGGATCCCCCGCCGTGTGGCCCAGCTAGACCTGTCCCACGCGGTCGTCATGGAGATGTCCGGCAAGCTGGAGACCGCTGCTCGCGCCTACGAAAGCCTGGCTGTCGACGACCGTCTTTCTGCCCGCGACCGCGCGAGTGCCCGCTTGTGGGTGGGAACCGCGCTGAGCAAGGACGGCGAGCACGACTACGCGACGCGTGTCATGACAGCCGCGACTCGTGATTTCGAGGACCTCGCCGAACCCGAAGACTGGTCGGTGGCACACCAGAAACTCGCCCTCGCCCGCCGTGACGCCGGAGACCTCACCGCCGCACTCCGGTTCCTGGACATCGCCTGCACGACGGGCACAGCGCGGTCCCCGATGCAACGGGTGCAGCTCACCACCGCTCAAGCCCACATCTTCCGCACTGATCCCGCCACCCGTGACGAGGGGCTCCGCCTTCTCGACGAAGCCGCGCAGATCGCCGCACAATCCGACCTCGGACATCAACTACGCAGCATCGAGGCCATCAGACGGACGTGCGAGGGAGCCTTCAAACCCCTACACCACCGACCAGGGAGCAGGTAGTGGCAGACGGACGATCGCAGGAAGTCACGGAGGACCAGCGGCAGGCAGCCCAGCTGATCTGGGACTACCACCACATGCGTCACGAACTCCGCCCGTGCGATGCGGCCATCGCTCTGGGCTGCAACGACCTCGGCGTCAGCACCTACGCCGCCGACCTGTACAAAGCCGGCCTCTTCCCCACCCTGGTGTTCACGGGCGGCAACAGCGCAGCCACCGTCGACGTGTTCCCGCGTGGCGAAGCCGTGCACTTCCACGAGCACGCACTGGCCCTCGGCCTACCCGCCCACGCGATGCTGCTGGAGCCGAAGGCCGCCAACACCGGGCAGAACATCGCGTTCGCGCGCGAGGTGCTGACCGCCGCCGGCGTCCGGCCCCGCTCCGTGCTGCTGATCAGCATGCCGTATATGGAGCGACGCGCCTTCGCCACTTGCCGCGAGCAGTGGCCTGACATCGAAGTGGTCTGTGCTTCCGACCCGCTGTCCTTCGATGCTTACCTCAAGGGCATGGGTGACGAGGAATCCGTGATCAGCATGGTCGTTGGCGATCTGCAACGCGTGATCGAGTACCCGGGGCAGGGCTTCGCCATCGCCCAGGACGTACCGCAGGACGTCCAGGCCGCGTACGAGTCCCTCGTCCGGGACGGATTCACCAGCTGCCTCCTCAGCCCCTGAGAGGATAGTGGCCCTGGACGGCCGTCAGCCGCTGAGAACCGAGGAGCGCGTAGCGATCTGACGCGCCCGTCCGCTTCCCGCGCTGCTCTGGTCGTCTTTTGGTGCGGGTACCAGCCCAGGATGGCCGTCGGTCGCCGAAATTAGAGGAGCGCGTAGCGATCTGACGCGCCTGTCGGCTTCCTGGGCTGCTCTTTTCGTCCTCTGGTGCAGGTATCAGCCCCAGGCGGTCGTCGGGCGCTGAGACGGGAGGAGCGCGTAGCGATCT
>NZ_JBNNPF010000125.1:0-3285 GCF_050275515.1 Streptomyces sp. NPDC004126 | reverse complement strand
GCCGACGGCCGTCTTGGGCTGATACGCACTACAGGCCGAACAGAGCAGCTTGGGGACGTCAGCGGATGGGGGCGGCCACTTGGGCGAGCAGGGCGGCTGACTCGTCCGGCTTGAGGGCGTGTTCGTAGACGACGTCGCCCGTCATCCCGGGGAAGAAGCGGCCGGCGGGCCAGGTCCTCTCGTACGCGGGCGGATCGAGGACCACGAGCCGGACGCCGTTCACGACGGGGATGTCCGCCGGGTTGTCCTCGTTCCATATCCACTCGCCGTCGGCGCCGACCAGGTTGAAGGAACCGGTGGTCGGCACCATCCCGGCCTGGTCGCGGCAGCAGGCAACCGCCTCGGCCGAGGGCGCCTGACCCTTGACGAGGCCACGGCCGATCAGGGCGTCGGCGAGGAGCGTGTGCAGTTGGAAGTTGTCGCCGATGCCGGACGCGCGCAGCGCGAAGCCGGCGCCCGTGGCGCGATCGAGGACGACGAGCGGCTCGTCGTCGAGGACGGCGAGGGCGTACGCGAGACACTTGAACTGCTCACCGGACAGCTCCGCCACCCGTGCGACGGCAGTCGTCAACTCCGCGCGACCGGGGGCCTCGCGGCGTACCCGGGGAGAATTGAGCATGGCCACGCAGGCCATCTCGAACTGCGGGAGCGACTGCCAGGCCATGGCGGGCTCGAAGCCGATCCGCTCGAAGTCGGCGTCCTCCAGGCCCTCGTGGTCGGGCAGGTCGCCCCTGCCCGGCTCCGCCCATCGCTCACAGAAGACGGCGGCCTGCTCGAAGGCGTCCTGGGCGCCCGCGAACACGGCGGGAGCGCAGGCCGACGGGTCGGCCCCGCGCTCCACACATGCGCCGATGAGCACGGCGACAACTGCTCGCGGCCCGGGCGGCACCTGTTCGAGCAGGGCGGCGAGCCGGGGCCCCGCCGCCTGCCGGTCCGCGTCCCGGGCCTTGCCGAAACCGCGCGTCAGCCGCTCGAAGGCGCGCTCCGCAGCGTCAGTGTCCTGAGCACGTACGGCTGTCTCGAAAGCCCCGATGGTGGCGAGAAACCGCCCACGTCCGAATATCATCCGCGCACCCTAGCCCGTGCCACGGACAGCGTCGCCTCCGGCACCTGGGGGAGATTAAATACCGGAGTGGTGAACTGGGCACAGATGCGTGACTGCCGGTTCGAGGTTGATCGTGTTCCGGAGCTCTTGGAACGGGTCGAGCGCGATACCGACACAGAGGCGTGGAAGGAACTGGGATGGCGGCTCGTCCTTGAGCACGACCTGGTCTCCCCGGCCAGTTTCGCCGCGCTGCCCTGCCTGGTGCGCCTCGCGCCTCGCGAGGCGCGGGCGCGCGCCCTGGCGGGGAAGATCCTGGAGCGGGCGGCAGGGCACCATGGCTGCGACGATCTCTTGGCGGACTGCGCCGACGCCATCGCACGGTTCCGCGAAGTGCTGAACCGGCACCTGCGGTCGCGGCCGACTGACTACTTCGTGTCCTTCCGCGCCCTGCTCTCGGCCGAGGGGGAATACCACTGGGCAGCAGGCCTGGGCGACTTCGAGGACGACTTCTATCCGCTGGACTGTCCCCACTGCGACGCAGAGGTCACGATCGCCATAGGCGACTACGGCCGGTACTCCGCGATCAGGAAATGGGACGAGGGCGACGTCGACCGTCGCGACCTGCGCCCGGCGGCCGCCGAGGGACTCACCGGGACCGGCAAATGGATGTACGAGATGGCTGTTCGCGACGGCGAGGAGGTGCTCGCCGACGGAATCTCCCACCTCTTCGGTCATGCGGAATGCCCGGGCTGCGCCAGCGTCTTCAACGTGGCGGACGAGTACACGTCCGCCAACCGTCCGGTCATGCCTCAGGGAACGAGCTCGGACAGCGCCTAGGCGTCGAAGTCGTACTCCAGGACGTAGGACGCGGAGTCCAGGGTCATTTCGTTGACCTCGACCGCACGGCCGTCCTCCGCGAAGGCGGTACGTACGATCTGGATGACAGGTGTCCCCATGGAGAGGGCGAGACGTTCGGCCTCGCCGACGGAAGGCATGCGGCAGCGGACCTCCTCACGGAAGTGAACGGGCTTGTGTCCCAGTTCGGCCAGCCTCGCGTACGTCCCACCAGGCCCGGTGTCGGATCGGGTGATGGCCGAGTCGGCCACGACGTCTGACGGCAGATACGAAGTCGCGAAGAGCACCGGCTTGCCGTCCAGCACGAACCGGCGGCTGCGCACCCAGACCGCAGACCCGTCCGGAACGCCGAGAGCTACGACGACCTCCTCACTCGCCCGCTGCTCGTACACCTCGACCTGGTCGACGACCAGCTCTCGGTCCTCACTGTCCGTCGACCAGATGGAACGTCCCGAACCCCACTGTTCCTGCGCGAGCCGCTGGATGCCGTGCCGCCGCAGGGGCCTGAAGGCCCGGACGAAGACGCCAGCGCCCTTGCGTGCTTCCGCGAGGCCTTCGTTCTGGAGCACGCCGAGGGCCTGACGGGCAGTCATTCGCGCGACGTCGTAGGTGGCCATGAGGTCGTTCTCGCCCGGCAGACGGTCGCCCGGCCCATACTCGCCCGAGCGGATCGCCGCCCTCAGCTCGTCAGCAATCCGCTGGTACTTCGGCTGGCGAGTACTGCCCTGGCTGGTCATCGAACGATCACTCCTTCTCTTCTCTAGACACCCTAGGCCCAGCGGTAGGGCACCGCACTTATCAGCCCTGCGGGCGAACATCTCTAGAGACCCATTGACGAGACTGGCGGAATTGGCTTCAGTGGGTCACATCTCTAGGGATGCTTCGACCGAAAGGTGTAGCCGCATGTGGCTGATTTCCGTCAGTACGGAGGGAACCGACCCGGTCGCGCATCGCTGCCCGTGTGGAGCGACATTTGACCTCAGCGAGGACCTCTTGGATCGCGCCCAAGCTGGTTGGGAGCGCTTTCTGCGCACCTTCGGGGCGGACTCCGATGAGTGAGTGCTACGAGTACGTGCCGCACCGACTCCTTCACCAACGCGTGCGCGACATCGCCTCAGGCGTCGAGGGGGTGTTGATGGCGGTGATCAACGAGAACGTCTCCGACACCGGCATCGAGCGCTGGATGGAGCTCGCCTACATCCGCAACGCCGCCGGCCGTGAGTTCACCACCGCCGTCGCCAACATCGAACCCGCCTACGACCAGCCCCAGACGGCCGCCGGCCGCCAAAACGAGAGAAGCGCGTAGCGATCTGACGCGCCCGTCCGCTCCCTGGGCTGCTCTGATCAACCTCTGGTGCGGGTATCAGCCCAAGACGGGCTGCGGA
>NZ_JBNNPF010000124.1:0-3316 GCF_050275515.1 Streptomyces sp. NPDC004126 | reverse complement strand
TCGGCGTCAAGCTCACCACCCTGCGCCCCGAGCAGGCCTCGTACATCGGCGTCGAGGTCGAGGGCCCGTACAAGCCCGACCACTACCGCTACTGATCCACCGCCAACGATCCCGGTCCCCGAGGATCCGCAGCACTCCAGGCAGGCCCCCGGCACCCGCGCCGGGGGCCTGCCCCGTACCCAAGGACCCGACGCCATGCCCCGCGGCCGCTACTCGCTCCACGACCCGCACGACCACACCCCCCTCGGCGAGGAGCACTTCCACTGCGCCCCCGGCCCCTCCGGCTGGCGCTACGTGGCCCAGCTGACCACCCCGGACGGCGACCACCGCGGGTCGCTGGACCTGGCCGTCGACGCCCTCGGCCGCCCCATCCGCATGGAGGCCAACGCCGGGGGCTGGCAGGTACGCGGCGCCGCCATCGACGGCGTCACCTGGGTCCGCACCGACCCCGCCGGAGCCGAGGCCACCGAGGGCAACGTCGCCGCCCCCGGCTTCACCGGCAGCTCCCCGGCCTTCCTCATCGCCACGGCCCGCCTGCTGCACCTGACCCCGGGCGCCCCCGCGACCCGCGTCCGGCTCGTCGCCCTCACCGATCCGGTGCTGGCACCCCGTACGGTCGACCAGGCCTGGGCCCTGCTCTCCCGCGCCGAGCACCCGACGGACAGCGGCCCGCTGGTGGTGGACGAATACCAGGTCACCGCCCTGGACACGGGCGAGGTCCACACCGTGCACATCGCGGGCGACGTGGTCCTCTCGGCACCCGGCATCGAACTCGAACACCTGGAGACCCCGCCGTCGACGTTCGAGGACGCCGAGGACGCCGAGGACGCCGAGGACGCCGAGGGCTACGAGGACTAGGCGGGCGGAGCGAACCCGGACCCGCGCGGCGGCGCCGCGGCCGGCGGCGGCGACACGGGCGCCACGACCGGCGCGGGAGCAGGCACCGGCGCGGGAGCGGACACGGGCATCGCCGCCGGGGCAGGAACAGGCGCAGGAACAGGAACAGGCGCGGGACCCGACAGGGCCGGCCCCGCGGCGAAGGCCCGCGCCGCGTCCCGGGACTGCCGCTCGTGCACCACGGCCATCAGGAACGCGGCGGCCGGCACCCCGGCCGGCGGCGGCGTCCCGGTCCGGGCCACCACGTCGTCCGCGAGCCGCACCGCCATCGCGGCACCCGTGTGCGGGTCCAGCTGGTTCATCCGCGTCAGGTACTGCCGGATCGCCAGCCACAGCCCGTCCGGCACCGCCGACAGGTCCAGCGCCGCGAACTGCCCGGCCAGCCACGGAGGCGGCGGGGGCACCGGCATCACGCGGGTGCCCGGCACCCGCTCCCGGACCACCAGGGTCCCGGCGAACACGTCACCCAGCCGCCGGCCCCGCTCCGACACCAGCGAGGCGATACAGGCGACCGCACCGAAGGTGAGCAGCAGCTCCACGACCCCCATGGCCCCGCGCACCAGCGCGTGCCGGAACCGGATCGGCCCGCCGTCCTCCCGCACCACCCGCAGCCCGCACGCCAACTTCCCCAGCGAACGGCCCTGGCTCAGCGTCTCCACCGCGATCGGCACGCCGACCACCACCAGCAGGAGGCTCGCCACCGCAACCGCGGCCTGCGCGGCCTCGTCCAGGGAGGCCGTCGCGGCGAGCAGCCCGACCATCACCACCACGAACCCGATGCCGTACACGACCAGGTCGAGCAGGACCGCCAGGGCCCGGCTCGGCAGCCGCGCCGGCCGCAGCCCCAGGACGACCGCGTCTCCCGTCACCAGATCGCTCAACGCGCGCACCTTTCCCCGACCTGACCCGCCCCTGTGCACCCCAGTCTGCCAAGCTGACCGCAGGAGAAGTAAGCCGTATCGGGTGGCCAGGGGCAGGGGAGCGGTAACCGGATGGATCTCGACGTCTTCGTGGCGGCCCACCAGACGGAATGGGCCCGCCTGGAGCAGCTCCTCGGCCGCGGCCGCCGGCTCACCGGGGCGGAGGCCGACGAACTCGTCGCCCTCTACCAGCGCACCTCCACCCACCTCTCCCTGATCCAGTCCAGCACCCCCGACCCGATGCTCACGGCCCGGCTCACCCAGCTCGTGGCCCGCGCCCGCTCGACGGTCACCGGCACCCGCCGCGCCGGCTGGCGCGACGCCGCCCGCTTCTTCACCGAGGCCTTCCCGGCCGCCGTCTACCGCAGCCGCCGCTGGTGGATACCCACCGCGCTGCTCTCCACCGCCCTCGGCGTGCTCATCGGCTGGTGGATAGCCGCCCACCCCGAGGTGCAGAGCGCCATAGCCACCCCGGAGCACCTCAAGGACCTGACCCGGCCGGGCGGCCAGTACGAGACCTACTACTCCAGCCACCCGGCGGCCTCCTTCGCCGCGCAGGTCTGGACGAACAACGCCCAGGCCGCCGCGATCTGCCTGGTCCTCGGCGCCTTCCTCGGGCTCCCGGTCCTGTGGATCCTGTTCCTGAACATGGCCAACCTCGGCGTCGGCCTCGGCCTGATGACCTCCGCCGGCCGCCTCGACGTCTTCCTCGGCCTGATCCTCCCGCACGGCCTCCTCGAACTGACCGCCGTCTTCGTCGCCGCCGGTACGGGCCTGCGCCTCGGCTGGACGGTCGTCGACCCGGGCCCCCGTACCCGCCGCACGGCCCTCGCCGAACAGGGCCGCGCCGCCCTCGGCATGGCCATCGGCCTGGCCGCGGTCCTCTTCGTCTCCGGCCTGATCGAGGGCTTCGTGACCCCGTCGGGCCTTCCGACCTGGGCCCGCATCACGATCGGCGTCGTCGCGGAGGCCGCGTTCCTCGCCTACGTCTACGTCCTCGGCGGCCGCGCTTCCCGCGCCGGCGAGGTGGGCGACGTCGAGGAGGCGGACCGCACGGCGACGCTCCCGACGGCGGCCTGATGTGCGTACAAGGCAGCTGAGCTGCTAGTCTCCTCGTCGTCCCGCAGACCGTTGACACGGCCGCTGCGGGGAGGTAGATTCGAACGGTTGCCTCGAACTGGACAAGTTCGGCAGCGATGGTTTAAAGTCTCTCTCGCCCCCAAATGGAATTGAATTCCCGTGGGGCACAGTCGACTCCTCATTCAGGAATCTGAAGCCGGGAAATCCGGTGGAAAACTTCTGATAGAGTCGGAACCGCCGGAAAGGGAAAGCGCGAAAGCGCAGAACCTCGAAAGCGCCGAGGAAATCGGACACGAAAGAGTCTGATAGAGTCGGAAACGCAAAAACGAAGAACGAAAGCCCGGAGGAAAGCCCGAGAGGGTGAGTACAAAGGAAGCGTCCGTTCCTTGAGAACTCAACAGCGTGCCAAAAATCAACGC
>NZ_JBNNPF010000123.1:0-3381 GCF_050275515.1 Streptomyces sp. NPDC004126 | reverse complement strand
CAGTACATCGCCCGCGAGGACATCGAACTCCCCGAGATCTACTTCGCGCACGAACGCGACGTCTTCCAGCGCAACGGCATGTGGCTCACCGCCGGCGAATGGGGCGGCCCCAAGGAGTCCGAGGCCGTGCAGAAGCGCCTCGTGCGCTACCGGACCGTGGGTGACATGTCCTGCACCGGCGCCGTCGACTCCGACGCCGCCGACCTGGACGCCGTGATCGCCGAGATCGCCGTGTCCCGCCTCACCGAGCGGGGCGCGACCCGCGCCGACGACAAGCTGTCCGAGGCCGCGATGGAAGACCGCAAGCGCGAAGGGTACTTCTAACCATGACGACCACCACCGAGCAGCTCAGCGCCACCACGCTGCTGCGCTTCGCCACCGCGGGTTCCGTCGACGACGGCAAGTCCACCCTCGTGGGCCGCCTGCTGCACGACTCGAAGTCGGTCCTGGAGGACCAGCTGGAGGCCGTGGAGCGGGTCTCCGCCGACCGCGGCCAGGACGCCCCGGACCTGGCGCTGCTGACCGACGGCCTGCGGGCCGAGCGGGAGCAGGGCATCACCATCGACGTGGCCTACCGCTACTTCGCCACCGCCCGCCGCCGGTTCATCCTCGCCGACACCCCCGGGCACGTGCAGTACACCCGCAACATGGTCACCGGCGCCTCCACCGCCGACCTCGCCGTGGTCCTCGTCGACGCCCGCAACGGCGTCATCGAGCAGACCCGCCGGCACGCCGCCGTCGCCGCCCTCCTGCGCGTCCCCCACGTCGTCCTCGCCGTCAACAAGATGGACCTCGTCGGCTACCAGGAGTCGGTCTTCGCGAAGATCGCCGAGGAGTTCAACGCGTACGCCTCGGAGCTGGGCGTCCCGGAGATCACCGCGATCCCGATCTCGGCCCTCGCCGGGGACAACGTGGTCGAGCCCTCCGCGAACATGGACTGGTACGGCGGCCCCACCGTCCTGGAACACCTGGAGACGGTCCCGGTCAGCCACGACCTGACGGCCTGCCCGGCGCGTTTCCCGGTGCAGTACGTGATCCGTCCGCAGACCGCCGAGCACCCCGACTACCGCGGCTACGCGGGCCAGATCGCCTCCGGCGTCCTGCGCGTCGGCGAGGCCGTCACCGTCCTGCCGTCGGGCCGCACCTCGGTCATCGAGGGCATCGACGCCCTCGGCGAGCCGGTGGACATCGCCTGGTCCCCTCAGTCGGTGACCCTGCGCCTGAAGGACGACATCGACATCTCGCGCGGCGACCTGATCGCGCCGTCCGCGAGCGCCCCGGCGACCACGCAGGACGTCGTCGCCACCGTCTGCCACGTCGCGGACCAGCCCCTGGCCGTCGGCGCGCGGGTGCTGATCAAGCACACGACGCGCACGGTCAAGGCGATCGTCAAGGAGATCCCCTCCCGGCTGACGCTGGACGACCTGTCCCAGCACCCGAACCCCGGGCAGCTGGTGGCCAACGACATCGGCCGCGTCGTCGTCCGCACCGCCGAGCCGCTCGCGCTCGACGCGTACGCCGACTCCCGCCGCACCGGCTCGTTCCTGCTGATCGACCCGGCCGACGGCACCACCCTGGCGGCCGGCATGGCGGGCGAGTCCTTCGCCTCCAAGGCCGAGGTCGTGGCGGCGGACGAGGACGGGTGGGACTTCTAGTCATGCTCACCGACATCTACTCCACTTTCGCGAAGGAGGGCGGCCGCGTAGGCAGCGGCGCCCTCGGCAGCGGCCAGGGAGGGGTGGCGCGATGTGCGCGATGACGCACGCGCACCTCATGCGCACCCCCCGCGAGCCGTACCTGCCCCCGCACCACAGACGAAGACCTGCGCCGTAGCACACTGACGGCGCGTCGAGAGGAAGTCCTCCCGTGCCTGCCACCGGTAATCCCAGCAAGACCCTGCGCCGCGGCCTCGCCGCCGTCGCCGCCCTGCCGCTGCTGATCGGCGCCCTCGCCTCCTGCGGCTACGGCTCCCAGGCCGAGAAGAGCGCCGACAAGGACGTCCAGCCGGCCGCCGCCGACGGCGGCAAGAAGCTCTCCGCGTCCGAGGTCCGCATCGGGTACTTCCCGAACCTGACGCACGCCACCGCCCTGGTCGGCCTCCAGGAGGGCCTGATCGAGAAGGAACTGAACGGCACCAAGATCAAGCCGCAGACCTTCAACGCCGGCCCCTCCGAGATCGAGGCCCTCAACGGCGGCTCCCTCGACATCGGCTTCATCGGCCCCTCGCCGTCCATCAACGGCTACGTCAAGTCCAAGGGCTCCAACCTGCGGATCATCTCCGGCTCCGCGTCCGGCGGCGTCAAGCTCGTCGTGAACCCGGACAAGATCAAGACCCTGGACGACCTCAAGGGCAAGAAGATCGCCACCCCGCAGAAGGGGAACACGCAGGACGTCGCGTTCCTCAACTGGATCTCGGAGAAGGGCTGGTCCGTCGACCCCGAGTCCGGCAAGGGCGACGTCTCCGTCGTCCGCACGGACAACAAGGTCACCCCGGACGCCTTCAAGCAGGGCTCGATCGACGGCGCCTGGGTCCCCGAGCCCACCGCCTCCAAGCTCGTCTCCGACGGCGGCTCCGTCCTCCTCGACGAGGGCAGCCTGTGGCCCGAGAACAAGTTCGTGATCACGAACATCATCGTGTCGCAGAAGTTCCTCAAGGAGCACCCGGACGTGGTGGAAGCCGTGCTGCGCGGCACGGTGAAGACCAACGGGTGGATCCACGCCAACCAGGACAAGGCGAAGGCCTCCGCGAACGCCCGGCTCCTCGCCGACACCGGCAAGGCGCTGGACCCGAAGGTCATCGACCCTGCGTGGCCGGGCATCTCGGTCACCGACGACCCGCTGGCCGCGACGCTGAAGACCCAGTCGGACTGGGCCGTCAAGGCCAAGCTCCTGGAGAAGCCCGACCTGGCCGGCATCTACGACCTGACGCTCCTGAACAAGGTCCTCAAGGCCGCCGGCAAGCCCGCGGTCTCCGACGCCGGCCTCGGCGCCAAGTAATCCCGTAGTCCAGCAACCCCAGGAGGTGACGACCATGGCCACCACTCTCGCCAAGGCTGCCGAGGGCTCGGTAGCGGAGCAGGCGCACGCCGCACGCATCGAGCACGTCTCGAAGTCCTTCTCCGGCCCGGCCGGATCGCAGCTCGTCCTGGACGACATCAGCCTCGATGTCGCTCCCGGAGAGTTCGTCACGCTCCTGGGGGCATCGGGGTGCGGCAAGTCCACCCTGCTGAACCTGGTCGCGGGTCTGGACAAGCCGTCCGCGGGGTCCATCGAGACCGTCGGCCGTCCGGCCCTGATGTTCCAGGAGCACGCCCTCTTCCCGTGGCTCACCGCGGGCAAGAACATCGAGCTGGCGCTGCGGCTGCGCGGGGTGCCCAAGGC
>NZ_JBNNPF010000122.1:0-3408 GCF_050275515.1 Streptomyces sp. NPDC004126 | reverse complement strand
TCCACCTTGTGGCCCTCGGCGCGCAGCCGCTCGGCCAGCGCGTACGCGATGGTGGTCTTGCCCGCGCTGGGCAGACCGGTCAGCCACACCGTGGCTCCCTGGCCGGTCACGCTCATCCGCTTCTCCGTAAGTTCCGTGGTGTCCGTAGGTGTTGTGGTCATCAGCCGTGGAGTCCGCACTCGGTCTTGCCGCGTCCGGCCCAGCGGCCGGCCCGTACGTCCTCGCCCTCCGCGACCCGGCGGGTGCAGGGGGCGCAGCCGACGGAGGTGTAGCCGTCCATCAGCAGCGGGTTGGTCAGGACCCCGTGCTCGGCGACGTACGCGTCCACGTCGTCCTGCGTCCAGCGGGCGATCGGGGAGACCTTGACCTTGCCCCGCTTCTCGTCCCAGCCGACGACCGGGGTGTTGGCCCGGGTCGGGGACTCGTCGCGGCGCAGACCGGTCGCCCACGCGTCGTACGCGGTCAGGCCGTCTTCGAGGGGCTTGACCTTGCGCAGCGCGCAGCACAGGTCCGGGTCGCGGTCGTGGAGCTTCGGCCCGTACTCGGCGTCCTGCTCGGCGACCGACTGGCGCGGGGTCAGCGTGATGACGTTGACGTCCATCACCGCCTCCACGGCGTCACGGGTGCCGATCGTCTCCTCGAAGTGGTACCCGGTGTCGAGGAAGACCACGTCCACGCCCGGGGCCGCGCGCGAAGCCAGGTGGGCGACGACCGCGTCCTCCATGGAGGAGGTCACGCAGAACTTCTTCCCGAAGGTGTCGACCGCCCAGCGCAGGATGTCCAGCGCGGAGGCGTCCTCCAGGTCGCGGCCCGCCTGCTCGGCCAGTTCTCTGAGACTCACGTCTTGAGTCGTGGTCATATCTCGTCCCCTCCAGCGGTGTTGGACTGAACACCCCGGGCCAGCAGCCCCAGGTACTTCAGCTGGAAGGCTCGGTTGCAGGCCCTGCATTCCCAGGCGCCGTGACCCGTCTCGTGGGGAAACAGGTCCTCGTCGCCGCAGTACGGGCAGTAGAACGGTGCTGCGCGCTCGCTCATGAGAGGCTCGCGTCGCTGGCGCGGCCGACCCAGGCGGCGAAGCGCTCGCCGTCCTCGCGCTCCTCCTCGAAGCGCTTGACGACCCGCTCGACGTAGTCGGGCAGACCGGCCGAGGTGACCTTGAGGCCGCGGACCTTGCGGCCGAAGCCGGCCTCCAGGCCGAGGGCGCCGCCCAGGTGGACCTGGTAGCCCTCCACCTGGTTGCCGTCGTCGTCCAGGACCAGCTGCCCCTTGAGACCGATGTCCGCCACCTGGATACGGGCGCAGGCGTTCGGGCAGCCGTTGATGTTGATGGTGAGCGGCTCGGCGAAGTCCGGCAGGCGGCGCTCCAGCTCGTCGATCAGCGAGGCGCCGCGCGCCTTGGTCTCGACGATGGCCAGCTTGCAGAACTCGATGCCGGTGCAGGCCATCGTGCCGCGGCGGAACGGGGACGGCTTGACCCGCAGGTCCAGCGCCTCCAGGGCCGCGACGACCGAGTCGACCTGGTCGGCCTCGATGTCGAGGACGATCATCTTCTGCTCGGCGGTGGTCCGCAGGCGGCCGGAACCGTGCTGCTCGGCGACGCCCGCGATCTTGGTGAGCGTGGCGCCGTCCACCCGGCCGACGCGGGGCGCGAAGCCGACGTAGAACTTGCCGTCCTGCTGCTGGTGCACGCCGACGTGGTCGCGCCACTGGCCGCTGGGCTGCTCGGGCGCGGGGCCGTCGGTCAGCTTCCGCTTGAGGTACTCGTCCTCCAGGACCTGGCGGAACTTGGCCGCGCCCCAGTCGGCGACGAGGAACTTCAGGCGGGCGCGGGTGCGCAGGCGCCGGTAGCCGTAGTCGCGGAAGATCGAGATGACGCCCTCGTAGACGTCGGGGACCTCGTCCAGGGAGACCCAGGTGCCGAGGCGGACGCCCAGCTTGGGGTTGGTGGACAGGCCGCCGCCGACCCAGACGTCGAAGCCGGGACCGTGCTCGGGGTGGTTCACGCCGACGAAGGCGATGTCGTTGATCTCGTGCGCCACGTCGAGCAGCGGCGAGCCGGAGATCGCGGACTTGAACTTGCGGGGCAGGTTGGAGAAGTCCGGGTTGCCGACGATGCGGCGGTAGATCTCGTCGATGGCGGGCGTGCCGTCGATGATCTCGTCCTGGGCGATGCCGGCGACGGGCGAACCGAGGATGACGCGGGGCGTGTCACCGCAGGCCTCGGTGGTCGACAGGCCGACGGCCTCCAGGCGGCGCCAGATCTCGGGGACGTCCTCGATCCGGATCCAGTGGTACTGCACGTTCTGGCGGTCGGTGAGGTCGGCGGTGCCCCGCGCGAACTCCTCGGAGATCTCGCCGATGACGCGGAGCTGCTCGGTGGTCAGCCGGCCGCCGTCGATGCGGACGCGCAGCATGAAGTACTTGTCGTCCAGCTCCTCCGGCTCCAGGATCGCGGTCTTGCCGCCGTCGATCCCGGGCTTGCGCTGGGTGTAGAGGCCCCACCAGCGCATACGGCCGCGCAGGTCGTTGGGGTCGATCGAGTCGAAGCCCGCCTTGGAGTAGATCGTCTCAATGCGCGTCCGCACGTTGAGACCGTCGTCGTCCTTCTTGAACTGCTCGTTGCCGTTGAGGGGCGTGTGGTGCCCGACGGCCCACTGGCCCTCGCCGCGGTGACGGCCGGTCTTGCGGCGCGCTGCGGCTGCGGGGGCGGCTGCGGGCGTTTCAGGGGTGGCGGCCATGGCGGGTACGTCCTTCTTCAACGGCTCGAGGTGGAGGCAGGGGGGAGCGGCGGCGCGCCCCTGTCACGCTGGAGTCTCTGAGCAGGTGTGGCTGATTTCCGCCCGTGTGTCGGGGTTGCCGACAGGCAGGGGGCGGTGTTCGGCCTCAGGGGGCTTGCGGGTGATCGACGCGTCCGCGGCGGCGGGGACTGCGGCGATGTGCGGCGGGTGCTGGTTCCGTCAGCGCGCCGGACAGATGGCGCTGGCCATGCGGCCGAGGTCGACGTGCCGCCGACTCACCAAGGCAATTCCAGCTCCATTCATGGCCGAAGCGTGTCATGTGCCGATTGGAGGAGTCCACTACTGTCCACGATGCGGACGAACTCGTCCCGGATCATGAGACCGCGTGACCCGGGTCACCTTTTTTTGACGCGCCGCTCGCGCGGCTCGGCCCCAGGGGGCCTCCCCGGCTTCGCGGCGCTGCGCCGGACTCCGTCCGTCGGGACCGGGGCGGGGCCGGTTCCCGTGGCCGGGGCCGGTGGGTCGCCTGCGGGTGGGTTGTCCGCTGCGCGGGGCTGGTCCCCTACCCGCCCTTCCACCGTTCCCCGGGCGCTGCCCGGACCCGTACGGGCGCTTCGCGCCCGTGGCGCGCATGACGGGCGGGGGGGGGGACAGGGCCGCGGGGGGTTGT
>NZ_JBNNPF010000121.1:0-4325 GCF_050275515.1 Streptomyces sp. NPDC004126 | reverse complement strand
TCCGCCATAAACCCCCCCCGGCGGTTTTTTGGGGGGGGGGGGTCCGGGGGCGGAGCCCCCGGGGAACGGGCGAAGGGCGGGTAGGGGAACCGGCCCCGCGCAGCGGCCCACCACCCGCACCGGCCCACCGGCCGCGGCCGCACACCCCGCAAACCGCCCGGCCAGGGCAAAGGCAGTATGGATACCCCCGCCCCACCCCCAGGAGCCACGCAGTGACCCGGCCCCCCGCGACCCCGTCGGACACCCGCACCCTCGCCACCGTCATGCACACGGCGTTCTTCCTCCTGCTCGGCGCGTCGGTGGCCCGCTTCCTGCTGCGCCACCCCGGCGAACCCTGCACCCCCTGGGTGATCTCCCTCGGCATCGCCCTCGCCCTGCTGTACGTCCTCGGGCCCGCCGTCGGCGTCACCCAGTCCGCCCACGCCACCGACCGGCCCGCCCCCACCCTGCGCCGCAGGCTCTGGCTCGGGCTGGTCGTCGCCACCTGGGTGGTCCTCGTCGTGCTCGCGCCCAGCTTCGCCTGGTGTGCCGTCCCCCTCTTCTTCACCGCCCTGCGCACCCTCCCCCCACGCGCCGCCGTGGCACTGGTCGCCGTACTCACCGTCTTCGTCGTCGCGGCCCAGATGAAGCTCTCCACCGCCTTCGACCCCAACCTCCTCCTGGCCCCGCCCGCCATCGCCGCCCTCGCCACGGCCGTCTACGTCCACATGGAGCGCCAGGCCCGCGCCCAGCGCGCGCTGATCGACGACCTGATCCGCACCCGCCGGGAACTCGCCGCCACCGAACGCCGCGAAGGCACCCTCGCCGAACGGCAACGGCTGTCCATGGAGATCCACGACACCCTGGCCCAGCACCTGTCCAGCCAGCAGATGCTGCTCCAGGCCGCCGACCGCACCTGGGACAGCGACCCGGCCACCGCCCGCGCGCACGTCCGCACCGCCAACGGCATCGCGGCCCGCGGCCTCGCCGAGGCCCGCCGCCTGGTCCACGACCTGGCCCCGCCCGAGCTGGACAACGGCGCCGGCCTCGCCGAGGCCCTGCGCGCGCTGGACGCCGGGCCCGGCGTCGAGGTCCGCTTCCACCTGGAGGGCGTACCGGCCCCCCTCCCGGACCGCACGGAGTCGGCCCTCCTGCGCATCGCCCAGGGCGCCCTGGCCAACATCCGCGAGCACGCGCACGCGCACACCGCCGCCCTGACCCTGAGCTTCCTCGGCGACCAGGTGGTCCTGGACATCGCGGACGACGGCGCCGGCTTCACCGCCACCACCTCCGAGCCGGGCCGCGGTCACGGCCTCCCGGCCATGCGCGCCCGCGTGCGCCAGCTCGGCGGCACCCTGACGATCGAATCCACCCCCGGCGAAGGCACCGTCCTCTCCGCCTCGATCCCCCTGGAGCCCACCGGATGACGACGATCCTCCTCTGCGACGACCACGTGGTGGTCCGCGCCGGACTCCTCGCGCTCCTCGGCAGCGAGCCCGACATCGAGGTGCTCGGCGAGGCGGGCAGCGGCGAGGAGGCGGTCGCGCTGGCCGCCAAGCTCCGCCCGGACGTGGTCCTGATGGACCTCCAGCTGGGCGAGGGCATCGACGGCGTCGAAGCCACCCGCCGCATCACCGCCCTCCCCGGCCCGCCGCACGTCCTGGTCCTCACCACGTACGACACGGACGCCGACATCACCCGGGCGATCGGCGCGGGCGCGACCGGCTACCTGCTGAAGGCGGAACGCCCCGAGGAGCTGTTCGCCGCCATCCACTCGGCGGCGGCCGGCCGCACCACGCTGTCCGCGCCCGTCGCGAGCCGGGTCATGGCCCACATGCGCGGTACGCGGCCCACCCTCACGGACCGCGAACTCGACATCCTGGGCCAGCTGGCCCGGGGCCTGGGCAACCGCGACATCGCCCGGGCGCTGTTCATCAGCGAGGCCACCGTGAAGACCCACCTGGGCCGCATCTACGACAAGCTCGGCGTCGACACCCGTGCGGGCGCGGTGGCGGTGGCCAAGGAACAGCGCCTGCTGCCCTCCTAGACCGCGTCCGTCTCCGCGTCCGTCTCCGGCTCCGCGGATGTGGGTGCGGGTGCGGGTGCGGCGCGCTCGGCCAGCCTCAGCCGCCACTGCTCCATGACCGCGTGCAGGGACTCGTTCACGAGCGTCAGCAGCTCGACGGAGGATTCGAAGCGCGCCCCCGCCGGAGTCGACGCCCCGAGTATCCCGGCCCCGCGCCGCGACGCCGCCACCAGTACGTCGTTCATCTGCGTGGCCGCGAGCAGCGACCGGAGCCAGAGCTCGTCGTCGATGGCGTAGCGCTCGCGGCGCGCCCCGGGAGTCCGTTCGCGCCTGAGCATCCCCTGCCCTTCGAGCCAGGCGACGGCGTGCGAGACGGACGCCGGGCTGACGCGGAGCCGCTCGACCAGCTCGGCGGCGGTGAGGGCGCCGGAGTCGGTGGTGTAGAGGCAGGCCAGCACCCTGGAGACCATCGGCGGCAGCCCCTGCCCGGCCAGCAGCCCGGTGAAGGACTCGGTGAACTCCCGCACCGCCCGCGGGTCCCGCCCGTGGCCGGCGTCGGGGACCGGCGGCGCCGCCGGCCGCACCTCCTTGCGCCGGCGCGCACGGTGCTGCGTGGCCTCCTGCGCCCGGTCCGCGCCGTAGCCCTCGGGGCCGCCGTTGCGGGTGACCTCCCGCATGACGGTCGAGGCGGGCCGCCCCAGCCGCCGGCCGATCTCCGCGTACCCGAGGCCCTCGGCCAGCCAGGTGGCGATGTGCCGGCGCTCCTCGCCGGTGAGCCGTCCTCCGGGCATCGGTGCTCGTCTCCCCTCGTCGACAGCCGCAGTATGCATCCGCCCCCACCCCATTGCAATTCACCCTCCGGCACGCCATTGCGTTCACCGCCATAGCCATTGCAATGCCTATCTCAATCACCCATCCCAGCAGCCAAATCCGCTTCCTCAATGTCGTTGACGCATCTGTAAACGCAATGTAGCTTCGAGCGAGTTCAGAGGTTCTCAAACACTCACGGGGAGACATGGCGATGGGACAGAACGGCTTCACCGAGGCGGGCCTGCGCAAGATGCGCGACGTGCTGAACCGGCACGTCGAGTCGGGGAGGATCCCCGGCCTCGTCGCCCTCGTCAGCCGCGGCGACGAGACCCACGTCGAGGCGATCGGGACCATGCGACACGACGGCGGCGCCCCGATGCGCCGGGACACGATCTTCCGGATGGCCTCCACGTCCAAGCCGGTCGCGATGGCGGCCGCGATGGCACTCGTCGACGACTGCGAGATCCGGCTGGACGACACCGTCGAGCAGTGGCTGCCCGAACTCGCCGGCCGCCAGGTGCTGGCGCGGATCGACGGCCCGCTGGACGAGACCGTCCCCGCGCGGCGGCCGATCACCGTACGGGACCTGCTGAACTCCACCTTCGGACTCGGCATCGACCTGACGGCGATGGGCTCCCCGATCACGGCCGCCCTCTTCGAGCGGGGCGTCTTCACCCAGGGCGGCGAGCCCGCACCCGAGCAGGACGAGTGGATGAGCCGCCTCGGCACGCTCCCCCTCATGCGCCAGCCCGGAGAGCAGTGGCAGTACCACATCAGCCACGACGTGCTCGGCGTCCTCGTCTCCCGGGTCACGGGCAAGCCGTTCGAGACGTTCCTGCGCGAGCGCGTCCTCGACCCCCTGGGGATGAAGGACACGGGCTTCCACGTGCCCTCCGACAAGATCGACCGGCTGCCCCCCAGCTACGCCCCCGACCCGCAGACCGGGGAGTTCCACGTGTGGGACGAGGCGGCGGGCGGCCGGTACAGCGCGCCCCCGGCGTTCCAGTCCGGCGGCGGCGGCCTGGTCTCCACCGTCGACGACTACCACGCGTACTTCCGCATGCTGCTGAACCAGGGCACGCACGGAGGCGAGCGGATCCTGTCCCGGCCCGCCGTCGAGCTGATGACCACCAACGGCCTCACCGCCGAGCAGGAGGCCACCCGGTCCGCCCTGGCCCGCAACAGCGTCCACGTCTCCTTCGGCCAGGGCCAGCAGGGCGGCTGGGGCTTCGGCATGGCCGTCCGCACCTACCGCGGCGACTACGCGCCGGTCGGCCAGTTCGGCTGGGACGGCGGCACCGGCACCTCGGCCTACGCCGACCCGCACAACGGGCTCACCGGCGTCCTCCTCATGCAGGTGGGCCTCTCCACCCCGGCTCCGGCCCAGGTGATCCACGACTTCTGGACCACGACGTACCAGGCCCTGGAGGACTGACAGCGCCTATAGCCCCGCCGGCGTTTGAGGCGCGGGGGTCTGGGGGCGGAGCCCCCAGGGGGTCCGGGCGCAGCC
>NZ_JBNNPF010000120.1:0-4596 GCF_050275515.1 Streptomyces sp. NPDC004126 | reverse complement strand
CTTGGCGCGCCCGCTGCCCTTGCAGACCTCGCAGGGCAACCATGTGGTGGCGGCCCGCGCAGGGGGTCTCTCAGGGTCCGCCCGGCGCCCCGGCCCGCCCGGCCAGGGGCTGACGGCACCTCGGCCGGACGTCAGCCGACCGGGCGCAGCCCGGGGCCGGCGGCTTCGCCCGTCACGGGGTCGGGGGGCCATGCCGAAGTTGTTGCGCGCGTTGTACCGCGCGACGAAGTCGGCGACGTCGGCGTGCGGACGTCAGCCCAGCCAGCACCGGCCAGGACTCTCCGCTCCGGTGTCGCCGGCGTCGGCCGCGCAGTGTCCGGCGGGAGGCGCCAGCAGGTCCGTGACCTGTCGGCAGACTGCTTCCCAGGCCTCATCCGAAAGTCGGCCCAAGCCGCCGCTCCGCAGAGCGCGGAGATCCTCTTCAGCCGTGGTGTGGCAGCGGACGTCCTCATCGAGGAACTCGCCGTCCTCACGGACGGCCACGCGCAGCAGCTTGCCTCCGTCTTCCTCGCGGTGCAGGGCACCTGCCACGACGAGGGGCGGTGGCCCGCCCGCCTCGCCCGCCGCCTTGTGGTAGCGGCTGGCGATCGGGGCGCGCCAGACCAGGCTCAGCAGCAGATGGCGTTTGGCCAGGACTTCCGCGAGGTCGGTGAGGTGGACGCCCTCCGGTTCGAGGATCACGGCGTGGGCATCCAGGACGAGTGCCGCAGGCAGCAGGCAGCGCAGAGTGCTGCCGACGAGATTGCCGCCGACCGTGGCCGTGCGGCGTACGGCTCCGGTTCCCACGCCGGCAGCGGCCTTTCGCAGCACCTCGGGCACCCGGTCGTCCACCCGGCTCAGCAGCACGGCCGAGCCCAGGGTTTCGGGCCCGATCCCGTTGGCCTCCGGGAGGTCGCGCAGGGACATGGCCCGGAGAGGGAAACCGTCCCGCTGCCAGGTGGCCCATACCAAGGTGGCGCCGCCTATCGGCACCGCTCCCCCGGCCATGCACTCCTGTGCTTCGGACACGGACGTGGGTAAACGCAGCAGCACGGCAGTCAACCTGCTTTCCGGTGACTAGACGGCGAGGTACATGGGGTTCCGGCCAAAAAAGCCGTCGGCAGGCGCATTTTGGCTGTAGGAATGCGGGCGCGTACAGAGCTCATACCCTCAGGCGATGCGCCCCCTCGTGCTCCGGCTCACGCACACCGCGCGCGAAATCGCCCGTGGCCGCAGGGCGCCGTCCAACCAGCGAAGCCCGACCCGCTGATCGGGAGGCGGCTTGCAGCCCACGATCGCCCTGCACCAGGAACCCGCGCCGGGCCTGGAGCAGCACCCCGCCCGCACCACGGCCGGGCCCGGAACCGACTCCGCGGCCGGCGCCGGCATCGGCTCCACCGGCGGCCGCAGCACCATCCCCGAAGCCTCCTTCGCCGGTCCGCACTGCCCATCGCGCCCAGAGTGGCCCCCTCCGCCGAAGGGGGCCCGGCGGATGAGGCCGGACGGCGTCCCGTCTCCCCGCGCACCCTCGTTGGACCGGGCATGACGACCAGCGAGGAGAACACCAGCACCACGACCGTGGAGGAGCCGCGCCGGCAGATGGCCCTGCCGGTGGGCATCGTGCGGGTCTGCGGCACCTGCCGCCAGCAGGGGCACATCGTGCACCCGAGCGTGGACGCGGCCCGGCACGACGCCGGCCGCCACGCCCTCGCGCCCGTGGCGCAGCTGTCGCGGGTCCAGGAGGGGCTGCTGTGCGGCGTACTCGGCTGTGACCCTCAGGCCCGGCACCGCCGACGCCGCGCAGCCTGACCGGGCCGACATCGGTGGAGGGCGCTCCGGCTGTGGATCACCGCGCACGTCGCGCCGTACCGCAAAACCCCGCCCCACCGCCTGGGCGAGCGTCTCGCGGGGCCAGCTGTTCAGCTCGGCCGAGACCCCGTCGAGGTGCTCTCGGGGGAGGTTCGGGCCTGCGGGCAGCGGCGGCACGTCACCGCGCGAACCGTGCGCAGCAGCCAGCAGCCTGGTCCTCGTCACGCTCGCCACACGCCGGGCAGTCGTACTCGTCGGCCGAGTCGATCAAGACCGGGTAACCGCAGTAGTCACACGGACGCACGCCTTCATCGGCCCTGTGTGGCACTCACCAAGCTCCGGGCAGGTAGGCGGACCGGATACCCAGCTGCCAGCCGTGCGCGAGACGAGCGAGGGCCGCGAGCGTGACGGCCCCCACCGGCAGCAGGCTCCTGGCGGCCGGGTCGGCGCCAACGCTCTCGCGGTGCGCGACGAGCCGTTCATCAAGGGCCTGCTCGAATGCGGACTGGTCGTCGTCGAGCAGGACGCGCAGCAGCCGCTGGTCCGGTGTCAGCATCTCGGCCGTATCGAGCTGCTCGGCCGTACGCGCACGCTCGGCGGCGTCCGGCTTGGCCAACGGCACTGGGCCGGGGAGTGCGCCGGGGTAGCGCCCCTTCACGACTGTCAGGTAGCCGCAGAGCGCGTCCATCTCGGCGAGGTCGGCCGGGTCGGACACCGACTCCCGCTCCGAGTACGGAACGCCAGCACGGATGGCAGGCGCATAGTCCTCGCGCAGCAGGGGGCCAATCACCCGGTCCCGCTCCCATATCAGTCCGCTGATCACTGACCACGCGAACGCGTCGGTCCAGCTCCGCGCCGTGGTCGCCGGGTGGATCGGCTCCCACCGCTCCTCGTAGTGAAGCTCCTCGCTGCTGAGCGTCTCCCCCGCGAGCGGGAGGGGGACCTCGAAATCACCGTCGGGGAAGCAGCCGAGGCTCAGCACGCCCAAGAAGCACTCCGCAGCCGTGATCAGGACGGTGCGCGAATCGGGCGTACCTTCGAGGGCGTCGGGGTCAGCCGCGGTGCGCGCGGCGATGTGGTCGGCGAGCTCCTCGCCGAGCTCCTTGAGCCCGCGCCGCAGTGGCATGTCGCCATAGCGCATGTCGTGCCCCCGGCTGTGGGCCCGACTCCATATGCCCTCCAGCGCATGTTCGATCCGCTGCTGCGCGACTGCGTGGGGTGCCACTTCCTTGATCGTCATGGATGCCATCCTGGCAGTAACCACCGACAGCACGGTCCCACGCGATACTTCAGGCGGAGCCGGTCCCGTGCGCACGGGCGGCAGCGGCGCAGAACCCCGGTCCGACTCCGAGAAGCAGTCCCTGCGCACCCGCGGGCGGAGGGTCATCATGCGTACGGTCCAGGATCCTCAACACGGCTGGCCCGCCGGTGTTCCCGTCTTCCTCCAGGCTCGTGCGCGAGTGTCGGAGGGCCTTCTCCCAGCACGCACCGGCCTCGACGACCAGGGCAAGAATCTTGGGACTGCCGGGATGGATCACTGCGAAGTCCGGCGCCCAGCGCTCCTCCTGCCCCCAGGGCAGCAGGGGCAGGACCTTCGACACCGCCAGGGCCGCAGGCGGTTCGAGCGTCGTATCCCAGCCGGTCACGGTGCTGTCAGGGCTCCACCCGCGCTGTTCGCTCTTGCTCACGGAGCGCTACATGTCCGCCTGCCGTAGCAACGCGAGCGCACCCCCTCATCGGTCGACTCCTCAACACGTGCTTCAACACTCATGACAGCCACAGTGCCAGGCGGCTTCGCCGCCCGGGACCAACCCCGTCACGCCGCCGACCGTGGGCACGCACCAAGTGCCCACCGGCAACTCCTCCACGACCCCGAGCCCGCCGACCGGACCGTCCAGCACGACGCGGGCGAGGTGGTCACACCCGTACAGCACCGTCCCGGGGTCGGCCCGTTCCGGTGCGGCAGAGGACGGAGTCGGCGGCGAGCACGTGGTCCCCGACGCGCAGTTCGGTGGGCGGAAGGCGCTTCATCAGCAGCTGCATGTCGGTGACGACTGTGCCGCGCAGCGGGCCGGTGGCGGTGTCGCGGGTGCGGGCGTAGTCCCGGCACCGGGCGCATTTCGGGGCGGGCGTGATCAGGTGCGGGTAGAAGAGCCTGAGTGCTTCGGCGCGGGCGCGGGTCTGGTCGGCGGTCTGTGCCATGGGGGTGCCCCTTCAGGTGGTGGCTGTGCCCATACCTTCGGCCTCGGGAAAGGCGGCGGGCAGGGGCATGGGTAGGGGCAAGATGGGGGTCGTGGACATCGGGGAGTTGATCCGCGAGCTGCGTACCGCACAGGGTTGGTCGCAGGGCCGTCTGGCCGACGAGATCAACACCGTTCACGGGACCACGCTGACGCGGGAGTACATCGCCCGGTGGGAACGCGGGAAGGTCGTCCCCGGGGGCTTCTCCTTCGCGGCCCTGTCGGGCGTGCTCGACGTGCCGTCAGCCGTCCTGGAGGACCCTTTGATGCGACGCACCTTCCTGACCGACGTGGCCGGCGCGGCCATAGCTCTGCTGGACGACGTGCCGTGGGAGGTGCGGCTGGAACTGGCACGGCGGATGCGCGTCGAGTCGCTCCTGTATCGCGAGGGCGCCCGGGTAGCGCTGCGGCGGACCGTCGCCGACCACTACCTCGACGAGGAACTACGCGAGGAGGAAGGAGTGGACGGCCTGCGGGGGGGTGCCCCTATGGGTTTGGTCAAGCTGATGGGGCGGGTTGGGGTTCGTAGAAGGTGCCGTCGCGGAGCATCGCGAAGAGCACGTCGGCT
>NZ_JBNNPF010000119.1:0-4609 GCF_050275515.1 Streptomyces sp. NPDC004126 | reverse complement strand
TGGCGCCGCCGCTACGCCGACTTCCCCGCCCCGGCCGGAGGCACGGAGGTGCTCCCGCAGTTCGACCGCGCGGCCGTCGTGGCGTGACTGCTCGCCCACGACAAGATCGGGGTCCCGATCGGGATGCCGTCGGCGTCGCTGACCGTGGTGGGCCCGGGGCGGCGCACGGTCCGCTTCCGGCTGGACGGCCCGTACCTCGTCTTGGCCGAGGACGCCGAAGGGGAGGACGTGCTGTCGGGCTGGTCGACTGACGAGGACGCCGACGCCCTGGCCGTCCTGGCCGAGGGCGAGTTCGGGGCGTCGCGGGGCCGGCTGACGGCGCCGGGGACGGTGCCGTTGGCGGTGGGGGGCCGGGTGCGGGTGGTGGAGCGGTTCCGGTCGGGATCGGCCGGTTCGTGTCGCGGGGCGACGTCCCGTAGCCGCGCGGCTGGCTGTCCGGGCGCGGGGTGGACACGGTTGGGGTGCGTGGCTTTGTACGCGAGAACGAAGCCACGAACATCGCCTCTCCGTATGAGCGCGCGACGACCGGAGCCATGTCAAAACGTCGGCGTGACTCGTGAACAGAGCCAAGACCGGCGGTTCGGGATGTTGATGGTGAATGGGGATGAGGTGGCGGGGTCTTCGCCTGCCGCGGGTTCTGTGGCGGCGGGGTGGATCTGGTGGGCTGGTGTGCAGGGCGCGGGGGATGAGGCCGTGCGGCAGGGGTCGGTCATACCTGCGCGGAAGGTGTGCGGCCCGCGGTGTGCGGGCCGCACGCCGTTGTTCTCAGGTGGTGGGCTGGTTGTTGAGGGTGGCGTCGGGGGTGTGGGCGGGGCCGGGGTTGCCGTTGGTGCCGGCGGTGCCGTCGGCGCTGCCGATGCCGCCGGGGCCGTGGCCGGCGGTGCCGCCGGTTCCGGGCTGTCCGCCGGTGACGGTGGGGGTGGTGGGGGTGTGGAGGTGGCCGGTGTTGGCGGGGGCTCCGTTGCCGCCGGCTCCGCCGTCGCCGCCGGTGTCGACGGCGGAGCTGGCACTGTGGTGGGCGTTGCCTCCTGTGCCGCCGTTTCCTCCGTTGCCGCCGGTGACGGTGAGGGTTCCGGTGTCGGTGGTGGCGGTGCCGGTGTTGCCGGTCCCGCCGTCGCCGCCTCGGGTGCCGCCTCCGCCTCGGTAGGTGGTGTTGCTGCCGTTGTTCCCGCTGCGGCCCTGTGCGCCGTTGCCGCCGGTGAGGGTGAGGTCGCCGGTGGTGTGGACGGTGCCGGTGTTGGCGGTGCCGCCGCCACCGCTGCGGTGTTCGCCGCCGCCGCTTCCGTCGCCGCCGGTGAGGCGGGCGGTGGCCGCGCCGGTGAGGGTGCCGGCGTTCGCGGTGCCGCCGTCGCCGCGGTGGCTGCCGCCCCTGCCGCCGGTCAGGGTCAGGCTGCGGCCGCCGTTGATGGTGCCGGTCGCGGCGTTGGCCGGCCCGCCGGCGCCGAACGGGCCGCCGAGGCCGCCGGTGGCGGTGATGTCGCTGTCACCGGCCTCGATCCGCCCGGTGTTCGCCGCGGGCCCCACGGCCTCGGCGCCGTATTCGATTCCGGCGGTCACGGTCACGGTGTCGTGTCCCGCGGAGGCGTCGATGGTGCCGCTGTTGACGCTCTGCCTGTCGGCGCCGGTCAGCTTGAGGGTGTCATCGCCGGCTCCGCCTTCCAGGCGCCCGCTGTTGGTGGGGCCCGTGGCCGTGATCTTCATCGCGGCGGGCACGCCCTCGTCGGCGAGCTCGCCGACGAACGGGCCGGCCAGGGTGGTGGCCTGGCTGCCGTCGCCGGTGCCGCCGGTCAGGGTGAGGGCGTCGTTGCCCGGACCGCCGCTGATGGTGCCCGCACTCGCGGTGCCCAAAACCGTGTCCTCGCCCTCACCGGCGTCGATCACCCCGTCCGGGCCCAACACGGTGAATGCGATGATCCGGTCGTTGCCGGCCCCGGTCTCGTAGCGGCTGGACGCGCCGCCGCCCGCGACGACCACGTCGTCCCCGCCGCCGGAGCGGACCGTCACAGGCATCTCGCTGTAGACCTCGATGCGGTCGTCACCCTCCCCGCCCTCGATCCCCAGCACTGCCCCCTCAGGCGCCTCCCCGTCCTCGTCGTCGGCGAACCGCCCGCCGCGCACGACGAACACGTCCGCCCCGTCCGTGCCCTTCAAGACCGTATCGGCCTGGTAGACGGCCTCCAGAGTGCAGATGACCTTCACACCACCCGTCTCCAGGGCTTGCCGGCTGCAGCCGGGCACCTCGCCGGCGGCCTGCGCCGGTGCGGCCCCGAGCAGACCGCCCGCCACCACCGCCAGCGCCAGCCCCGCCCCGACTGCCCGCCCGTTGTCCCGCTTGCTTCCACGCTCCGATGCCATGATCCATCCCCTCGTCCACCCGCCGTCCCCTCGTCGGGCAGGGGCGGGCCTGTCGGTCAGCGAACACCTTGATCAACAAGCCCGGTGGGGCAAAGGACACGCCAAAGGCCCCTTCGTCACACCACGACTGCGCCACCCCCACCGCGACAATCGCCCGGATCCCACGATCAGGCCCGTGCCCGTTCACAGCGGGTGCTCCGCGGGGTGGTGGCGGCCTGGCTCCCTGGTCGCATCAGACCCTGCTCAGTCTCCCGACGCGAAAACGAGAGATCGCAGCCCGGGCCGCGATGCGGTCCATCGCGGCCCGCACCTCTTTTGCCCGTCAGCTGCCCAGGGTGATTTCCCCTGCGGTTTCGGCCTTTCCGTAGCTCGGGGCGCCGTCGTAGGTGGCGGTGTAGGGGCCGGTCAGGCGGCTGGTGTCGATCTGGCCGGTGTCCGGGTTGATGGGCAGGCGGAGTTCGGCGGTGTGTTCGGCGCGGCCGTCGGCCTTGGTGGTGACGGTGCCCAGGTGCAGTCCACCGGAAGAGGTGAGGGTGACCGTCTGCCCGGCGATCGGGCTGCCGTCGGCGGTGGTCAGGCGGATCGCGAGTCCCGGGACCTGTACCGGCACCAGGGGGTGCGTGCTCTGGACTTCCAGGCGGGTGGCCATCGCCTGGGCGATCGGGCCGGTGACGACGCTGACCGCGTCGCCAGGCAGGGCGACCTGCTGCGACCCTGGCTCTCCGGGTGTGCCGATCAGCAGCTCAGCCACGTGATAGGGGATGAACGCGGCCCGGTTGCCGCTGGGCTCGTACGCCATCAGTGCCGGTGCGGGCGGCAGGCCGTCCTGGCCGGCGGGAACGGCTATCGCGGCGAGGGTCCGTGCGTCCAGCACGAGCAGGACACCGTCAGGACCGACGGCGAAGAGCCGCTCGCCGTCCGGTGACACCACGCCGGCCGAGACGGCCGTGGAGCCCGGCCCGCCGACGGGCTCCAGCGAGACTGCGTCCAGCGCCTGGACCAAGCCGTCCACCGTGATGGTGTACAGGCGGCTGCCATCCGGGCTGAGTGACCCGTGCTCGCCCAGCAGCCGCCCGATCACCGGCGAGGTCACCACGTCGCCGGACGACACCTCCAGTACCTGGAGGTACCCCGCCAACCCGCCGACGAGGTCCGGATCCTGCTCCCAGAAGTACACGCGCTTGCCGTCCTGGCTGAGCTGCACCTGCTGCGGGAGCGCGGTGGCGAACCGCCGCAGCGTCGTACCGGTCGCGGCGTCGACCTCCGCGATGCCGGTGCCTTCCCCTACGTACCCCGAATAGAGGAGCCGGCCGTCGCCCGAAGCGGCCAACGCGTTCGTGTCCGCCTCGGAGTCGAACGCGCCCGTGACCGCCAACAGAGTGGTGTCGACCACCCGCGTCTCCGTCCCGTCGACGACGCTGACGAACAGCCGCCCGGCGTCCGGTGCGGCCACCAGGCCCTTCACCTCCGCCTCGCCGGTCGCGATCGTCGTGAGGACCCGTCCGGTGACCGGGTCCACGGCGCTCACGCCCTTCGCGGAGTCCGCCGCGCCGGTGTGCGCCACCCAGAAGACCTGCTGCTGTTCGGTCATCCTCAACCGTTCCCATCCCTTGACGTGGCCACCGGACCTCCGGCCGCTCTTGATCACGTAAAGACGAAGCTATCCACACACTCCGTAGCGACAACTGTCGTTAACAAGCCCAACTCCACCCCCCCCGGGAACCAGCCACCCACGCGGCCTGCCCGCGCTGGCCCTCGCTGCTCTGCCCCTGCTGTCCACGGTGCCCGCCGCTCACGAGGTTCCGGACCGCGGGACTGTCTCCGCCCGTGCTGGAATGCGCGTGCCGATCGAGTGGACGTCGGCGGACGCCGAGGGCTGGAGCGTCGCTGGGAGGGCGGCGGCCTGGTGCTCGTCGTGTGTCCGCCGTGCCACAGTCCGGTGGAGACGCCGGTGCGTGAGGTCTACGACGAGTACACGGTGGCGGGCCGGCTGCGGGTGCCGGTGGCGGCTTGGCGGTGGGCGGCCGGTACCGGCTTGGTCCCGGCGGCGGACGCCGGTTCGGGGTTGTGGTCGCGGGCGGTGGTGGAGGCCGCCGACCCGGAGCAGGTCCGCGCGGCGCTGCGGGGCCCGGTGGGTGCGGGGGTGGCGGGGGACCGGTTGACGGAGGCGTTGGGGGAGCCGTTGCGGTGCCGGCCGCGGGTGACCGCGGCGGCGGTCGGCCACCTCGTCCGCGCCGGCTTTCTCGTCTACCTC
>NZ_JBNNPF010000118.1:0-4848 GCF_050275515.1 Streptomyces sp. NPDC004126 | reverse complement strand
AGAGACATCGACCACCTCCTCGGCCTCACCGGCACCACGATCCCGCACCCCAGAAATCGGCAGATACACGGCTGAGACAGGTGAAAACGACCTCTCAGAACCTGTTTTCAAGCCCAGACCGTGCTCATCTCGGTTGCGGGTGACGTTCGGTGACAGTGGTCAGACGGCTGAGAGGTGTTCCAGCCCGATGGCGCTGTGGGCCACGCAGGTAACCAGGGCCGAAACGGTCCTCTAACGCCGCCGCCACGGCGTGGTGCGGCGTGGGTGCATGGAGCCGTGTGAGGATCGCCCGCTGGGGGGCCGGTGCTTCAAGGAACAGGAGAAGGGCCCCTGATGCGCACATGGCATCTGCTCCGCCGCGTTCCCGCGCGGGCCGTCCTGGCAGCCGTGACCGCAGCCGCCGTGCTGCCGGCCCCGACCGCGTTCGCGGGCAACGGAAACGCCGACAGTTCACTCGACCCGAAGTTCGGGCTGGGCGGGATCGTCCGGACCGCGGTTGCGCCCAATGGGAACACGGACTACCAGAACGGGCTGGCAATCGACAGCCGACGCCGCATCCTGGTGACTGGCTCCTCGGACCTGGGCGAAGCGGCCGGCGGCTTCCAGTGGCGGATCGCGCGCTACACCCCGGACGGGCGGCTGGACCGCTCCTTCGGATCCGGCGGCATCGTCCTCACCCCAATGTCCGATATGGGTGGCGATGACGAGCACATCTGGCGGCTGGCCGTACAGCAGGACGGAAAGATCGTCGCGGCCGGTCACGTCGCCACCGCGGACGGCGGGGAGGACTTCGCAGTCGCCCGATACCTGCCCGACGGCAGCCTAGACCGTACCTTCGGCACCAGGGGGAGGGTCGTGACGGCGCTCACCCCTCATGACGACGAGGCCCAGGCCCTGCGCGTCCAACACGACGGACGCATCGTGGTGGCCGGCTACGCCAGCATCGGCGAGGACGCGGACGGCCGCGATTTCGCCCTCGTACGCTACCTGCCCGACGGGCGCCTCGACCGCTCCTTCAACCGTTCCGGGCCCCGCCCCGGCACCGTTGTGACCGACATCGAGGGCGGCCGCGACCAGCTCCGGGACATCACCCTCGACACCCGTGGTCGCATCGTTGCCGCCGGCTCGGCCACCCTCCCATCTGCCCGGGGAGGCACGAGCTTCGCCGTCGCCCGCTACCTCCACGACGGCACCCTGGACCCCTCCTTCGGCTCCGGCACCCCCCGGCCAGGCGTGGTCGTCACGCCCATGGCGGCGAACGACGGCCTCGACCTGGCGGAAAGCGTCGTTATCGACCGGCACCATCGGATCCTCGCGGGCGGCTCCGCGGACGCCGACGGTCGCTTCGACCTGGCACTCGCCCGTTACCGCCCGGACGGATCCCTTGACCCCCGCTTCGGCAACGCGGGGAAGGTACTTGCCAACGTCGGCCCCGGCAGCACCGACGAGGACCTGGCCGGGCTCGCGCTTCAGCCGGACGGCCGCATCCTCGCCGGCGGTAGCACCGCTCCCACCGAGTTCGCCGTGGACAGCGACTTCCTCCTTGCCCGCTTCCGCGAAGACGGCTCCCTGGACCGCGGCTTCGGCCGCGACGGCTTCGTCATCACCAGGACCGCGCCGGGCGAGGCGGACGACGAGATCTTCGACATCGCCCTGCAGACCCCGAACCGGCTGGTCGCAGCCGGCGAGTGCGACCAACCATCCACCGGCCGGGACGTCTGCCTCGCCCGCTACCTCGTCAGCCCCTAGCCAGGCCGGAGTGGCGTCGGGGCCGTGTTGATCTCCATTGCGGGTGATGTTCTGTGGAGTGGTCCGGTACCTGAGAAGTGATCCAGGTTGGTAGAGGGCCTCGGGGAACACCACTATGTGTAGGCGGTGTGGGTGCCTTATCGGACCTGGTCAGAACACGGGTGAGTACCGCTCGGGGGGCTTGCGTGTCTTGGTGATCCGGCGGGTCATGAGGGTGATGGCTGCCCAGGTGATGAGGGTTTCGGAGTGCTGGATGAGCCGTTCGTAGTCGCGTGCGTGTCGGCGGGCCCGCATCATCCAGGACCAGGTTCGTTCCACGACCCAGCGGCGGGGCAGGATGACGAAGCCGGAGGTGTCCTTGGGTCTGCTGATGGTCTTGATCGTCAGGTTGAGGTACTTCTTTGCCCAGGTCACGAGCTTGCCCGCGTAGGCGGAGTCCGCCCAGACGATGGTGATCTCGGGGTGCATGAGTCGGAGGCGGAAGAGGACTTCCTTGGCCGCTTGGCTGTCGTGGAGGTCGGCGGGGGTGACCATGACGAGCAGGGGAGGGCCGCGGGTGTCGACGACCATGTGGCGTTTGCGGCCGTTGATTTTCTTGCCCGCGTCGTACCCGCGTGAGTCCTTGCCGACGGTCTCGGCGGCTTTGACAAACTGGGAGTCGATGACGGTGGCGACCGCACGGGGGCCTTTGCCCATGTCGCGGCGGATTGGGTGCGCGAGGACGTCGCGGATCTGGGTGATGACACCGCAGGCGGCCCAGCGGGCCATGAACCCCCAGACGGTCCGCCAGGGCGGGTAGTCCGCCGGCAGGGCCCGCCATTTGCAGCCGGTGTCGACGACGTAGCGGATCGCGTCGACGATCTCGCGCCGGTCGTGTTTCTCGGGCCGGCCGCCGACGGTGGTTTCGCAGGCCGGGACGGGCAGTAGGGGTTCGAGCAGGGCCCATTCGGCGTCGGTGGTGTTGGAGGGGTAGCGGCGTCGGCGCATGGCGGCTGGCCTTCAAGCCTGTGCTGCCCGGGGCCCGGCCTTCGGCAGGGCCCCGGGCGGCGGGGGGTCAGTAGCTGTTGACGAGGTCGAGGGTGGATTCGATGGAGTTGAGCTGGGCGGTGATGTGGCGGACCCACTTGTCGCCCGGGTGGGTGGCTGCGTGGGGTGCGACGGTGCCGGTGATGAACCGGCGGAACTCGGTGAGCTTCTCCTTGATCACCTTCCGTTCGTAGGCTTCCAGAGCGGCCCGTTCGGCTCCGAGCTGGTAGCCGTCAGACCTGGTCCAGATCAGCGGGGGCCATCCGTGGTCCGCGATGACGTCCCGCAGGGCGGCCAGCCCGGACCTCACCTGGCTGGGGGTGAGGTCGCTGGCGCGGGTGAGCTGGTGGAAGAGGAGTCCTGCCGGGCGTGCTTCGAAGAGCACGAACCGGAGGGTGTCGGCGTGCCGCAGAGCGGCGTCGCCCCGGCGCCGTGAGGCGCGGGGCATGGCTACTGGCCTCGGAGAAGGGCGGCGAGCTCGTCGTCCATGTCGACCTTGCCGGTGTCGACGGCGTTCTCGATCCAGTCGAGGGTGGCCCACACCTTGGCGATGTTCTGGTGGACGATGCCCTGCTCGTCCTCGGTCAGCTGGCGGTCCCGCAGCCCAAGGACGGCCCGGCCGGCTGCGGCGACGAAAGAGTGGCAGGCGGTGACCAGGTCCAGGAACTCGACCGTGCGGTTGATCTGCTTGACGGCCGGTGCGACGGGACTGGTCCGTTCGAAGTTCTCGCGGGCCTGGCGGCCTCGTTCGACCTGGGCGTGGTTAACCTGGTGGCGGGCGGTGTCGTCACTCATGGCCCGGAAGGCGACGTCCGGGCGCCTGAGCAGGCCGGTGACCGCGGTCGCGGCGACGGCCTCGTCGCGGGTGAACTCCTCGACCACCCTGACCCGGTCCTCGACGGCGACCTGCGCCGAGACCGCGGGCCGGCGGAGCAGGTCGGTGGTGATGACCGCGGCGACTTCCTCGTCCTGGGCCAGGGCGTGGATCGCGCTGATCTTCTCCTGCTTGGAGACCGGGTTCTCGACCTGCCCGCCGAGCACGCGGCTCGCGTCGTCCGCAGTCCATCGGGGCTTGCCGGCCGGGGGCTGTTTCACGAGCGTGAATCGCTCGGTCTCGTTCTCGATGCTCGCCAGGATCCGGTAGACGGTGAAGGGGACGCCCCTCTGGCGGTGTTCCTTGGGCCAGCGGGACGAGACCCAGCGGGCGTTGTTGACGGTGCTGTACTTCAGGCCGATGTCCTCGGCGAGCCGGGTCAACGACTCCTTGACGGACCATCCGCCCTCGGGCCGGGCCCCGTCGCGGGGCCGGGAGGGTTCGATTTCCAGGGCTCGGTCACCGATCGTGAACTGGCCGCGGGAGTGCTGGTCGACGACTTCGCGGAGCTCGGTCACGATCTGTTCGTATCGCGAGGGGCTGACGCTTCCGATCTTCTCGTTGTCCTCAGGCATGGTGTGTCACCACCCAGCGCGGACCCTGGCACGGCCATCTCCCTGCCGCAACGGTACAAAGCCCGCTCGTCACCGAGAGTCAGACTACAAATAGGAAGATCGCAATGATTGACGGGAAAGTGAACTGGCCAAAGTTGGACAACTGATGCGTTCGCGTTGCGGTTACTGTGACCGTTCCACGAACGGATCGTTCCGCTGCCGCCAGGCCCTCACCTTGCACTTCGGCGAGCAATACACGGCCGCGAACCGCCGGTCTACCCCCGCGATCCAGCGAGCCCCGCACTCGAGACACCGGCCCTCGCCAACCCCGCCCTGCACCGCGGCAAGACGCCGGCGCAGCCGCCGCTCGACCCGCCACTGCCTGGAACGACAGGCCGCCGAGCAGAACACTGCCTCCGGCCTGGCACCCGGCCTAAGCCGGTCCCCGCAAGCCCGACAGACCCTCTCCACAGCCTTCTCGGAGCCCTTCGACCCCGGCCAAGCCTAGGTCCTCCGCCCAGCCCCCGGAGGGGAAACGAAACAGGCAGTCAGAGGTCGTTTTCACCTGTCTCAGCCGTGTATCTGCCGATTTCTGGGGTGCGGGATCGTGGTGCCGGTGAGGCCGAGGAGGTGGTCGATGTCTCT
>NZ_JBNNPF010000117.1:0-5092 GCF_050275515.1 Streptomyces sp. NPDC004126 | reverse complement strand
CGGGCGCGTTCCCAGGGGCCCTGTGAACGGCGCACGCTCTGTACCTTCGCATGCGGGACGATCTCCGTGCGGCGGCACAGGCGGTCCTTGCGGGCCAGCAGGAAACCCCGGGGGTCCTGCTCGTGGGCGCCGGGTTCCCGGACCATCCGGGCGACTTCCGCCAGCCCCGCCCCGGCGAGCAGCGAGGCGATCAGCTGCGGCGGGGTCCCGTACACGTCGAGGTCGACCGGATGCCCGTAGGCGTGCTCCAGCCGGCGCTGCCCGTCCCACGCCGCGAACGCGACGAGCACATGGCCGCCCGGCGCCAGCACCCGGGCGAACTCCGCGAATACGCCGGGCAGTTCCCCCGGCGGCGTGTGGACGGTGGAGTACCAGGCGAGGACCCCGCCCAGCACCCCGTCCGCCATGTCCAGCCCGGTCATCCGGCCCACCTCGAACCGCAGCCCCGGATAGCTGCGCCGGGCCACCGCCACCATCGCGGGGGAGAGGTCGACGCCGAAGGCCCGTACGCCGAGGCCGTCCAGGTACGCCGTCACCCGGCCGGTGCCGCAGCCCAGGTCGGCGACCGCCCCGCCGCCCCCGCCGCGCACGTACTCGGCGAAGGCGTTCAGCACCGCCCGGTCCAGGGGCCGGCCCTCCAGGTCGCCGCCCAGCAGCCGGGCGTGGTCGACCGCGACGGTGTCGTAGGACGCCTGGACGGCACTGAGACGCGAGGTCTGTGTCATGCCCCTGAACAGTAGCCCGTCCGGCCGCCGGCCTCACCCCCGCAGCTCACCGCCGGTCAGGCCCCGCCGAGCGGCGCGGGAAGCTCCGCCCACTGGTCCCCCGGCACCCCCGGACTCAGCCGCATCAGCGTGAGCGCCTTCACCGGCAGCGGCCCGCTCCGCAGCGCCTCCGCGTCGGCGGTGGGCTCCGCGGTGTCCAGCCCGGCGGCCAGGCAGTCGGCGAACGCCCCGGCCGAGCCCGCCGTCGAGGCGAGGGCACCGGCCGCCAGCGAGCCGAACAGCTTGCGCCGCAGCACCGTCTCGTCGTCCGTGACCAGCCGCCCGGCCAGGGGCGGCACCGGCAGGCCGTGCCGGGCGAGCCGGGCCGGGCTGATCCGGATGTCGGCCAGGTCGCGGTAGACCAGCCGCAGCGGGCTCCCGTCGGGCGCCAGCACCACCAGCAGGTTCTGCCCGTGGGCCTCCAGCGCCACTCCGAGGTCCAGCACGCGCAGGCACACCGACAGCGCCAGCCGGGCGAACGCGGCCCGCCAGGCCGCCGATCCGGCCAGTTCCGTCCCCGCCAGCGCCGCCACCGGCACGACCCGCTCGCCGGGCCCCGCGTACGCCTCGGGGGGCTCGCGGAGCACGGCCGCCAGGTCCGGGCTGTACGCGGTGGCCGCGCCCAGCGTGCGGGTGATGTGCAGCCGGCCGTCGAGCCGTCCGGTCAGCGCGTGGGCGAACGCGGAGACCACGGCGGCCGTCTCCACCGAGTACGCGGATATGTCCCGGACGGAGGAGGTCAGCCGGGTGCTCAGCGCCGTCTTCACGTGCGGGCCGCCCGCCGCCGGGGCGAGCGTGCGCAGCGCCATCAGCGGGTGCGCGGCGAACCCCGGCAGGACCTCCTCGCCCTTCAGTACGTGCTCGGCCTGCCAGGGGTGGACCGGCACCAGGATCCGGTCCCCGTCGCGCAGGTGCTCCGGCCACCGGCCGGCCACCAGGCACTCCGCCGCCCGTACGGGGACCAGCCCGAGCTCCACCACCGGCCGGTGCTCCGGGGCGTACGCCAGCTGCTCGGCCACCGTGAAGCCGGGCCGGGAGCGGCAGTTGGGGTGGTACGGGTGCCCGTCCACCACCCGCTGCTCCCACTCCCACCCGGCCGACGGCTCCGGCCGCTCCCCGTCCGGCTGCCCGGCCCGGGACAGGGCCAGGGAGGCGGCGCTGTCGTCGAGTTCGGCGGCGAAGGCGGCGCCGTGCGGCACCCGCAGCGCCTCGACCAGCCGGGCCGCCTGCCGGTGGGGCCGCCCGTCGAGCCGGACCTCGGTGACGAGCGAGCCCGTCGCGTACGGGTCGGGGAGCGGCCCCTCCAGCCGCCCGCCCCCGGCCAGCAGCAGGGTGAGGGAGTCCGGCCCCGGCTCCCGGCCCACCACCCACGGCAGCGGCTCGAAGGCCAGGGCCCGCCAGAGCCGGGTCAGCACGGCGGAGCGGGCCCCGTCCAGCGAAGCCTCGTACGCGGCCCCCAGCCCGGGCCGTACGCCGGCCAGCGCGACGGCGGCGGCCTCCTCGGCGGGGGTGGCGGGGGAGTGCCCGGGGTCGGGCGGGGAAACGTGCCTGCTGCGGTCCAGGGGTCCGGTCCTCTCAGGTCGGTTCAACCGATGATCAGGTCATCATCGCGGATACTGAAGATCACGGCCGGTGGTCCCTCCCGCGTACCGCCGGCACACCTCGGACGGACCGAATGGAACCAGTGGACCTCAACACCGACGCCGACGCCCGCAGCGCCGCCCCGCTCCTGAACTGCCTGCTCAGGGAGGTGGGCGAGGCCGAGGGCGGGCGGGTCCACCGGCTGCGCGGCAGCGGCCGGCTGCTGCGGGTCTCCGGCGGCCGCCGCCCGGACCGCGCGGAGCTGCACACGGCGGAGGGCTGGCATCCGCTGGGCCACGCGGAACTGGTCAAGCTCGTCTCCGACGAACTGCACCGCTACACCGGCGTCTCCAACGACGAGCTGCCCGGCGAGATCGACGACAGCCGCGAGGCCCTCGCCGCGCTGCTGGCCGCCCGGGCGGCCGCCGAGGTGCCCGAGGACCCGTACGTCCTGTCCGAGCAGGCCCTGGTGACGGGCCATCCGCACCATCCCGCCCCCAAGGCCCGGGGCGGCGCGCCCGCCGCGAGCTGGCTGCCGTACGCCCCCGAGGCGCACACCCGCTTCCCGCTCGTGATGCTCGGGCTGCGCGAGGACCAGGTGGCGGAGGAGGGCGGCCGGGCCGCCGCCGACGCGGTCGACGCGCTGGCCGGGATCCTCGACGGCCCCCGCCCGCCCGCCGGTTACCGGGCGCTGCCCGCGCACCCCTGGCAGCTGGAGCTGGTCGGCGGCCGGCGGGAGGTGCGCGAGGCCTTCGCCGACGGGCGGCTGCTGCGGCTCGGCCCGACCCGGCTGCCGGTGTGGCCCACCGCCTCCGTGCGGACCGTGTACGCGCCGGGGCCGGACGCCGACCTGTTCGCGAAGTTCAGCCTCGACGTCCGGATCACCAACGACGTGCGCCGGCTGTGGCGCCACGACCTGCTGAAGCTGCGCCGCACCGACTCCGCGGTGGAGGCCGGCTTCGCCGACCTGCGCCGCCGTACCGGATCGACCGCGGTGTGGCTGGCCGACCGCGGGTACCGCACCGCCTCCTTCGCCTTCGAGGAGCTGGCCGTCCTGGTCCGCGACGGCCTGCGCACCGGGGTGGCGGCGGGCGCGGTGCCGCTGCTGTCCGCCGCCCTCGCGGAGGGCTACCCCGCCAGCCCGCTGGAGTCCGCGTCCGACCCGGCCGGCTGGTGGCGGGCGTACCTGCGCCATGTCGTGCCTCCGGTCCTGGACCTGTTCGCCCGGCACGGGATCGTGCTGGAGGCGCACCTCCAGAACTGCCTGGTCGCCGTGGACGGCCGGGGCATGCCGGTGCAGGCCCTCTTCCGCGACGCGGAGGGCGTGAAACTCCCCGGGGACATGCCGCGCGAGGGCGCCTGGCAGCGGCTCGTGTACTGCCTGGTCGTCAACCACCTCGCGGAGGTCGGCGGGGCCCTGGCCGAACGGCACCCCGGGGCGGCCGGCGGGGTGTGGCCGGCGGTCCGCGAGGAGCTGCTGCGCTACGACGCCGAGCACGGCCTGCCGGAGATCGCGGAGCTGCTCGCGGCCCCGGCGCTTCCGGCCAAGACGAACCTCCTGCTGCGGTGGACCCGGGCGGACGGGGCGGACGCGCGCTACCTGCCGCTGCCCAACCCGCTGCGGGGGGAGTGAGCGGGCGGCGGCCGGGCGTGGGATTCGGCCAAGCTGGGCCGGGCCGCCGCGGCCCCCGTGTCGAAAGGTATAGACCAATGCTAGGTTGGGCGGGCAGACCGCGCAGTCCTTGACCACCCGTCAGAGGAGAAGCCATGCCCTCCCCTTCGCGGGGCGGCGGCCCGGCCGCCATGCCCAAGTACCAGCGGATCGCCGCACAGCTGCGGGCCGAACTGGACCTCGCCGCCCGGACCTCCGGCGGCAGACTGCCCTCCGAACGCACCCTGGCCGCCCGCTACGAGGTCAACCGGCAGACCGTCCGGGCCGCGCTCCAGGAGCTGCGCGCCGACGGACTGGTCGTCACCGGGCGGCGGGGCACCCGGGCGGCGGTCCTCCCCGGCGCCACCGCCCCTGCCGCGCGCGCCGGATCCCGGGCCGTGCCGCCCGCCCGCCTCACCCGGACCCGGCTCGCGCTGGTCACCGTGCCGCCGTCGCTCGCCGGGCTGTTCGGGATGGGCGGCGGGGAGCGCACCCTGGTCCACCACCGCCACGTGTACGGCCCGGGCGGGCGCGCGGTCCGGCACACGGTGACGTACCTCTGCCCGCGCACCGTGGCCCGCACCCCGGAGCTCGCGGCCTACCTCGACCGGCCGGACGGGGCCCGGGGCGAGGACCTGCGGCCGCTGCACCGCTGGCTGGAGCGGGCCGCCGCGCACGGCCGGACCTCGGAGACCATCACCATGACCCGCACCACCCACCCGGCCGGCGGCGCGCCGGCCTGCGGGCTGTCCGTGCGCCGCACCGTGCACGACGGCTCCGGCCGGCTGCTGGCGGTGACGGACCTGGCGTTCGCGGACTGGGACCGGCTGACCTTCCACCGCGAGCCCGAGGCGATCGCCTTCCGCGTGACGTAGCCCATACGGCCGGGGCCGGCGGTGCGGGGGTGCCGCTGCGGTGGGTGCGGGTGCCGCTGCGCGGACGAGGTCCCCTACCCGCCCTTCGCCCGTTCCTCCCCCAGCTACCGCTGGGAGGTGCCCCCAGGGCTGCGCCCGGACCCCTTCCTGGGGGCTCCGCCCCCAGACCCCCGCGCCTCGAACGCCGGCGGGGCTGCGCAGACCTCAGGACCGCCCCGAAG
>NZ_JBNNPF010000116.1:1967-5153 GCF_050275515.1 Streptomyces sp. NPDC004126 | reverse complement strand
CTTCAGAACTAACACAGTGGACGCGAGCAACTGAGGACAAGCCCTCGGCCTATTAGTACCAGTCAGCTCCACCCGTTACCGGGCTTCCACATCTGGCCTATCAACCCAGTCGTCTACTGGGAGCCTTACCCTCTCAAGGAGGTGGGAATACTCATCTTGAAGCAGGCTTCCCGCTTAGATGCTTTCAGCGGTTATCCCTCCCGAACGTAGCCAACCAGCCATGCCCTTGGCAGGACAACTGGCACACCAGAGGTTCGTCCGTCCCGGTCCTCTCGTACTAGGGACAGCCCTTCTCAATATTCCTACGCGCACAGCGGATAGGGACCGAACTGTCTCACGACGTTCTAAACCCAGCTCGCGTACCGCTTTAATGGGCGAACAGCCCAACCCTTGGGACCGACTCCAGCCCCAGGATGCGACGAGCCGACATCGAGGTGCCAAACCATCCCGTCGATATGGACTCTTGGGGAAGATCAGCCTGTTATCCCCGGGGTACCTTTTATCCGTTGAGCGACGGCGCTTCCACAAGCCACCGCCGGATCACTAGTCCCGACTTTCGTCCCTGCTCGACCCGTCGGTCTCACAGTCAAGCTCCCTTGTGCACTTACACTCAACACCTGATTGCCAACCAGGCTGAGGGAACCTTTGGGCGCCTCCGTTACCCTTTGGGAGGCAACCGCCCCAGTTAAACTACCCATCAGACACTGTCCCTGATCCGGATCACGGACCGAGGTTAGACATCCAGCACGACCAGAGTGGTATTTCAACGGCGACTCCACAACCACTGGCGTGGCTGCTTCAAAGTCTCCCACCTATCCTACACAAGCCGAACCGAACACCAATATCAAACTGTAGTAAAGGTCCCGGGGTCTTTCCGTCCTGCTGCGCGAAACGAGCATCTTTACTCGTAGTGCAATTTCACCGGGCCTATGGTTGAGACAGTCGAGAAGTCGTTACGCCATTCGTGCAGGTCGGAACTTACCCGACAAGGAATTTCGCTACCTTAGGATGGTTATAGTTACCACCGCCGTTTACTGGCGCTTAAGTTCTCAGCTTCGCAACCCCGAAAGGTCACTAACCGGTCCCCTTAACGTTCCAGCACCGGGCAGGCGTCAGTCCGTATACATCGCCTTACGGCTTCGCACGGACCTGTGTTTTTAGTAAACAGTCGCTTCTCGCTGGTCTCTGCGGCCACCCCCAGCTCAGAGAGCAAGTCTCATCACCAGGAATGGCCCCCCTTCTCCCGAAGTTACGGGGGCATTTTGCCGAGTTCCTTAACCATAGTTCACCCGAACGCCTCGGTATTCTCTACCTGACCACCTGAGTCGGTTTAGGGTACGGGCCGCCATGAAACTCGCTAGAGGCTTTTCTCGACAGCATAGGATCATCCACTTCACCACAATCGGCTCGGCATCAGGTCTCAGCCTTAACGTGTGACGGATTTGCCTACCACACGGCCTACACCCTTACCCCGGGACAACCACCGCCCGGGCTGGACTACCTTCCTGCGTCACCCCATCGCTTACCTACTACCACCTTGGATCGCCGGCTCCACCACTTTCCTTTCCCCGAAGGGTCCGGAACGGCTTCACGGGCTTAGCATCAGAGGATTCGATATTGGGCGTTTCAAAGCGGGTACCGGAATATCAACCGGTTGTCCATCGACTACGCCTGTCGGCCTCGCCTTAGGTCCCGACTTACCCTGGGCAGATCAGCTTGACCCAGGAACCCTTAGTCAATCGGCGCACACGTTTCTCACGTGTGTATCGCTACTCATGCCTGCATTCTCACTCGTGAACCGTCCACAACTAGCTTCCGCTGCTGCTTCACCCGGCACACGACGCTCCCCTACCCATCACAGCGGGCGTTGGCCCTATTGCTGCAATGACACGACTTCGGCGGTACGCTTGAGCCCCGCTACATTGTCGGCGCGGAATCACTTGACCAGTGAGCTATTACGCACTCTTTCAAGGGTGGCTGCTTCTAAGCCAACCTCCTGGTTGTCTCTGCGACTCCACATCCTTTCCCACTTAGCGTACGCTTAGGGGCCTTAGTCGATGCTCTGGGCTGTTTCCCTCTCGACCATGGAGCTTATCCCCCACAGTCTCACTGCCGTGCTCTCACTTACCGGCATTCGGAGTTTGGCTAAGGTCAGTAACCCGGTAGGGCCCATCGCCTATCCAGTGCTCTACCTCCGGCAAGAAACACACGACGCTGCACCTAAATGCATTTCGGGGAGAACCAGCTATCACGGAGTTTGATTGGCCTTTCACCCCTAACCACAGGTCATCCCCCAGGTTTTCAACCCTGGTGGGTTCGGTCCTCCACGAAGTCTTACCTCCGCTTCAACCTGCCCATGGCTAGATCACTCCGCTTCGGGTCTAGAGCGTGCAACTCAATCGCCCTATTCGGACTCGCTTTCGCTACGGCTTCCCCACACGGGTTAACCTCGCTACACACCGCTAACTCGCAGGCTCATTCTTCAAAAGGCACGCAGTCACGAGATACAGCAAGCTGCATCCGACGCTCCCACGGCTTGTAGGCACACGGTTTCAGGTACTATTTCACTCCGCTCCCGCGGTACTTTTCACCATTCCCTCACGGTACTATCCGCTATCGGTCACCAGGGAATATTTAGGCTTAGCGGGTGGTCCCGCCAGATTCACACGGGATTTCTCGGGCCCCGTGCTACTTGGGAGATGAGCAAGCAAGCCGTACAGATTTCAGCTACGGGGGTCTTACCCTCTACGCCGGACCTTTCGCATGTCCTTCGCCTATCCATACGGTTTCTGACTCGCCTCACAGCCGGCAGACTGTGAAAGCTCATTCCCACAACCCCGCATGCGCAACCCCTGCCGGGTATCACACGCATACGGTTTGGCCTCATCCGGTTTCGCTCGCCACTACTCCCGGAATCACGGTTGTTTTCTCTTCCTGAGGGTACTGAGATGTTTCACTTCCCCTCGTTCCCTCCACACTGCCTATGTGTTCAGCAGTGGGTGACAGCCCATGACGACTGCCGGGTTTCCCCATTCGGACACCCCCGGATCAAAGCTCAGTTGGCAGCTCCCCGGGGCCTATCGCGGCCTCTCACGTCCTTCATCGGTTCCTGGTGCCAAGGCATCCACCGTGCGCCCTTAAAAACTTGGCCACAGATGCTCGCGTCCACTGTGTAGTTCTCAAGTA
>NZ_JBNNPF010000115.1:0-5179 GCF_050275515.1 Streptomyces sp. NPDC004126 | reverse complement strand
GAGTTCGGCCGCGAGCTCGACGAGGCCGCGGAACTCGGCGGCGGTGAAGTCGAGCTCCTTGAGGAAACTGCGGCCGAAGAGGTCGGTGGCCATGGACGGACGGCGTACCGCGCCCAGCGCCCAGGCCTGCTGCGCCTCGGTGGCGGAGTCCTTGCCGTGCAGTTCGACGGCGTGGCCGGAGAAGTCGCGGACGAGGACGGAGAACAGCTCGTCGAGGACGTCCGCGTCGAGGTCCGTCAGACGGGCCTGCTCCAGGATCAGCTGGGCGTGCACGACCAGGGCGAAGAGCTGGCCGACGGAGAGGAGGAAGTCGAGGTCGCGGCTCTGCTGCTCGTCGGGGGCGATGGTGGCGACGAACTCGCACAGGGCGTCGGCCTGTTCGCGGAACCGGGCCACGTTCGCCACGTCGGCGTACGCGTCGAAGGCGGGCCGCCAGTCGTGGAAGCGTACGGAGCCCAGGCCCCGGGCCGGGCCCTGCCGGAAGAGGAAGTCGTCGTCGGCGGCGTCGCGGCGGGTGGGCACGGCCGGGTAGTCGACCGGCTCCAGCAGGTGGTTGCGCATGAACTTGAGGATCAGCGCGAGGTTGACGTGGACGGTGCCTTCGAGCTTGGGCAGGCTGCGGATCTCGACGGCCGCCTCGGCGAAGTAGGTGTCCTTCTCGAAGCCCTTGGCGGCGATGACGTCCCACATGAGGTCGATGACCTTCTCGCCCTCGGTGGTCACCTTCATCTTCGTCATCGGGTTGAAGAGGAGGTAGCGGCGGTCGTCGGGGCCGGCGGAGCGGAAGTAGTCGACGGCGCGGTCGCTGAAGAGCTTCATGCCGACGAGGCGGACGTAGGCGTCGGCCAGTTCGCGGCGCACGTGCGGGAAGGCGGTGACGGGGCGGCCGTAGAGGATGCGGTTCTGGGCGTGGGTGACGGCCTCGTACATCGCGTGCTCGCAGATGCCGATGGAGGCGGTGCAGAGGTTGAACTTGCCGACGTTGACGGTGTTGAGGGCGGCGTCGAAGGCGGCGCGTCCGGTGTGCAGGACGTCGGCGGCGGCCACCGGGTAGTCCTCCAGGCGGAACTCGCTGACGTACTTGGAGGAGTCGACGACGTTCTGCACCAGGTGGTAGGCCGGGTGGCGGCTGTCGGCGGCGAAGAAGACGTACCCGTCCGGGCCCTCGACGTCGGTGCGGCGGCCGAAGACGGAGACCAGCCCGGCGGCGTTGCCGTTGCCGATGTAGTACTTGGAGCCGCTCGCCCGGAAGCCGCCGTCGCCGTCGGGCTCCAGCAGCATGTCGGTGGAGTAGATGTCGGCGCCGTGGGTCCGCTCGGACAGGCCGAACGCGAACACCTCGCCCTGGGTGAGGAGTTCGGCGGCACGGGCGCGGGCGTCGGCGTTCTCGCTCTGCCAGACGGGGCCGAGGCCGAGGATGGTGACCTGCCAGGCGTACCAGTAGTCCAGGCCGTAGAAGCCGAGGATCTCGTTGAGGGCGGCGATCCGGGCGGTGTCCCAGCGCTGGTCCTCCCGTCCGGCGGCGGAGGCCGGGGTCAGGAAGGTGGCGAACAGGCCCTCCTTGGCGGCGAAGGCGAGGAAGTCCCCGAGCCAGGCGCGGGAGCGGTAGTCCTCGATCAGCTTGCGCTTGCCGCGCTCCTCGAACCAGTCGACGGTGGCGCGCAGCAGGCGGCGGGTCTCGGGGTCGAAGTGCGCGGGGTCGTAGGTGCGCGGGTTGAAGAGCAGGGAGTCGGCCATGAGGGGTCGCCTTCCGTGGTGTGGACGGTGGGTGGTGCGGTGTTTCAGGCGCCGAGGCGGCGGAGGGTGGCGAGGACGTCGTCCAGCCAGGCGATCGTCATCCGCTCGTACGCGATGCCGCCGCGCAGTACGGCGTGCTGGAGCTCCTGCCCGGCGTCGAGCGGGGCGGGGGCCTCGGGGCCGGTGAAGTCGCGCAGTTCCCCGGCGAGGTAGTGCGCGAGCCGTTCACCGTGCACCCGGTGGTGCCGTTCGACCTCGCGGATCAGCGCGGCCGGGTCGTCGAAGGCGGCCCCGCGGATCTTGACGGCGAGGTCGTGCCGCATGCTCTCGGGCTCGATCGGCTCGTGCAGCCAGCGCGACAGCGCATCCCGGCCGGGCCCGGCGACGGAGTACTCCTTCTTGTCCGGCCGGCCCTGCTGCGCGACCGCGCGCGCGGTGAGCAGCCCGTCGCGCTCCATGCGGCCCAGGACGCGGTAGATCTGCTGGTGGGTGGCGGTCCAGAAGTAGCCGATGGACCGGTCGAACCGGCGGGCCAGTTCGTATCCGGAGCCGGGCATCTCCAGCAGGGAGACGAGGATCGCGTGGTCGAGCGCCATACCCCGATCCTCTTATGCAACTCGTTGCATAGACAAGTGCCGGGGCTCCGGTGAGACGCGGCTCACCCGGGGAGGGCCCCGAACCGGCCACGGAGGCGCGTCTCCTCACGAACCCGGATCCCCCATCGCACGCCGAACCGGACCACCGGACCGCGGCGGCGATCCGGTTCCTCGAAGCCCGCCCGGGTGCCACACCAAGGTGTCCCCGTCATGGACAGGAAGTACCGGTCGCCGGGTAGAGAGAGACGTCTTCCGCCCGCATGCGGACGGCGTGGTCTCCGGAAGAGCGGCCACGCTCGGGGGACGGATCCCACACCCACAACTCGTCGCCTGCCTGTGGAAACACCAGGACCGGCCGGCCGGTCGGGGGCGGTCCCGGCTGAACGGGGATCGGCTTGTCGGGCTCCACCGGCCGCACGCATACCAGCCGCCCGTTGAGGCCGAAGTATCCCGGAGGCTCCTCGCCCCTGGCCGCGGCCAGGTACGCACGCTCTGCGGCGGCCTGTACCTCCTTCAGGGTCCTGTCGGCCACCCCGAGTCCGGCGAGCAGAACGATGAGGGGGAACATCACCTTCAGCATGGCGCTGTGCGTGACGTGCAGGTTGAAGTACTTGGCCCATCCGTACAGGGACACGAAGACCAGCGTGATCGCAAAGGTCAGCGCCACCGGCTCCAGCGCCACGAAGTACCGCCAGTAGAAGGCGACGTGTACGGCAGGCTCGGGGATTCCCAGCACTTCTTCGAGATAGACGGTATGGAGGAACGAGCCGACCCACGGGAGCACGAACGGAAGCGGTGCCAGGAGCACGGGCAGGAGCAGGAGCACATTGCGGCTCAGCCATGAGCGCGTGAAGGCATGCCAGCAGCCGACCGCGGTCGCCAGAATCAGCAGCCCCTGCGACAACCCCCAAAGTTGTGCTCCGAGCCCGCCAGGACTGTTCACCAGCCACTGATGGCACACCCAGGTGAAACCTCCCACGAGGATGGCACCCCACGCGAGCCGCAACAACGGAGGCCGCGGCTCGTTCGACGAGATCCAGTAGCCCACCGGCCCGAAGGACGCGAGGGGCGCCAGCAGCGCGAGGAACCTCCAGGGAGAGGAGAACGACGACAGCGCCCAGGCACACGCCAGCGGGACGAGTCCGGCGAGGAACATCAAGGCCAGCGGCCCGAACCGCCGGTAGCCGGTGCTCGGTGAGGACGGTTCACCCACTTCCGATCTCGGTCCGGGCCCGATGGACAGACGGAGATCATGAAGTTCGTCGTCGAACGGCGCACCCCCGTGGGTGAGATCCGCCCACCGCCCCTTCACTCTGGCCTTCAGCTGCTCCGCATCCTCCCCGGGAACGAACGGAACAGTCAGTACATGGCCCGTGTCAGCCCAACCCAGAGCCTCCACGTGGCGACCCAGCGAGCGGCGGAACCGCGCGGGGTACGGCGGCGTCCTTCTCACCACCCGCACCAGAACGGTGCCCCGCTCGTCCTCGTGCCGAACGAGTTTGGCCTCCCGCACGCGGAACCCCACCGGAGGCCTCTTGAGCAGCCGGGCCGCCTGCTCGCGCACGGCACCGACCGCTGTCCGCTGCTGACCGTACGCGAGGGCGTCCACCACCATGGCGACACGCCCGTCTGCCAACCTCAGGTTGTCGTGCGGTTGCGCGGTCCGCACCTTCCATCCCGGCGGGAGCGCGAGTGCCGCGATCGTGCGTTCCATCTCGTCCGGATCGTCGGGCCCTTCGACGATCAGCCGGACGCGCTGGGTGGCGGCGGTGGGGGCCCCGCTCTGCGGTCCGACCGCCCCGTCGGGCGGATTCCCATCGCCATTGCTCGGCCCGGACTCACTTCTCTGCGGCGGCAGCTCAGCCAGCAGACCCGCCTGATCGGAGCGCAGAGCTCGTACCCAGGAATTCGGAAACCCCTCCATGGTCCTCCTCCTCGTGCTGTAGCAACGGCATCGGGAAAGACTGGCATTGGACACTGACATTCCCCGCCCGAGCGAGCGCCACAGCACGTACGCCGTGAGATCGGTGGCCCGGACACGGGGGTTATCGTCGTTCGCGAGTAGTCGGGTGCCCGGCTGGGTTCTGGGCCGGCGGGTCCCCTCGGCGGCCGCGTACGCCTGACTCGGGTGGTATCTCGGTGGCGGACCCGTCCCGGGGCCCGCGATCATGGGCCGCATGAGTGAGCAGACCGCGCGATGGACCGAGTCGACCGTGTACCCCGACATGTGGGCGGACCCGGATGACGACCCCCGCAACAGGGAGGGCAGCGGCCCGGAGGGCGAACTCGCCACACTGCTGGAGTTCCTGAAGGACTACCGCCTGACCCTGCGGATGAAGTGCGAGGGGCTGGATCCCGAGCAGCTGGCGCGGCGGTCGGTGCCGCCGTCCACGATGTCGCTGCTCGGGCTGGTCCGGCACCTGGCCGAGGTGGAGCGGGACTGGCGGAACTGGATCGCCGAGGGCGAGCCGCTGCCGAAGCTGTACGGCGTCCGGGACGCGGACTTCCACGGGGCCGTCGCCGACCAGGCCGTCGTGGACGCCTCGTACGCCGACCTGGAGCGGGAGCAGGCCGCGATGGACGCCGCGCTGGCCGCGCTCCCGGACCTGGGCGCGCGCGTGGGGAAGGACGGCATCGCGGTCCGGGAGCTGATGGTGCACCGGATCGAGGAGTACGCCCGCCACTGCGGCCACGCCGACCTGCTGCGCGAGTGCGTGGACGGCCGGGTCGGCCAGTGACCGCGGGCACCCCCTAGTCTTCCGAGTCAGGAATTCTGTTCAGATGTGTAGGCTTGCGGTATGGCACGTACGGGGCGGCCGAAGGCCGAGTTGACGTTGTCGGATGAG
>NZ_JBNNPF010000114.1:0-5346 GCF_050275515.1 Streptomyces sp. NPDC004126 | reverse complement strand
GCAGGGGGGACCCTGTGGGAGAGTAGGACGCCGCCGAACAATCATTGTGGGAAAGCCCCGCACCTTCTGGTGCGGGGCTTTTCTGCGTTTAGGGGCTCTTGTGTTTCGCGGGGTGCCGAATTCTGACGAAGGGCCGCACCGACGCGCTCCGGGACCGGCACATCGAGGACGCCCGGGAGTTGGTCCTCGTCCTGCGGTTCTGCGTCGAGAAGCGCGTCCCACTGCTGTTCGGCTGAGCGATCCGGGCGGGCGGAGGGCGCCGGAAGCCGGGTATGAGCAGGTGTCAGCGGGTGTGAGGATGGGGGTATGCGCGATTCGTACGGCTCCCTCCCGGTCACCGCTGACTTCCTCGCCGGGTGGCGGGAGGAGGTGTCGGCGGCCCTGGCCGCCGTGGTGGCCGGCTTCGAGGAGAAGTACGGCTTCGGCCCGGGGGAGAACGCGGTCCACCCGCCGGAGGCGGCGGACCGCATCGCCGCGGAGCGGCTCGCCGCAGAGTCCCCGGCCTTCGCCGACCTCGCGGCGTACTACGGGGCGATCGGCGCCGTGGACATGGGCGACATCGGCAACGGCTACTTCCTGCACCCCGCCTCCCACGCCGTCGACGAACGCACCGCGCTGCCCGAGGCCGGCGGAACCGTCCCCGCCGTACTGATCGGCTCCGACGGGGGAGGGCTCCTGTACGCGGTCGCCGCTGACGGCGCCGTCTGGCGGTCGCGGACCGCCTCCGAGGACGGCGGGTTCGACCGGATCACGGACGGCCTCGCGGAGTTCCTCGACCTCCTCCGCCGCTCCGTCCACCGCTTCGACGAGTCCGGGCAGCCCGGCCTCGTGTAGCGGAGGCCTTGACTCTCAGGTGAGGCGAGACGGCACAGTCGGATCCGTGGACAGGAGAAACCTGCTGCCGATCGGGCAGTTCTCGCAGGCCAGCGGCCTCTCGATCACCGCACTCCGGCACTACGACGCCGGCGGCGTACTGGTGCCGGCGTACGTCGACCCGGTGAGCGGCTACCGCTACTTCCGGCGTGACCAGGTGCGTACGGCGCGGTCGATCAGGGCGCTGCGACAGCTGGACATCCCCGTCGACGAGGTGCGCCGACTGCTCGGGGCGGGCGAGGAGGAGTTGGCCGCCGCCCTGCAGGCGCAGTTGAGGGCGGCCGAGCAGCGGCTGGAGGCCCAGCGCTCCGTGGTCCACAGCCTGTTGAGCCGACCGACCGAAGGAGCAGGGATGACCCACCGCGTCACCGTCCGCCAGAGCGCCGCCGAACGGATCCTCGTCCGCGGGGCGACCCTCGACAACTCGGGGCTCGAGGCCTTCCTCCGCAGCGCCTACCAGGAGCTGTACGCGGTCGCAGGCCGCGGTCCCCTCACCTTCACCGGGCCCGCCTTCGTCCGCTTCCACGGGGTGTGCGACGAAGAGAACGAGACGCTCGTCGAGGCGTGCCTGCCGTTCTGGGAGGACGGCGCACAGCCTGCGGACCTGCCTGACGGCATGACCGTGCGGGAGCTGCCGGAGACCACCCTCGCGTGCACGGAGGTCGCGGGCGCCGCCGCGGCGTTCCCCCGGATACTCGGCGCGTACGACGCCCTCGCCGACTGGATCACCGAGCACGGCTTCACCTTCGCGGGCCCGGTCCGGATGACCTACCGCCGGTGGACCGGGACACCGGACGACCCGGACAACCGCCTGGAGATCGGCTGGCCGATCGACGAGCCGACTGACGGCTAGTACTCCAGTGCGGTTCATCGCTCCAGCGGCTGCCGGCCACGCGGACGAGGTCGCCCAGGGGCACTGCGGTGGGTGACCAGCACAGGCAGAAGGCGAGTTCCCTTGTGGCGCGGTTACGGCGGATCAGCAGATGGCGGTGTTTGCCGGTGCCAGGCTGCCTCGGGTAGGCGGTCGGCGACCGTATCGGCGCGAACCGGTGTGCGGCCGGAGTTGATCCGGACCCGGATGGAGCAGGCGACAGCCAGAACGTAGCCGGTCACGCGGGCCTCCAGGGCTACACGAAGCTACGGGTCCTGTCCGGATGCCTCGTCGCCAGTCACCCACGGTGTTTCGACCCCGGCGTCCAGTGCGGCGGCGATCATCTCCCAGGCCAGGCAGGGTTTGGTCGCGAACTGCACCTCGTCAGGTATCCCGGCCGCCTGGCGGCGCTCGGGGTCGGTGCACCAGGAATGCTCGGGCAGGCAGAGTCGACGGTCGATCAGTGCCCGCCCCCGGCTGGTCGCACAGGCGAGGAAGACATCGACCTGGTTGTTCTCGATGAGTCCGGCGGCGCCGGCGTACTGCCGCTGCACGCCGGCCGAGGACCGGGCCTTCCTCATGAAGCCGGTCTCGTCGACGATCAGCACGCCATCATCGCCACCGAGGTGCTCGACGGCGTACGCGCGGACTTCGTCGCGGACGGAATCAGCGTCCCAGCAGGCGCTTCGCAGCAGACTCCGGGCCGGGTCCTGCGTAGTGCCGAACTCCTCGCTTCGGTCCAACGGCCCCTGACCGACACACTGAGCGCATGGACAGCGAACCTCTGCGGATCCCCCTTGATCAGCTTCGGACAGCCTTCGAGCTGGCACTGCGACACATCGAAGCGTCAGCCGGCAGCACAGCGACGCTCGAACACGACTACTTCTGGTCTGTTCCGGGCGACGAGCTCTACGACGTCCCAAACGAACCGAGAACGATCACCATCGGGCAGCTTTCCGAGTCGTGGCAGCACCTTGAGGGCCTCCTTGCCGACCCGAACCGGGCCGTGGGCTACCACCTGGTCTGGCTCGCCGATGTCCTGCGCGCGATCGGACAGGACACCGCCCAATAGCCACCACACACGCGACGTGACGCGGAACTACGAAGTCACACCGGAGTACTAGTAGTGCTTTGCCACCGGCGTGCGGGCCCGTCTGGCCTGGCGGCCGGTGGCCGTGGTGCGGCCGTAGGTGTGGGTGGTGGACAACACCGGCTTCCCCAACGACGGCACCGGCTCGCCTGGGGTGGCCCGGCAGCCCTCGGGCACCACAGCCTCGAGCCCACTGTCCTGGCGGCTGTTCACACTGTTCTCTCGGGAGGCGGAGATGGAGGGGGATCTGATGAGCGCAGTGGAGTTGAGCCGGGCGGAAGCGGTGGCGCTCGTGCAGCGGGTCATGGACGCGGACTACTCCTCTGATGACGAGGTGAACGACTGGCTGGACCTGCTCGACAGAGCTCTGGCCTGTCCGTCCGGCCGTGTCAGCGACCTGATCTTCTGGCCGGCGGAGCGGGAGCTGTCTGCCGGGGAAGTGGTCGACGAGGCCTTGGCCTACCGGCCGATCGTCTTGTAGGACCCGTCGCGCCACTGCCTGAGCTTGTCGATGCACCGCTCGACTGTGTTCCGCTGCTTGTAGGCCCCCCGGTCGAAGGGGCCGGAGGCCGGCCTCCCCGACTGCCGAGCCGTTTGCGGTTGGCGGCCTGGTCCGCTGGCCGCGGGATGACTGCCGGGATCCCGCGGCGCCGCAGGTGCCGGCCGTGGGAGTGCCCGAGGGCACCGGCTTGGGCGAGCAGGGAGGTGAAGACCTCCTCCCGGGTGCCGTCGGCAGCCCAGACCCGCAACCGGTTGTGGACACCCCCTAGGGGACCAGCACGACCTTGCCGAGGTTGCGGCGCTGTTCGATGACGGCGTGCGCGCGGGCGGCCTCGGGGAGGGGGATCCGCGCGTGGACGGCGGTGCGCAGGGTGCCCGCGTCGCGGAGCTCCCAGAGCTCGCGCCGCCAGCGGGCGTAGAGGTCGGGCTGCCCGAGGGCGATGGCCCGCATCTGGAAGCCGATCAACGAGGCCCCGCGGAGCAGGAGTTCGTACGCCTCCACGGTCCCGCCGCCGGAGCTGAAGGCCACCAGCCGGCCGCCCGTGGCGAGGGCCCGCACGGCGGGGCCGAGGAGGTCGCCGCCGACGCCGTCGAGGATGACGTCGTACGGGGCGCCCCAGTCGGCGTCCTCGTACAGGACGACCTCGTCGGCGCCCAGGCCGCGCACGAAGCCGGCCTTGTCGGGGCTGCTGACGGCGGCGACCACGCGCCCCGCCCCGCCGGCCTTGGCGAGCTGGAGGGCGAGGGTGCCCACGGCACTGGCCGCCGCCGTGACGAGCACGGACTCGCCGGGCCGTACGCGCGCGGCCTCGTACGCGCCGCGGGCCACCAGCCCGCTGCGGACGAGCGCCACCGCGTCCACGGCGCTCGCCCCTTCGGGGACGGAGGAGGCCATCGCGGTGTCCAGCACCGCGTACTCGGCGTAGGCGTCGGCGAAGCAGAGCCCGGTGACGCGGTCCCCGACGGCGAAGGCGGTGACGCCCTCGCCGGTGCCGACGACCACCCCCGCCACCTCCCCGCCGAACGACACGGGCCCGCTCCCCTCCCGCACCTTGCGGACGGTGGGCAGCGTGACCCCGATGGCCTCGGTCCGGACGAGCAGCTCCCCGGGCCCGGCCACGGGCCGGTCGACCTCCTCGGCGACCAGGACTCCGGGTCCACCGTCGACCTCATGGCGCATGCGCAGCACAGGACCTCCCTCAGTTCGATCCGAGCGGGACAAATTCATTGGGTGCCCCAACGATAAGCATGAAGTCGTAGGGAAGTCCAACGATTCTGGGTACGCTGCACGCATGACCTCAGCCCTCGGACACATCCAGTCCCTGCCCACCTGGCTCGTCGGCCGCGTCGCGGCACGCGGACGGGGTCTGGTCGCGGACGCCATCGCGGCGGAGGGCCTGAAGCTCATGCAGCACGCGGTGCTGGCCGCGACCGCCGAGTACGGGCCCGTGGCCCAGGCGGACCTGGGGCGCCGGCTCGCGGTGGACCCGAAGGACATGGTCGGGATCCTCAACCACCTCCAGGAGGCGGGCCTCGTCCTGCGCACCCCGGACCCGGCCGACCGCCGCAAGAACGCCGTCACCGTCACCCCGGAGGGAGAGGCCGCCCTGGCCCGCTGCGCGGCCCTCGCGGAAGCGGCGAACGAGCAGCTGCTGGCGCCCCTCGCCCCGGCCGAACGGGACACCCTGATGGCCCTGTTGGCGCGGGTGCACGAGGCTCCCGCCTCGTTTTGACACCCCAGGGGCAGGGTTGTAGAGTCAAACGGTTGCCTCGAACTGGACAAGTTCGGCGACCACCACTCCACAGGGAATCTCTCCCGGGTGGAGTGCATTCGACTCTCCATTCGGAAACGTTGAAGCCGGGAAATCCGGTGGAAAACTTCTGATAGAGTCGGAACCGCCGGAAAGGGAAAGCGCGAAAGCGCAGAACCTCGAAAGCACCGAGGAAATCGGACACGAAAGAGTCTGATAGAGTCGGAAACGCAAGAACGAAGAACGAAAGCCCGGAGGAA
>NZ_JBNNPF010000113.1:0-5647 GCF_050275515.1 Streptomyces sp. NPDC004126 | reverse complement strand
CCGGCCCCGCACCGCCGCAAGCTCCCCAGCCCTCATACAACCAGCGAACTACCAGACACCCGACACGACAAGACCAGCTAACAAAGCACTACTAGGAGCTGTCCGGCCGATCATGGCGTTGGACGGTATGGGGCGTGCTCGCCTGGTCCGGCCGGGATGGTTGCTGAGGTTGTCCTATTGAGGGTTTCTCCCAGCTGTGTTCGGTGGTCACAGTCCTGGCTTTCCATGTTGAACAACATTGGCGGCTCTGGGGACCTGGCTACGGGCAACGGTGTCAGCCCACACAACTAAGGTTGCTAACCACTGACCTCAAGGGGCTTCACCATGGGTATTCATCCCGACGTCGCGGTACTGCTCGACCTCGTGCCGGCAGACTTCGCAGGCGGCGAGCAGATCGACTGGGCTGTGGCCGAAGCTGCGCTAGGCGTCAAATTGCCGAGTGACTACAAGGCTCTGCTGGACACGTACGGCGTGGGCGATATCGGAGAGCTCGTCATTCTGCCCCCGCTGCCGAGTGAGGTGCGCGGGTGGGAAGGGTGTCACATCGGAGGCATGATGGTCGGCCTCCGCGGGCTCTGGGAGGAGGACGGAGGAGTCCCAGACGTGACGCTGGGTGCCGATGCCGTCCTGCCCTGGGGTTCTGGAATGAACGCCAACGAGATGGCTTGGCTTATGAACGACCCAGATCCGGACAGGTGGCCTGTCATAGCCTGGCGCCGGCACCACTCGTGGGGCGAGTCGCCGTGGGCCCTGTTCGACTGCAACATGGTCCAGTTCATCACCCGCATGATGCTGGGCCAGTTCGAGGCCTGCCCACTCGGCGATGCGTCGCTCTGGAAGCGGACAGACACCTTCGTCAGCTGGCGAGAGCAGCATCGACGGCTCAGGGCTGGACTGGATCCTTCTACAGGCGAGCCCAATCCCTACGCCCACATGTACCCCATCACCGAGGACTGGCCCTGATCAGGACCGGAGCCAGATAGTGAGGGCTGCTGCTGTCGCGGTGCCGAGGTAGACGTAGCCGCGCTTGTCGTAGCGAGTGGCGACGGCTCGGTGCTGTTTCAGGCGGTTGATCGCTCGTTCGACGGTGTTGCGCTTCTTGTACCGCTGTTCGTCGAAGCCGGGTGGCCGTCCGCCGCGTGAGCCTTTGCGCAGGCGGGCGGCCTGGCTGTCGGTCTTCTCCGGGATCGTGTGCCTGATACCGCGTCGCCGCAGGTACTCGCGGCACGGCCCGTTGCTGTAGGTCTTGTCGGCCGCGAGACTGTCCGGTTTCTTGCGGGGCCTGCCCGGTCCGGGCCTCGGCACGCGGATCTTCTCCAGGACCGGCTTGAACTGGGTGCAGTCAGCCCTCTGGCCTGCGGTGACGATCAGGGACAGCGGGCGGCAGCGGCCGTCCGCACTCAGGTGGAGTTTGGTGGTGAACCCGCCGCGCGAGCGGCCCAAGCCCTCGCCTCCAGCACCACCTCCACCAGGCGGGCGCTCAGGCTCTGCCACGGCGTTTCGTCCTGGTGTTCCGCCGGTTCGGCCCCCTTTGATGCGGGGGCCGGCGGCAGATCGGTGCGGGCACCGGCCGCATGCTGGTGCGCGCGGACGATGGTGGAATCCACCGAGATGTCCCAGTCGATCTCACCCGCCGCGTTGGCGGCGGCCTGGACCTGCCGGAGCAGACGCTCCCATGTCCCGTCGGCCGACCACAGCCGGTGACGTTCATACACGGTCTTCCATGGACCGAACCGTTCAGGCAGGTCACGCCACTGCACACCGGTCCGAACCCGGTGCAGAATCCCGTCAATCACCTGTCGGTGATCCCGCCACCGGCCACAACGCCTGTTGCTGACCGGCAGGAACGGCCGCAGCCGTTCCCACTCGGCGTCACTCAGATCACCCCGCCCCATGACCGCATCAACGACCTCGGCGCGGAGTAGTCACATGATCGGCCGGACAAGTCCTAGGAGGAGAACCAGACCCGGCCGATGGGCTCTAGCGCCGGTTTCATGACGGGATCACTCGGTCCATCATCGTGCGCAGCATGACCGCAGCCCGGAAGCAAGCGCCCACACGTTCTCAAGACTCGGCGACATCGCTTTCCCATAGCGTCAGCCGTTCTCGACGCCGAGCAACAAACGTTCTTGAAACAACTTACCTACATAGCCACCCGGTCGGGACCGAGGTCGGCGAGTTGGCCGGGGCCGAGTCGGCCAGCAGCCTCAACGTCTACTGCGCCCACTGGACCCCGAGCCCGGCGAGCGCTTCGAGCTGCGCGGCATCCAGCCGGTCGCGGCGTTGGCGTTGGTTGGCGATCCACACCCCGGTGCGGTGCTCGGTCCCGTCGGGGAGGTGCTCGACGTGTGACCGCCTGGGCAGGCCGCCGCCTTCCCGGGCGATGTACTGCTGCAGGGCTCGGATGCCGGCCTGGAAGGCTTCCGCGCCCCGCCCGGACCCTGCGGCCGTGCCCGGTTCCGCGGCCGCCGTACGGGCCCGTACGGCCCGCGCGGGCTTCACGCCGAGTTCGGTCAGGCGGCGCTGCCGCTCCTCGTTGAGCTGGCGGAAGTCGCGGCGCTGTGTGGCCGTCCACCGGCCGATGTCCTCGCCGTGCCAGGTCACCCTCGGCACCACGGCGGCGAGGCGTGCACCGCCCGCCAGGAGGGCGCGCAGGCCCGCGTACTGGCGTTGCCAGTCCACCGTCCACCCGTGGTTGTCGTCGCCCGGGTTCCAGTCCTCGTCAATCGCGGCGAGGGCGGCGGCCCGCCGCTCGGCCCGGCCGGGGTCCTTGCCGAGTCCGCCGGGCCGGCGGACGTTGGTCAGCCACTGCCCCACCGGCTTGTCCAGTGCGGTCGCGTGCCGCGGCGCGGCCAGCGTCCCGTGCTGCTCGTAGTACGCCCGCGCGGCGGCGAGGTTCTCCTGGAAGCCGGCGTCGGCGGTGTCCCACACGATCCCCAGTTCCTCCAGCTCGGCGGCCCGTTCCCCGGTTATTTGTCCGGCGCGGAAGGCGCGGCGCTGGTCGGAGAGCCACCGCCCGAGGGGGTGCGCACCTTCCACGTGGTCGTAGGGCACCTCCAGGTGCTGCTCGCGTTCCCGGTACCTCCAGGCGGCTTCGATGCCGCGGCGCCAGTCCTGGCGTTCGGTGTCGAGGACCTGGTAGCTGATCCACTTGGCGATCAGTTGCGATCTCTCGGTTTCGTGACAGTGGTGTGAGAGACAGCGCGGGCTTGTGCGTTGACGCTGGTCGGAGCCGGTTTTGAGGGCAGGTCTCACTGTCATGGATGTGAGAGATCTCGGCGATTCCACTGTCACGGGTTGGTATTCGTGCAGGTGGCGCACTGACATGAAACCGAGAGATCGCAAGCACCAGCCGCTGACTGCGCAGAACCTCGTCGTAGACGCTGCGACCGGAAAGAGGGGCCTGCCCTGCGCGGTCCTCGTGGTAGGCGGCTGTCGTGTCGTGAACCCTCAGCAGACGCATGCCGACCACATCGACGAACAGGAATGACATATATCGGACCCCGAACCGGTTACGCAGGTTGCGCGCCACGACATCGAGGGAGTCCACCGGCGCGGCTGCCTCCGCCGCCGCCAGCACCTCGGCCAGCCCGATCCGACCATCCGCCACATCAGCCTCCACAGGTCACGCACTCTCCTTCCCGTGAAACGACGAAATCACGAAGGCGGCACGCCCCTTCCACGACCCGCCCGGGACGCCTGCCGAGGCTCGAACACGTTCGTCGGGGTGACGGCCCCGGAACACCTCGCCCGGCTTCCAGGAACACAAGGGCGCCTCCGGCCCGAGCGAGTGGACCTGCCAGATGCAGGCTTCGACGTGTGCGGCGCCGACTTCGATTTGTCGCGCCGGGACTTGACCTCAAGCCAGGTTGAGGTTCCAGGATGATGGGCATGGACACGATGAACTTTGACCAGCAGGCGCAGGAATCCGAGATCTCGGCGATCAAGCAGGTGATCGCCACACTCGAGCACTCCCAGCAGAACGAGCTGCCCGAGGAATTCGTCAGCCTCTTCCGGCACGACGCGATCTGGACCACGGGACACGGCAAGCGCCTCACCGGCCGGAACGAAATCTCCGCCTTCACCCACCACGTCCTGCCCGGCGCCATGAAGGACTCAACCGCCACCTACGAGGTGGTAGACGTCCTCTTCATCCGCCCCGACGTCGCCGCCGTCAAAGCCCACGCCCAGTACCGGACCTTGGACGGAGAGCCCATCGGAAACGCTGGCACCCCCCTCTACGTCATGGCCAAGGAAGACGGGCAATGGTGCCTGGTCGCCTGCCAGAACACCGAGATCCTCCCCCAGTAGGACCACGCCCGGACGCCGCACCACCAACCGTGCAGCCAGCCGTGCGGCAACCAGCCCAGGGAGAAACCGCCGGGCGCCTCTCCCGGGCCCCTGAGCCGCCATACAGCCCAGGGGCCCAAACTCTCCGCAAAGCCCCGCCACCCGGTGACCGGGCGGATCTGTCGACGCTGGCGCTGCCGGACCTGATCCCGCCGACTCCGGTCCTCGGGCGGGTGCCGTGCGGACCGCGGTGATCTGCTCCGGGCTCGCCTGGCCCGTGATCGTAGATCAAGGCAGCATGGGGTGCGGCGTACCGGGATATGTCTGCCGCCCTGGAGGGGGAGGGTCAGGACCAGAGCAGGTGGCGCCGCCACGGCCGGTCGTGGTGGGGCCGTTCGTAGCGCAGGCGGGTATGGAGGCGGTCCTTGTCCGCCTGCCAGAACTCCACCGACGAGGGTACCACCGTGTGCAGGATCCACTGCGGGCTCACCAGCTCAGGCTCCGCCTCCAGCCGGGCCAGCGCGGCCCGGACGAGCCGGTCACGCTCGCCCTCGTCGGCCAGGTGCTTACTCTGCCGGCCGACCAGGACCTCGGCCCTCGCGGAAACGGCACGGGCCAGAAGATCAGCCGCACTGGCTTCCGCGCCCGCCTCCACGACGGGGCCCCGGACCCGCACCTGCCGGCCCAGCACCGGCCAGTAGAACGTCAGAGCCGCCGACGGCACCGCCGCGAGCTGCCGGCCCTTCGGGCTCGACGCGTGCGCCGCGAACTGCCAGCCGGCCGCGTCCACGTTCTTCACGATCAGCACCCGCGCGTCGGGCACCCCGTCCTCGCCCAGCGTCGCGACCGTCATCGCGTGCGCATCGGGCACCCCGGCGGACACCGCTGACCGCAACCAGTCCAGGAACAGGTCCACCGGATCCTCCGGCGCCGTCCCTGGGTCGAAGGACGCGAGCGGTCCCTCGAACACGGGTAACGCCCTCAGCCAGCCGCGTACGTTCCCGCCCATCCCATCCGTACCGTTCATGCCTACCCCGTCTTCTCTTTGAGAACTCGCCCCGACCGTACCGTCGACGACCGGCTGGGGCTCCCCGTTCAAGCGTCGGAATCCACCGACGCACGATCGGCATGGCCTATTGGGGCGGCCCGCCCCGTCCTAGTCCTTGTGGACCGCGGTGTTCTGGCAAGCGGTCAGCAGCCAGGGGGCCGTCCGCCTCCTTGGTCATCACGTACAGCGGGGTGCCCTCGTCGCCCTGGCCGTCAGAGGTCGTTTTCGTCCGATGTTTCATCCCGGAATCGGGTGTTCTGCGGTTTTCTTCGGGTCGCGCCAGGAGATGGGGTTCTCGCCGGTGAGGCG
>NZ_JBNNPF010000112.1:0-6301 GCF_050275515.1 Streptomyces sp. NPDC004126 | reverse complement strand
GCGAACGGGAACGCGGCTCCCGGGCCGAACACGTGGCAGTGCGCGACGACGGCCCCCTCGGGCACCCGCCACCGCGGCCGGCCAACGGCCCCCTCGCCGTCCTCGACGGCACCGGCCACGCCCACGCCGCCGGCGGCCTCCTCCTCTCCCACCCCACCTCCGGCCTCCCCGCCCTCGTCGCCTGGGCCCTCGGCCCGGACGCCGACCTCCGCGCCCCCCGCCTCCACCACAACGGCCGCGACGGCGACCCCCTCCTCGTCCTCACCGCCCCCGCCGCGGAGCAGTTCGGCCTCCCCGCCGCCCTCGAAGACCGCCGCGCCCTGCGCCTCCCGGACAACCACCCCGTCATCAAGCAGCTCACCAAGGCCAAGTGGCAGCTCACCCGCCGCGGCTTCGGCCCCTGGCCCCGCATCTACCGCCCGGCCACCCCCACCACCGGCCGCCAGTGCGTCCAGCTCGCCGTCCTCCCCTGGGGCGCCCTCGACCCCCGCGCTTGGGGCGAGGACACCGCGGACCTCTCCGCCCCCGAGCTCGCCGAGCTGCTCACCACCTACGCCGCCCGCGTCCTCACCCCGCGCGGCTCCACCGCCGTCACCGGCCTGGAACTCATGACGGCCCTGCGCCCGCCGACCCGCGCCGCCCGCAACCCCCAGACCGGCACCTGGGAGTCGGCCCCCGTCCCCGGCTCCCTCACCCGCCCCGTCGACCCCGCCCCGCCGGAGGCCCCCGACGAGCACCCGGTCGTCGCCGCCCTCTACCCCCGCGCCCACCAGCGGACCCCGGACGAGGTCCTCGACGAGGAGGCGTACGACTGGATCCGCGACCCGGAGCTCCTCACCGACGCCGAGTGCGCCCGCACCCACGCCGTCGGCATCGACGTGAACATGGCCTTCGCCGCGGCCGCGAACCGCCTCACCGTCGGCATCGGCCCCGCCGTCCACACCACCGCCCCCCGCTTCGACCCCAAGCTTCCCGGCTGCTGGCTCGCGGACCTCTCCTCCCTCTCCCTCGACCCCCGCCTCCCGAGCCCCTTCACCCCTCACGGCAAGCCCCCCGCCGGCCCCGCCTGGTACGCGACCCCGACCCTCGCCTACGCCCAGGAGCTCGGCCACGAGGTCCGCCCCGCCGAGGCCTGGACCCGCCCGGACAACGGCCCCTACCTCGACGCCTGGTACACCCGCCTCCGGGACGCCTACATGGCGACCATGGCCGACCTCGGCATCACCCCGTCCCTCACCGAGTCCGAGTTCCTCACGGCCATGACGACCTACAAGGAGAACGCCCCCCACACCTCGACGGCAGTTCTCTCCGCCATCAAGTCGACGGTCAAGGGCGGCATCGGCAAGCTCCGCGAGCGCCCCCAGGGTGCCGCCTACCGCCCCGGCGAAGCCTGGCCCGCCCTGGAGCGCCCCACCTGGCGCCCCGACATCCGCGCAGCCGTGATCTCCACGGCCCGCGTCAACATGCACCGCAAGATGCGCAAGCTCGCCGAGGCCGACCTGTACCCCATCGCCGTCCTCTCCGACTGCGCGGTCTACCTCTCCGACGGCCCCGGCCCGCTGGACTTCCTCCCCCACACCCCCGAGGGCAAGCCCCTCCCGGGCGGCTTCCGCCTCGGCGTCAGCCCCGGCATGGTCAAGCACGAGGGCACCCAGCCCCTCCTCTGGGCCGTGCAGCTCCTGGACCAACACCTCAACCCGGCCCGCCACATCAAGGGCCACGACGCGGCAGCAGACGGCGAGTAACCGATGTCCGACATCTCAGACAGCCTCACCAAGGCCGACGAACTCCACTTCACCCGCCCCATCCCCAAGTCCGCGGGCGCCCAGATGCGCTTCCTCCTGAAGCAGCTCAAGACCACGAAGGCCGTGGCGGCCACCCTGGGCATCTCCCAGCGCACGGTCGAGCGCTACGTGAAGAACGAGATCAAGCAGCCCAAGCCGGCCCTCGCCGCCCGCCTGGAAGCCGAAGTGCGCCGCCGCTGGCAGCCCCTGGTCCGCAAGCGCGCCCGCGAACAGGCCGCCCGCACGACCGGACTCGTCATCGAGACCCGCGCCCGCTTCGGCTTCACGGCGGCCCCCGGCACCACCGACGACGGCCGCATGCGCCGGATCACCCAGCACCTCCCCCCGGAGTACGCGCAGCGCCTCTTCGCGGCCCAGGAAACCGGAGCCACCGAAGCCCAGCTCCGCCACATCACGGCCGAGGCCCTCCAGGAGATCTACTTCAAGGACAACGGCGCCCGCGCGACGTCCCTCCTCGTCGAGTTCACGGACATCGACTACGTCGACTTCGCCTTCTGACGAACCACCGCCGCCCTCCCCCGAACAACCCGCGCTCAGATAGTAGCCATGTACATAATATCCATGTACGGTATTTTGCATGAGCACAGCACCCGAGAACGCCACGGCCGGCTTCCTGGTCTGGCGCCTGTCGATGAAGTGGCGGGTGGCCGTCGACCGGGCGGTCGCACCGCTGGGCATGACGCACGCGCAGTACTCCCTCATGGCCTCGCTGTACGGCATGTCCCTCCCCCAGACCCCCACCGGAACGCACCCCAACCAGCGCCGGCTCGCCGACCACACCGGCCTCGAACCGCTCTACGTCTCCAAGCTCGCCCGAGCGCTGGAGGCCTCCGGCCTGATCGCCCGCACCCGGGACCCCGACGACCCGCGCGCCATCCTGCTGTCGCTCACCGAGCAGGGCCACGACGTCACGAAGCGCGCCATCAAGGCGGTCCAGGAACTCCTGGACCAACTCCTCGAACCACTCGGCGGCCAGGACAGCGCCCGCGCGTCCCGGTTCACCCGCGAGCTGCTCACCCTGCTCGACGCACCTCTCGACCCGGCACCTCTCGACCTGACGACCAAGAACGAGAAGGAGCAGTCATGACCACCACCGCCCCCGCCCTCAACGCCCGCGTCATAGCCCTCGCCCACCACGCCGCCCGCACCCTCGCCGAGGGCGCCCTCGACCGCCACGGCGTCACGTTCCACCAGAGCGTCACGCTCCGGGCCGTCACCGTCGCGGGCGGCACCGTCCCGCACGACGAGCTGGTCGCCGAGATCCAGGACTCCCTCAAGACCACCGAACCGCTCGTCCAGGCCGTCATCGAGGAACTCCTCACCGCCGGGCTCCTCGCCCGGGAGGACTCCCTCCTGAGCCTCACCGACACCGGCCGCGACCTGTACGAGACCACCGCCGCCGCGACGGCCGGGATCGCCGCCCGCCTGTACGCCGGAATCCCCGCCGAGGACCTGGCGGTGGCCGGCCGCGTCCTGACCCTGATCACGGACCGCGCCAACGCCGAACTGGGCACCAGCTGAGCCCCGCCCACCCAAAGCCACAGGAGCCCACCCAAGCCCCTGAAACCCTTTGAGGGCCCCGGGATATCCCGGGGCCCTCAAAGGCGCTTGAAACACCCTCAGAAGCCCTCTGTGGGCCCCTTCTCAAGCATGTCACCCAACAGCGTGCAGCGTCCTCCGCCGCTTCGACTCCGCGGCCTTCTTGGCGGCGGCCTGAGCCGCACGCTTCTTCCGCTGCTCCGCCAGCTGGTCCTGGTACTCCGCCACCGCCTGGTGATAGCTGGCCACGTACCCGCGCGCGTCCAGCCGCTCGTCCGCGGCCATATCGTTGACCGCCGCGACGGCGTCCTCGAACGAGTTGTACCCGGCCAGCATCGGATTGATCTGGTAGACCCCGTTCCTGACCTTCCGCACCAGCTTGGCCAGCTCCAGGCTGCGCAGAGCGGCGTTGACGCTCGGCCTGCTCAGCTCCAGCAGCCCCCCGATGGTGGCCTGGTCGATGAGGATCCGCCCGCCGGGCTCACTCAGCGAACGCAGCTTCAGCAGCACACGGTAGGCCGCAGGCGGAAGGTCCAGGTCGGAGAGAAGCCCGTCGGCGTTGACCGCAGCGAATCGCAAGGTGCTCACTGAGCTGTCCCTTCTTCCTTGCGCTGCGCCCGGCTGAGCCGGCGCGCAGCGCGCTCTTTGGAGCGTTCGGCCCGCAGTTCCTCGATTGCCTGCCGCATGTGGTCCAGCGACGGGAACCGCACCAGGTCCGGCAGGCTCGTGTCGCTGCGAATCTGCGAGATGGTGCTGTGCTGCTCCACCTTCACGAACTCACCCGCCGTCTCCGTCCCCGGGATGAACTCGGCCACCCGGTAACTGTAGGGCGGGTTGAACTGGTACACACCCCGCCGCACCTTGAAGACGATCCCATGAGACATGACGGTGTGCAGCGCCTCCGAGGTCTTTGTCCGACTGACGTCGAGGATCGTAGCCATCTCCTCCTGCGTAAGTGGAATCCGCCCTCCCGCACGCTGGCACGCGATCAGCAGCAGGATGAGCCTCAAGGGCAAGGCTTCCCTGAAGTACTGGGCAATCACCAGGAAGAACTCGAGGCTGTCCATCGAGAACGCATTTGGCTGACTCTGCGTCCCGTAGAACTCCAGCGGCTTGCGCTCACCGTCCAGCGTGAGCTTCCGGCTGGGGTACCGCTTCGCCAGGCTGTCCAGATCCTTGACCGGAGCCAGAGGCTGACTCCACGCCGAGATCGCGTCATCAACGGGGAGATCAGGACGCGGCGCGCGCGACGGACTCTGCCGGCGGCGCTGTGCTTCTGATGACACGAGGATGCTCTCCACTTCGTTGATCTGGAGAGAGAGTATGTCAACAAGGGTGACACTAATGTCACGCTCGTTGACGTTCGGCGTGTCTTGTGTCCCCCCAGGAGGGACACATCTCGGCCAAGGCCCCTCTGCGGCCCCTCTCGGACCCCCACACCCAACGCCTCCCCGCCCTCACGCAGTTCGGCGACACATCTCCGCAGGAACGTCAGTCTCCCCGACGTTTTGGCCCAAAAAGCGTCAGCCTCACTGACGTTTTGCAGGAGTTCTGTCCCCCTACCAGCGACACATCCCCCGAGTTATGTCCCTTCTGGGGGGACATAACTTTCCCCGCGCACCCCCTCTGACCTGCGGCAACGCATATCCGTACCCTCTATAGGCCGTCTCCTGCCGCGCTGCGCGCACTCAACGCCGTCTGCAACCCGCGCGCAGCCACAACTTCCTGACGTCACGGCACCTCAGCCACAGAACCGATGGGCTCCGGACACCCTGTCCATAACCACGCAGAATCTGACTGATTCCTATCTCTATCCCGACATCACTTTGAATCAGCGCCTCATCAACCCATTAACGCCGTTAACACCCCGCCCCTATCCAGCAACCCTCCAGCAACCCACGGGCCCTCCTGCGCCGACCCTTCACACCCTGTCCACCACAGGAACCCATCGAACAGCCGGAGCACAGATGGACAGGAGGCCCCAGCAAGTGGCTAGGGGTACTCAAGTGGAAATGTGGGGGAGCCGGTTCTACCAGGTGCTGCCCAAACCAAAGGTCAGCAGGTCTCCCGGCACCTAAGCATCAGCGGACCGCGCACGGCTCAGACTCCTCAGGCCGCCAACGCCTGAAAGGCCTAGGTGGAGTAGAAGCCTGTCGCGAGCGGAGCGACAGAGCTCTACAGCGGGTCCGGAGCGAAGCGAAGGACCTTCTATTTCCGAGCAAAGAGAGGGGCCTCTTTCAGTGCCCGCAGCGAAGCGGAGGGCACCGCTGCATCGTCCGGAGCGCAGCGGAGGACCCCGGGCGGAGGACCGGCACTATCCAAGAAATGGGATGCCGGGGAACGGGGCGAGTCAGCTTGGAACCGGGCCAGAGGCGGGCGTACGGCCGCGGAACGGCCCTGCGCCGAGCGGAGCAACGAGCTAGCCCCCGTTGCGAGCGGAGCAAACAAGGCCCTGAACCGAGTGACCCCGCGCGCAGCTCGTCTTGGCCTGGAACGGAGCGGAGGGCCCCACCGGAAGGGCCTTCTGGGCGGTTAAGGCCTGGAGCGAAGCGAAAGGCCTCCAGCCGAAGGCCGACTCTGGGGCGGCGAAGCCGCCCAGCCCCTGAGCGCAGCGAAGGGGTTAGCGAGCAGAGCGAGCTTGCTGCGAGCGCAGCGAGCAGGGTCCGGAGCGGAGCGGAGGACCCCGCGCATAGCGCGCCATGGCCCGGAGCGGAGCGGAGAGCCCCCGGCCGAAGGCCGGCTCTGGGCGGCGGAGCCGCCCGCCGCCGAGCGCAGCGAGGCGGTTAGCGAGCGGAGCGAGCTCGGTGCGAGCGGAGCGAGCAAAGTCCGGAGCGGAGCGGAGGACCCCGCGCACAGCGCGCCATGGCCCGGAGCGAAGCGGAGGGCCCCCGGCCGAAGGCCGGCTCTGGGCGGCGGAGCCGCCCGCCGCCGAGCGCACGGGGGCGGGGAGCGGGCGG
>NZ_JBNNPF010000111.1:0-7065 GCF_050275515.1 Streptomyces sp. NPDC004126 | reverse complement strand
GTGCGTGCTCTCGGTGCGCCGGGCGGAAGCCCGCGTACTGGACGTACTTGGCTTTCGCCCGGTGCGGCGAGAGCGCGTGCCAGGCGTCGCGGGGCAGACGGGAGTTTGACGACAGGCCCTAGGGCTCCCACGTGCGGCGGGCCGCCTGGCGGACGCCGGGTGCCCGCATGCTGAGACCGGCGTCCACCGGCGACGGGCCGTGTGACACACTGCGAGCGTGTCTGCTCAGCTCATGATTATGGACAGCAGCGCGCCGGTCCTCTGTGACCGCTGAAACCGTGGACGACCTCCGCGGCAGCGGCCACCGTGCCTCAGACCCGCGCGCAGACCTCTCGCACCCGCGAGGGGTCTTTTCGTTTCCAAGGGCAGAAACATGCCGGAAGCGGGCGGCGCGCGATGATGGGGGCAGTGGATCCCCGGTCTCCGGAACCACTCATCCGACAGGAGTCAGATCAGCATGACGACGACAGAGGCGACCCAGCCGACAGCGGCCCTCGACGACGCCTTCCACGTCTTCGACACCACCCTGCGCGACGGCGCCCAGCGTGAGGGCATCAACCTCACGGTCGCGGACAAGCTGACCATCGCCCGGCACCTGGACGAGTTCGGAGTCGGCTTCATCGAGGGCGGCTGGCCGGGCGCCAACCCCCGCGACACCGAGTTCTTCGCCCGCGCCCGGGCCGAGATCGACTTCAAGAACGCCCAGCTCGTCGCGTTCGGCGCCACCCGCCGGGCCGGCGGCGACGCCGCCTCGGACCCGCAGGTGCGCGCCCTCCTGGAGTCCGGCGCGCCGGTCATCACCCTCGTCGCCAAGTCCCACGACCGGCACGTCGAACTCGCGCTCCGCACCACCCTGGACGAGAACCTGGAGATGGTCCGCGACACCGTCTCCCACCTCGTCGCCCAGGGCCGCCGCGTCTTCGTCGACTGCGAGCACTTCTTCGACGGCTACCGCGCCAACCCCGAGTACGCCAAGACCGTCGTCCGCACCGCCCACGAGGCCGGCGCCGACGTCGTCATCCTCTGCGACACCAACGGCGGCATGCTCCCCGCCCAGATCACCGCCGTCGTCTCGACCGTGCTGGCCGACACCGGGGCCCGCCTCGGCATCCACGCCCAGGACGACACCGGCTGCGCCGTCGCCAACACCCTGGCCGCCGTCGACGCGGGCGCCACGCACGTCCAGTGCACCGCGAACGGCTACGGCGAGCGCGTCGGCAACGCCAACCTCTTCCCGGTCGTCGCCGCGCTGGAGATCAAGTACGGGCGCAAGGTCCTCCCCGAGGGCGCGCTCGGCGAGATGACCCGCATCTCCCACGCCATCGCCGAGGTCGTCAACCTCACCCCCTCCACGCACCAGCCGTACGTCGGCGTCTCCGCCTTCGCGCACAAGGCGGGCCTGCACGCCTCGGCGATCAAGGTCGACCCGGACCTGTACCAGCACATCGACCCCGAGCGCGTCGGCAACACCATGCGCATGCTGGTCTCCGACATGGCCGGCAGGGCCTCCATCGAGCTCAAGGGCAAGGAGCTCGGCGTCGACCTCGGCGGCGACCGCGCGCTGATCGCCCGTGTGGTCGAGCGGGTCAAGGAGCGCGAGCTGGCCGGCTACACGTACGAGGCCGCCGACGCCTCCTTCGAGCTGCTGCTGCGCGCCGAGGCCGAGGGCCGGGCGCGCAAGTACTTCCGGGTCGAGTCCTGGCGGGCCATCGTCGAGGACCGCCCCGACGGCACCCACGCCAACGAGGCCACGGTCAAGCTGCGGGCCAAGGGCGAGCGGATCGTCGCCACGGCGGAGGGCAACGGCCCGGTCAACGCCCTCGACCGGGCGCTGCGGGTCGCGCTGGAGCGCTTCTACCCCCAGCTGGCCAAGTTCGAGCTGGTGGACTACAAGGTCCGCATCCTGGAGGGCAAGCACGGCACGGAGTCCACGACCCGCGTCCTGATCGCCACGACGGACGGCACCCGCGAGTGGAACACCGTGGGCGTCGCCCCCAACGTCATCGCCGCTTCCTGGCAGGCCCTGGAGGACGCCTACACCTTCGGCCTCCTGCACGCGGGCGTGGAGCCGGCCGAGTAGTCCAGGCGGCGGTCAGCACTCGTCCGCGACGAGCTTGCGGAACTTCTTCGGGGACATGGCCCTGCCGCCGGCCCACACCTCGCCGGGCCCCAGGCCGGCGAGGTCCTCGGCCGTGAAGGAGACGTGCCCCGAGTAGTCGGCGAAGCCCGGGGCGTGGAAGCTCAGGCTGTATCTGTGACCGGGCTTGAGGCTCCGTTCGGCGCCCCACTCGCGCACCGCCCACGTGGCCGGAGGGGAGAAGAGGGGGAACGTGACCCGCCCCGGGGCGAGCGGGGAGCCGCCCGCCATCCAGCCGTCCGTCAACGGCGTCGTCACCGTGGGCTGCGGTGCACCGGGCGCGGGAGTGGTGCTGTCGCGGATGTGGAGGCTCGCGGTGCCGATCGCGTCCTTGCCGCACGGAGCCATCGTGACCTGCGGCGTTCCGTCGGCGCCGATGCCGACCGAGATCAGCGACAGATCGGCCGCCGAGCAGCCCGCCAGCATCCCCGCTCCCGCCAGTGCCAGAGCCACCCCGCACCACGCGCGCCGCATCGGCCCACCCCCTGGCGGCAGGCTACGCGGGCGGGGCCCCGTGAGAACCGGGAAGGGCTTATGTCCAGCTCACACGGGAAAGGGATGGTTCGGGTAGCGTCGTCGGTATGAGGACCAGGCTGATATCCGTACGTATGGGATCGGTGCTGTCCGGTCTGCTGCTGGCGCTGGGCATCGGTGTGCTCGGGGCCGCTCCGCAGGCGGCCGCCGCCGACGGGGGGACCGCCGCCGTGGCCGAGGCGCTGAAGAAGGGCCCGGTCTACGTCGACCCCGGGGCCGCCGCGCAGCTGTCGCCGGCCCAGGCCGACGCCCTCGCCGCCAAGATCAAGGCGGCCGGCAAGCCGCTCTTCGTCGCCGTACTGCCGGCCACCCCGGCCTTCCCGGCCGACAGCGTGCTGCGCACGGTCCGTACCGGGACCGGGATCACCGGGCTCTACGCCATCCGGCTCGGCGACGGCTTCGACGCCGGGGCCGACCGGGCCGTCATGCCGGGCAACGCCGTCCGCAACCTCACCGACGCGGTGAAGGCGGGCGGGGCGGTGGACGCCGCGACCGAGCTGAACAACTTCGTCGACCAGGCCCTCCCGCAGATGAAGGGCAGGGCCCCGGCCTCCTGGGGCGGGGCTTCCGACGGCGGCGGCTCCTCGGCCGGGGCGATGATCGCCCTCGGCGCGGTGGTCCTCGCCGGCGGCGGCGGGACCTACCTGCTGGTCAAGCGGAACCGGAAGAAGAAGGAAGAGGCCCGGCGGGAGGCGGTCGCCCGGCTGAGCGTGGTCGTGGACGAGGACATCACCGCCTTCGGCGAGGAACTCGAACGCCTCGACTTCCACCCCGGCGAGCCCGGCGCCGACGACGCCATGCGCGCGGACTACGAGCAGGGGCTGGACTCCTACGAGAAGGCCAAGCGGATCATGGCCTCGGTGCGGGAGCCGCACGAGGTCCAGGGGGTGACCCAGGCCCTGGAGGACGGCCGGTTCGCCCTGGCCAGCCTGGACGCCCGGCGCCAGGGCAGGCCGCTGCCGGAGCGACGCGCGCCCTGCTTCTTCGACCCGCGCCACGGGCCGAGCACGGAGGACGCCGCCTGGGCCCCGCCCGCGGGGGCGGCCCGTACGGTACCGGTCTGCGCGGCGGACGGCGCCCGGCTGCGCGACGGGCTGGACCCGGCGGTGCGGACCGTGGACACGGAGCACGGCCGGCGGCCGTACTACGACGCCGGTCCGGCCTACGGCCCCTGGGCCGGCGGGTACTTCGGCGGCGGGATGCTGCCCGGCCTGCTGGTGGGCACGATGCTCGGTTCGATGATGGCCACCCCCGCGTACGCCTCGGACTTCGGCGGCGGGTACGGCGGCTACGACGGCGGCGGCTTCGAGGGCGGGGACGTCTCGGGGGCCGACTTCAACCCGTCCGACTTCGGCGGCGGGGACTTCGGCGGCGGCGGCGGCTTCGACGGGGGCGGCGGTTTCGACGGCGGGGGCGGCTGGTAGCCGCCCCCGGGGTTCCGCGCGGGCCGTGGTCAGGCCTGCTTGACCGCCGAGATGTCGAAGGTCAGCTTCACCTTGTCGCTGACCATCACGCCGCCGGCCTCCAGGGCCGCGTTCCAGGTCAGGCCCCAGTCGGAGCGCAGGATCTCGGCCGAGCCCTCGAAGCCCACGCGCTCGCTGCCGTAGACGTCCGTGGCGGAGCCGGCGAACTCCAGGTCGATGGCGAGCGGACGCGTCACGTCCTTGATCGTCAGCTCACCGGTGATGCGGTACTTGTCGCCGCCCAGCTGCTCCGCCGAGGTGGAGCGGAAGGTCATCAGCGGGAAGAGCTCGGCGTCGAAGAAGTCGCTGCCCAGCAGGTGGGCGTCGCGGTCGGCGATGCCGGTGCTGACCGAGGCGATCTGCACGTCGATGGAGGCGGTGGAGCGGGACGGGTCGCCGCCGTCCAGGTGGAGGGTGCCCTCGTGCTGCGCGAAGCTGCCGCGGACGTTGGTCACCATGGCGTGGCGGACGGTGAAGCCGATGCTGCTGTGCGCGGCGTCGATGGCGTAGTCGCCGGTGAGGGCGGCGAGGGCCGGGTCGACGGGGAGCGTGGCCACCGCGGCCTGCTGGGCGGCGGGGGCGGCGGTGGTCTGGCTGCGGCGGGAGAAGATGCCCATGACTTCCTCCTGGGGAGTCCTGCGGTTTGGTTCAACTTTCAACAAGAGCGACGCTAGACCCATTCCGTTCAAATTTCAACTTCTTGGGTCGGGGTGTCGCCGTTTTGTCGAACCCCCACAAAGGCCGAAGGTCCCTGCTGGGGGAGTCCATGCATCCTTCGGAGGTTCTGTCCGGGCCGCACAGCGGACGGGGTCCGAGACTGTGTAGAACCAACGGAGGGTTTTGATGGCCACGCTTCGTAAGGTCGGTACATGACCGTTGTGGACCAGACCCCGAGCGAGCCGACGGACGCCCGCGGGCGCGTGGCCGAGCTGCACTCCCTCCGCGAGGAGGCCCGGCGCGGCCCCAGTGACCGCGCGACCGAGGCCCAGCACGCCAAGGGCAAGCTGACCGCGCGCGAGCGCATCGCGCTCCTGCTCGACGAAGGTTCCTTCAGGGAGGTCGAGCAGCTCCGCCGGCACCGGGCGACCGGCTTCGGCCTGGAGGCCAAGAAGCCCTACACCGACGGTGTCATCACCGGCTGGGGCACGGTCGAGGGCCGCACGGTCTTCGTCTACGCGCACGACTTCCGCATCTTCGGCGGCGCGCTGGGCGAGGCCCACGCCACGAAGATCCACAAGATCATGGACATGGCCATCGCGGCCGGTGCCCCGCTGGTCTCCCTCAACGACGGCGCCGGCGCCCGTATCCAGGAGGGCGTCTCCGCCCTCGCCGGCTACGGCGGCATCTTCCAGCGCAACACCAAGGCCTCCGGGGTCATCCCGCAGATCTCGGTGATGCTGGGCCCGTGTGCCGGCGGCGCCGCGTACTCCCCGGCCCTGACGGACTTCGTGTTCATGGTCCGGGACACCTCGCAGATGTTCATCACCGGCCCCGACGTCGTCCGCGCCGTCACCGGTGAGGAGATCACCCAGAACGGCCTCGGCGGCGCCGACGTGCACGCCGAGACCTCCGGCGTCGCGCACTTCGCGTACGACGACGAGGAGACCTGCATCGCCGAGGTCCGGTACCTCATCACGATGCTCCCCTCGAACAACCGCGAGAACCCGCCGGTCCACGAGAACACCGACCCCGCCGACCGGCGCTCGGACGTCCTCCTGGACCTGGTCCCCGCCGACGGCAACCGCCCGTACGACATGCTCAAGGTCATCGAGGAGCTCGTCGACGACGGCGACGTCCTGGAGATCCACGAGCGCTGGGCGCGCAACATCATCTGCGCCCTGGCCCGCCTCGACGGCCAGGTCGTCGGCATCGTCGCCAACCAGCCCGGCCACCTCGCCGGCGTCCTGGACATCCACGCGTCCGAGAAGGCCGCGCGCTTCGTCCAGATGTGCGACGCGTTCAACATCCCGATCGTCACCCTGCTGGACGTCCCGGGCTTCCTGCCCGGCGTCGACCAGGAGCACGGCGGCATCATCCGCCACGGCGCCAAGCTGCTGTACGCGTACTGCAACGCCACGGTGCCGCGGATCTCGCTGATCCTGCGCAAGGCCTACGGCGGCGCGTACATCGTCATGGACTCCCAGTCCATCGGTGCCGACCTCACCTACGCCTGGCCCACCAACGAGATCGCCGTCATGGGCGCCGAGGGCGCCGCCAACGTGATCTTCCGCAAGCAGATCGCGGACGCCGAGGACCCCGAGGCGATGCGCGCCCGGATGGTCAAGGAATACAAGGCCGAGCTGATGCACCCGTACTACGCGGCCGAGCGCGGCCTCGTGGACGACGTCATCGACCCCGCCGAGACCCGCGGGGTGCTCGTCAGCGCCCTCGCGATGCTCCGCACCAAGCACGCCGATCTGCCGTCTCGCAAGCACGGCAACCCGCCGCAGTAACCAGCGAAGGAGACCTGCCGACGATGAGCACCGCCACCGACACCCTGCTGAAGGTCGAGAAGGGCAACGCCGCCCCCGAGGAGCTGGCCGCGATCACCGCGATCCTCCTCGCCCGCGCCGCCGCCACCCCGGAGGAGGCCGCCGCCACCCGCAGTTCCACGGCCGGCTGGCGCCGCCTGGAGCGCAGCCGGGGCTTCCAGGCCCCCCACAGCTGGCGCGGCTGAGCAGCACACGCACGAACGCCGGAAGGCCCCGCACCCCGTCCGAGGGGTGCGGGGCCTTCCGCGTGCCCGCCCCGGGACGCCGCGCCGCGCACCGGGTACGGCGAAGGCCCCCGTGTCCCGGACACGGGGGCCTTCCGCGGTGTTCCGCTCTGCTTACCGGAGCCGGGCCATGAGGGCGTGCTCGACGAGCGTGATGAGGGCGCTCTTGGCGTCCGCGCGGTGGCGGGCGTCGGTGGTGATGATGGGGGCGTCGG
>NZ_JBNNPF010000110.1:0-7330 GCF_050275515.1 Streptomyces sp. NPDC004126 | reverse complement strand
CCCTCGGCCAGGGCCTCCACCAGCGGAGCGGCGTCCGAGGAGGAACCGCGCGCCAGGAAGCCGATGTTCACCGGCCAGGCGTCGAACGCGTTGAACCCGTGCCGCAGGGCCCAGGGGGAGTTCACGCCCACGCCCCAGCTCGGCCCGATCTCCTGCCCGATGATCGTGGTCACGCCGCTCGCGAGCGAGGCCTCCATGATGCGCGGGGAGAGCAGGTGGACGTGGGTGTCCACGGCGCCCGCCGTGGCGATCAGACCCTCGCCCGGGATCATCGTCGTACCCGTGCCGACGACCACGTCGACCCCGTCGAGGGTGTCGGGGTTGCCGGCCCGGCCGATCGCGTGGATGCGGCCCTCGCGGATGCCGACGGACACCTTCCTGATCCCGAGGACGGCGTCGATGACGAGGACGTTGGTGATGACCATGTCGCAGGTCTCGCGGACCGCCGCCGCCTTCAGGTGCAGGCCGTCGCGGGCGGTCTTGCCGAAGCCGGCCAGGAACTCGTCGCCGGGCTTCTGGGCGTCGTACTCGACGCGGACGGTCAGCCCCGAGTCGCCGAGCCGGACCCGGTCCCCGGCCCGGGGGCCGTGCACCGCCGCGTACTCGTGCGGGTCGATGTGGCGGCTGCTGCCGGGGTCGCAGTGGTCGGCGTGCCGCGTGGGCCTGCTCATCAGGGGGTCCCTTCCGGGGTGCGCGCGCCGAGGTAGCCGCAGGCGGCGGCCCGGCGCAGGGCCTCTTCCCTGGCGCCGGGGGCGTCCAGGGGTCCGTCCACCAGGCCGGCGAAGCCGATGGCGATCCGCTCGCCGCCGACGGGTACGAGACCCACCTCGACGTCGGCACCGGGGTCGAACCGGGTGGACGAGCCCGCGGCGACCGCCAGGCGCATGCCGTAGGCCGCGGCCCGGTCGAAGTCGAGGCGCGGGTTGGCCTCGAAGAAGTGGAAGTGCGAGGTCACGCTCACCGGGACCGCGGAGGTGTTGCGGACGGTGAGGGCCACCACCGGTTCCGGGGCCACCACTCCGTCCCCGGCGGGCAGGACCGCTCCCGGCGCGGCATCGCTGCGGGGGTGCTCCCCGAAGGGGTCGCTCACGGCCGCGAGCCGGCTGCCGTCCTCGAACACCGCCTCCACCATCACCTCGGTGACGATGTCCGCCACACCCGGGAGCACGTCGTCGTGGCCGAGCACGCCGCGCCCGCGCTCCAGGGCCTCGGCGAGGCGGAGACCGTCGCGCGCCGCCTCGCACACCGCGTCCGCGATCAGCGCCGTGGCCTCCGGGACGTTCAGCTTCAGGCCCCGGGCGCGCCGGGCCCTGGCCAGTTCGGCGGTCGTGAACAGCAGCAGCCGGTCACGCTCGGTGGGGGTCAGGGGCATGGTGTCCTTCCTCCGGAGACGGGAGGGTGGGGTGGCGTGGTGCGGGGTGCGCCGGGGCGGGAGTGCCGGAGGGCCGAAGGGGTACGCCGTCCGGGTGCGGCGGCGCGGGGCGCCTCGTAGGCGCGGCGCGAGAAGTACCGCGAGGGATGCGGCCGGGGCCGGTCTGGGCTTCACTCTGGCACTGACTGAAAATTCAGTCAATAGATGTGGCGGCAAAACGTCCCCGTCACCCGGGAAGGGGAAACGGGGGGCGGGAGGGGGCCTCAGCCCTGCTTGAGCCCGGCCAGCTCGGCGTCGATGGCGCCGAGCATCAGCTCGCGCGCGTGGCCGATCCTGATGCCGCCGCTGAGCCAGCGCATGCTGAGCCCTTCCAGCAGGGCCGTGAGCCGCTCGGCGGCCGCGGCGAGCGCCGAGGCGGGGACCATGGGCTGGACCTGGCCCAGCAGCGCGGCGACCTCCTGGACCCACACCAGGGTGGCGCGGGCGAGGTCCTCGCGGAGCACCTCGTCGAAGACGGCGCTGGCCCGCAGCTCGCCCCACGCCGCGCTGTTCTCCCGCACCTCGACGGTGTCCTGGAGCTCCAGCAGGAGGGTCTCCTCCAGCTCCTGACGGGGTGCGAGCGGCGGCTCGGAGGGGTCGCGGTCGGTGGTGTACCGCTCGGCTCGGTCGTTGATGAACTCCAGGGTCTGGCGCAGCACCCCGGTGCGGTCCTTGAAGTGGTAGTAGATCAGGGCGGTCGACACCCCGGCCTCGGCCGCGAGTTCTTCCACGCGCAGCCCGCGGACCCCGCGCCGGGCGATCACCCGGGCGGCCGCTTCGAGGATCTGAGTGCTGCGAGACGCCATGTCCCGCACCTTACCGGGGTGCTCCCGGCCGGACGTAAGCGGCCCGTCACCGGGCGTTCGGGCCGCGCGGGGCGCGGCCCGCCCCCCGACCGGTGCGGCGCCCGCCCGCCGGGGCACCCCGGAAGGCATCAGGGGGCCGGCGGGACGGGGTGCGACTGCGTGGCGCAGTGGATGCCGCCGCCCCCGCTCGCGATGCCGTCGATGTCGACCTGGACCACCTGGCGCGCCGGGTAGGCGGCCTGGAGGATCGCGTACGCGGCGCTGTCGGCGTACGGGTCGCCGAACTGAGGGAGGACGACCGCGCCGTTGGGCGTGTAGTAGTTGGTGTAGCTCGACAGGAACTCCTCCCCCTTGCCCCGGATCCTGCTCCGGTCGGGGCCGGGGAGCTCGGTGACGGCCAGGCGCCGGCCGCGGGCGTCCGTCGCGCTCTCCAGTACGCGCCTGGTCTCCTCGTACACCGCGACCCACTTGGGGTCGGTGCCGGGGGCGGGCCGGTCGAGGATGACCCTGCCGGGGGCCGTGAAGCGGGCCAGGCAGTCGATGTGGCAGTCGGTGATGTCCTGGCCGGCCAGGCCCGGCACCCAGATCACCTTGTCCACGCCGAGGGAGCTCCGCAGGGCGTCCTCCACCTGCGCCTGGCCCATCCCGGGGTTCCGGTTGGGGTTGACGAGGGAGCTGACGGTGGCGAGCAGGGTGCCCTCGCCGTCGGTCTCCAGCGAGCCGCCCTCGCCGGTGAAGCCGGCCCGGATGCGGCGCACCTGGTACTCGTCGAGGAGGATGCCGGCCGCCGCGGCGTCGTTCGCGAAGGGCTGGGCGTACTTCGTGCCCGTCTTGCCCCAGCCGTTGAAGTTGGTGTCCACCCCGGCGACGGTGCCCGGGCCCACCACGAAGGTGGGGCCGAAGTCCCGGATCCAGAGGTCGTCGACCGGGATCTCGACCACGTCGACGGCGTACCGGGCGCCCCGGCCGCACAGGTAGCGGGCGTCGGCGGCCTGGCCGGGGCGGGCCAGGACGACCACCGGCTCGAACCGCGATATCGCGTGGGCGACCTCGGCGATGTCGGCGCGGACCCGCTCCAGCGGGCGGCCCCAGACCGAGGAGAGCGCGGGCCAGGCCATGTAGGTGCGGACGTGCGGGTCGGTCTCGGCGGGCATGGTCAGCGCGCCGGCGCCGGCGTTCGGGGCGGTCGCCGCCCGGGCGGCGGTCGCGGGGAGGACCGGCGCGAGGACCGTCAGCGGGACGGCTGCCGCGCCGTACCGGAGGAGATTTCGACGGGTGGTGCGGGGCGTGTCCATGGTGCTCCCTGATGCGGAAGGGGCGGGGATGACGGGCATCCTTGCGTTAACTGAAAATTCAGTCAAGCAGCGGGGCGGGGATGTTCGGGGATGTTCCGCTTGGCGCGGGCGGGACGCTCACTCACGGTGGTACTGGTCCACGAGGATCGTGACGGAGCCGTCCGCGGCCGCCTCCACCAGCCGGACGACGACGATGCGGCTGTGGTCGGGGCTGCGCACGCAGAGCGGCCGCCGCTCCCCCAGGGCGCTGAAGGGCAGCGCGGTCACCGGCTTCGTCCCGATGCCCTGCTCGCAGTCGGCGGGCGTCGGCGCGGCGCCCTCGGCCAGGTGCACGTCCGAGGACTCCGAGGGGACGAAGGACCGGCCCTCCGGCGCCAGGTACCAGGTGGCCGTGTCGGCCGGCACGACCTTCCCGGCCTCCAGGTCGAACTCGTAGCCGGAGTCGGGGGCGGTGAGCCTGGCCCCCGTGTAGCCGGGGACGTAGCCGTCGGCCCCGCCGTCCGGCTCCCCGGTGTCGAACCAGTACAGGGCCCCGCCGCAGGCCGCGAGGGTCACGGCCACCGCCGCGGCCACCGCCGGCAGGCGCCCGCGGCCGCGCCGCCGCGCCCGTCGTCCGCCGTCCGCTTCCGGTACGGGTGCGGGCGCCGGTACCGGGGCGGGTACGGGAGCGGGGGCGGCCGGGGCCGTCGGCGCGTGCGGGGCCTGCGGGGCGGGCGGGGCGGGCCGTCCGGCGCCCCGCCCCGCGCCGACCTCCTCCCGGACCGGCCGCGGCAGCCAGCCCTCGGTGAACTCCGGCCGCGGCCCGACACCGGGGTGGGCGTGGACGTACCCGATCAGCTCGGCGGTGGTGGGCCGGTCCGCCGGCTCCTTGGCCAGGCACCAGCGCACCAGCGGCTCCAGCTCGGCGGGGACCCGGGAGAGGTCGGGGTGCTCGTGGACCACCCGGTAGAGGGCGCTCGACTCCGGCCCGCCGCCGAAGGGCGGCTGGCCGCCGGCCACGTACGCGGTCAGCGCGCCGAGGGCGAAGACGTCGGTGGCGGACGTCACCGGGCGGCCGAGCGCCTGCTCGGGCGCCATGAAGGCGGCGGTCCCGATCCGCAGCCCGGTGCCGGTCAGGGCGGCCGAGCCGGCCGCGTGCGCGATCCCGAAGTCGATCACCCGCGGGCCGTCGCCGGCGAGCAGCACGTTGGCCGGTTTGAGGTCCCGGTGGACCACGCCCGCGCCATGGATGGCCTGGAGCGCCTCGGCGATGCCCGCGACGAGCAGCAGCACCGTGCGGACCGGCAGCGGGCCGTGCCGGCGCACCACCTCGTCGAGCGAGGGGCCCGGTACGTAGGCGGTGGCCAGCCAGGGGGTGCGCTCGTCGACCCCGAAGTCGACCACCTGGGCCGTGAAGAGGCCGTGGATCCGGCGGGCGCTGGCCACCTCGCGGGCGAACCGCTCCCGGAAGGCCGGGTCCGCGGCGAACTCCCTGCGGACGGCCTTGAGTGCGATCGGGCGGCCGCCGGGGGTGTGGGCGAGGTAGACCTCGCCCATGCCGCCGGAGCCGAGCCGGGCGTGGAGGCGGTAGCCGCCGATCTCTCGGGGGTCGTCTGCGGACAGGGCCTCGTGGGCCGGCTGTACGCCGTAAGGCTGCACGGACATGCGGTGGCTCTTTCGGATATGCGGAAGTGACCGGATCGCATCGTCGCCCTAACTGGATTTTCAGTCAACGTGCGACAATGCGAGACGCGACATCGCCAGGAAGGATCACACCGTGACGGACCGCAGACGCGTCATCCTCGAAAGCGCCGCCCGGGTCATCGCACGCAGGGGCGTCCGGGGGCTGCGGGTGACGGAGCTGGCGGCGGAGGCGGGGGTCTCCACCGCCCTGGTCTACTACCACTTCCGGGACCGGCCCGGCATCCTGCGGCACGCCCTCGCCTTCATCGGGGACCGGGCCGACCGGTACACGGAGACCGGGCGGGACGGCCTCCCGCCGGGCCCGGCCGGCGACCCCCGGGAGCGGCTGGAGCGGATGCTGCTGCTGGAGGTCCAGGACCTGCCCGAGGTGCGCGAGAACAGCGCCGCCTGGGGGGAGCTGCGGGCCCACGCGGTGTTCGACCCGGAGCTGCGGGACGAGCTCGCCGCGGCCGGCGCCGCCTGGACGGCCGAGGTGGCGGAGCTGCTCGGCGGCGTGCACCCGGCGGCGTCCGCGGATGCGGTCACGGCCGCCGCGGAGCGGCTGACCGCACTGCTGGAGGGGCTCAGCGTCCGGTGGCTGAGCGGGCTGACGCCGCCGGCCCACGCCCGTGAGCTGCTGCGGGCGGCGGTCCGGGTGGAGGTCGACCGGCTGGCACCGCGCCGCACGTCGCGGTTTGACTGAAAATCCAGTCAGTGCCACAGTACCGACACGGGCCGTTCCGCTTTCCTGCCGAACGGCCGACCGCGGGGTTGACGCGCACCCTTGCCGTAGGGGCCCGGGGCCACGAGCCCCTGGTCGCGCCCCCGCGCCCGTCCCGGCGAGGCGATCCTGTCCCGCCGGTAAACGATCGGAGTCTCCCGTGACGAACCCGCCCCCCACTCGCCGGACCGTCCTGCGCACCCTCTCCGGGATCGGTGCCCTCGTCTTCGGCGCCGCCGCCTGCGGCCCGGCCGAGACCGCCCTGCGGTCCGGCGAACCCGCCGGCTCGGCGCAGTCCGCCTCCGGCACCGCCAAGCGGCGGCTCGGCGCCGAGTGGGAGAGCCACACCCGCACCTTCATGTCCTGGCCGGCCCTGGCCGCCGGGGTGTGGGAGGAGGACCTGCGCTACGTCCGCGAGGACATCGCCCGCATCGCCCGCGCGATCGGCGAGTACGAGGCCGTGGTCATGATGGCCCGCCCGGAGCAGGTGTCGGCCGCGCAGAAGGCCGTCGGTTCCCAGGTCGAGGTCATCCCGCTGGCCGTCGACGACCTCTGGGCCCGCGACACCGTGCCCGTCTTCGTCGAGGAGGGCGGCAAGGTCGTCGGTGTCGACTTCAACTTCAACGGCTGGGGGAACAAGCAGAAGCACCCCAACGACGCCCAGGTGGGGCGCGCGCTCCTGCAGAAGTACAAGATCCCCCGGGTGCAGGCACCACTGGTCGCCGAGGGCGGCTCCTTCGAGCCCGACGGCGAGGGCACCCTGCTGATCACCGAGAGCTCGATCGTCAACGACAACCGCAACCGCGGCAAGTCGCGCGACACCATCGAGGCCGAGCTGAAGCAGACCCTCGGCGTGGAGAAGGTCATCTGGCTGGCCGGCGTGCGCGGCGAGGACATCACCGACGCCCACGTCGACAGCCTCGTACGGTTCACCGAGCCCGGTGTCGTCCTGCTGGACCGCGCGCACCCCAGCACCCCGCCGGACTCCTGGTCGCGCTCGGCGGACCAGGCGAAGTCCGTCCTGTCGAAGGCCACGGACGCCCGGGGCCGGCGCTTCGAGATCATCGACCTCCCGCAGCCCGACCTGAACCGGATCACGGGGCACGGCGACGACTTCGTCTCCACCTACGCCAACTTCTACATCGCCAACGACGCGGTGTTCATGCCCAAGTTCGGCGACCGCGCGGCGGACGACCGCGCCCGCGGCATCCTCCAGGAGCACTTCCCCAAGCGCGACATCGTGCCGGTCTCCATCGACACGATCGCCTCGGGCGGCGGCGGCATCCACTGCTCGACCCACGACCAGCCGGGCAAGCCCGCCGCCTGACGTGCGTACGGGTCCGCCGCCCGGCGCAGCGACGCCCGGCGGCCGCCCCGACGCCCCCGTGCGCGCAGCCGGGGGGGGCAACCTCGCCGTCGCGTCGGTCCCCCCCAC
>NZ_JBNNPF010000109.1:0-7812 GCF_050275515.1 Streptomyces sp. NPDC004126 | reverse complement strand
CGCCTCAAACGCCGGCGGGGCTATGGAGAGCCCGTCCGGCGTTTGAGGACCGGGGTCAGGGGCGGAGCCCCTGGGAACGGTGGAAGGGCGGGTAGGGGACCCTCGCCCGCGCAGCGGCCCACCCACCCGCAGACGACCCACCGGCCCCAGCCACCCGAACCGGCCCCGCCCCACACCCGCCGGACGGAGTCCGGCGCAGCGGCGCGAAGCCGGTAAGGCCCCCTGGGGCCGAGCCGCGCGAGCGGCGCGTCAAAAAAGGCGGGCTCAGGCGGCGACGCCGAGGGCGTGGCGGGCCGTCGACGGGTCCGTCAGGGTCGTCAGGAGCGCGTCCGCGACGTCCGCGCGGGCGATCACCTTCCCGCCCGGCACATTGGCGTCCAGCGCCCGCCGGTACGCCCCCGTGCGCGGCCGGTTCAGCAGCCGCGGCGGCCGGACCACCGTCCACTCGGTCCGGCTCGCGCCGATCGCCGCCTCCATGACCGCCAGGTCGGCGTACAGGTCCCGCAGCAGCCTCCGCAGCAGCGGGTAGACCACCGCCCTCGTCAGCACCCCGTCCGACGGCAGCTCCGGCGCCAGCGGTGCCGCGCTGACCGCCGACAGCCGGCTCACCCCGGCCCGGTCCATCGCCGAGACGATCGCCTGCAGCGCCGGTCCCGCGATCGGGGTCAGCCGGGCCTGCTTGTTGTTCGCGGGGCCGAGGGCCGAGACCACCGCCTCCCGCCCCGCGAGGACCGGCAGCAGCGCCTCCTCGTCCGTCAGGTCCGCCACCACCGCCACCCGCAGCCGGTCGTGCGCGGGCACGCCCAGCCGGGCGGGGTCGCGGACGACGGCCGTCACCTCGTGGCCCGCGTCCAGCGCCTGCCGGACCACCTCGCGGCCGACGCCGCCCGTCGCTCCGAACACCGTGATCTTCATCGTGGGACCCCCGTCGGGGAATGGGAATGGGAATGGAGGGTGGGTGGGTGAGTGCTCACTCACCCCCGTGTCCACTAGGGTGAGTGAATGCCCACCCCTACGTCAAGCCGCCCCACGCCCGAGCGCCTGCTGGACGCCGCCGAGAGCCTCATGCGCACCGTCGGCCTCGCCAACGCCACCACCAAGGCCATCGCCCGTGAGGCGGGCTGCTCGGAAGCCGCGCTCTACAAGCACTTCGCCAACAAGGAGGAGCTGTTCGTGCGCGTGCTGGTGGAGCGCACCCCCAACGCCGCCCCGCTGATGGCCGCCCTCGCCGCCGACCCCGAGGACGGCGGGGCGGAGGCCGCGCTCACCGCCATCGCCCGGCACGCCTCGCTCTTCTACGCCGAGGCCATGCCGCTGGCCGCCTCGCTCTTCGCCGAGCCCGCCCTGCTCAGCCGCCACCGCGAGGGGGTCCGGGAGATCGGCGCCGGCCCGCACGTGGTGCTGGACGCCCTGGAGGGGCGGCTGCGCCGCGAGCTCGCCGCCGGCCGGCTCCGCGCGGACGCCGACCCCCGGGCCGCCGCCGCGCTGCTGCTCGGCGCCTGCTTCCAGCGGGCCTTCTTCCTGCACTTCTCCGGCGCCGACGTGGTCCAGCCGGTCGAGGAGTTCGCCCCGGCGCTCGCCCGGACCCTGTGGGCGGCCATCGGCTGAGCCGCCGGGCTACAGCTCCGCCGCGTACGGGGGCTCGGCGCCCGCCCGGGTGCAGGTCAGCGCGGCCGCGCGGGCGGCGTAGGCCAGGACGTCCGGCCAGTCGGCGGCGTCGGCGTCCGGGGCCCCGGCGAGCCGGTGCAGGAGCGCCGCGTTGACGGTGTCGCCCGCGCCGATCGTGTCCGCCACGGCGACGGGCAGGGCCGCCGCGCTGTGCTCCGCGCCGTCCGAGGTCCACACCGTCAGGCCCGCCGCGCCCCGGGTGAGCACCACCGCCGACGGGCCGGCCGCCAGCCAGTCGCCGACCCGGCCGCCCAGCCAGGCCGCGTCCTCCTCCGAGAGCTTGAGCACCGACACGTACGGCAGCCACCCCAGGAACCGCTCCCGGTACGCCTCCGGGTCCGCGATCAGCGCCGGGCGGACGTTGGGGTCGAGCAGGGTCAGCAGCCCGCGCCGCGACTCCCGGCGCAGCAGCGCCTCGTACGCGGACGCGCCCGGCTCCAGCACCAGCGAGCAGGTCCCGAGCGCGAGGGCCCGTACCCCCGCGGGCAGCGCGGGCGGCAGGGCGAACAGCCGGTCGGCGGTCCCCTCGACGTAGAAGCCGTACACGGCCGAGCCGTCCGGGCCCAGCGAGGGCACGGCCAGCGTGGTCGGCTCGGGCCCGCGCTGCACCAGCGAGAGGTCCACCCCGGCGGCCCGCAGCCCCGCCAGCAGGCTCTCGCCGAAGCCGTCCGCCGACACCCGGGAGCAGAAGGCGACCTCCGCCCCGAGCCGGCCCAGCGCCAGGGCGGTGTTGTAGGGCCCGCCTCCGGGCCGGGGCAGCAGGGCGCCCGCCGGCCGCTCGACGGGCACGAGGTCGATCAGGGCTTCTCCACCGACGACGATCACGCGGGGGAAGGTATCCCATCGGGCGCCGGTATCGTCGGGTCGACCCGTGGACCCCGCACCAGGGGCCCGCCACTCGTACCAGGAGAACCGCATGCCCGCGCAGCAGCCCGCCGCCCGCCGTACCGTCCTCAAGGGCGCCGCCGCGCTCGCCGGGGCCGTGGGCGCGGGGACGGCGCTCACCGCGTGCTCCACCGAGAGCAACAGCGGCGCCGGCAGCCCGGCCGTCCCGAAGGAGCCGGTCGAGCTGGGCGGCGCGGCCGACGTCCCGGTCGGCGGCGCGAAGCTGTTCCGCGAGCGCAAGGTCGTCGTCAGCTGCCAGGCGGAGGGCCAGTACAAGGCGTTCAGCGCCCAGTGCACGCACGCCGGCTGCGTCCTCGACAAGATCGTCGAGGGCGAGGGCAACTGCCCCTGCCACGGCAGCCGCTTCGACGTCACCACCGGCAAGGTCCTGCGCGGCCCGGCCACCGACCCGCTGCCGGCGGTCCCGGTCAAGGTGGAGAACGGCAAGCTGATCGCGGGCTAGGCCGGCGCACCCGTCGGCGGGGTTCCGGCGATCGGACGGGAGCGCCTCAGGCGCCGGTGGCCGGGTCCGCCGGCCCGGCCCCGTCGTCGGCGGTGAGGGCCGTGCCCGTACGGGTGCGCAGGTGTACCGCCGAACGGCCCGTACGGCGGGTCGTCACCAGGCCCGCACCGCGCAGCGCGCCCAGGTGCTGGGAGACGGCGCTCGCGCTGACCCCCAGGCGGGCGGCGAGGTCGGGGGTGCTGAGCGGCTCGCCGAGTTCGGCGAGCAGGGCGGCGCGGGTGCGGCCGAGGACGGCGGCGAGCCCGGCGGACGTCGGACGGGGCCGCTCCCAGAGCAGCCCGACGCCGGACGCCGGGTAGCGGATGGAGGCGGCGGCACGCGGGGAGTGGTCGACGACGACGTCCGGCCAGCCGAAGACGGACGGCATCAGCACCAGCCCGTGGCCGCCCGCGTCGACCGTCCACACCGCGCCGGCGCGGCGGCGCCCGTGCACCACCAACTCGCCCTCCCGCCACACCACATCGCGGTGCAGCTGCGCGAGCAGGCCTTCCACCCCGCTGTCGACCAGCGTCACCGCCCGCCGGGAGAGGTCCGCCTCCAGCACGGCCCGCATCCGCCCCCAGTGCGGGGCCACCAGCCGGGCGTGACAGCGCGCCAGCGCGTCGGCCACCCGTTCCAGCAGCACCGCCGGCTCCGGCAGCCCACCGGCCCGGGCGCCCAGTGCGGCGCACTCGGCCGTGACGTACGCGGGGTCCGTCCGCCGCAGGTCCGCCAGCTCGCCGCCGAACGCGGGCAGGCGTTCCTCCGGCACCGGGAACAGGAACGACGGCAGGCAGCCTTCGAGCAGCGTCCGCAGCAACGGAAGCTCCGGTTCCGCCGCCAGCACCGGCTGTGCCTCCCGCACCCACGGCAGGTGCACCGCGTGCCCGCCGGCACCGAGCGCCGCCCGTACGCCGAACACCGTCTCGGCCAGCGGGGACACCGCGAGCCGCACCCGCGCCACCTCGGCCGCCGAGAGGCGGATCTCCACCGGCACGTCCGCCCGCCCCCGATCGTTTAGCAGTGGCTGAACGATAGCCGGGCCCGGCCGCCGCCCCGCAGGGTGTCCGCCATGGAGTCCTTCACCTCGTACGACGGCACGACGCTCGCCTTCCGCACGCTCGGCGCCGGGCCGCCGCTGCTCTGCCTCCCCGGCGGCCCCGGCCGGTCCGTCGACTACCTCGGCGACCTGGGCGGCCTGTCCGCCCACCGCACCCTGATACTGCCCGACACGCGCGGCACCGGCGCCTCCGCGATGCCCGCCGACCCGGCCACGTGCCGGGTCGACCGCCTGGTGGCCGACGTCGAGGCGCTCCGCCGCCACCTCGGCCTGGAACGCCTCGACCTGCTCGGCCACTCCGCCGGCGGCAGCCTGGCCATGCTCTACGCAGCCGCCCACCCCGGCCGGCTGGACAGCCTGACCCTGGTCACCCCCTCGTTCGCCGCCGTCGGACTGCCCTCCGACACCGGCGCGGCGGAGGTGATCGCCGCCCGGGCGGCCGAGCCCTGGCACGCCGAGGCGGTGGCGGCGTACCGCCGGATGAGGTCCGCGAGCACCTTCTCCGAGGCGGCGCGGTACCGCTTCGCCTTCGAACCGCTGATGTACGGCCGATGGGACGCCGCCGCCCGCGAGCACGCCGCCGCCGACCCCGGCCAGCGTTCGCTGCCGGTCAGCGAGCACTACTACCGGGGCTACGCGCCCGACACCGAGGACCTGCGCAAGCGCCTGGGGGCGCTGTCCTGCCCCGGGCTGCTCCTCGCGGGCGGGCTGGACCTGTGGCCCACCGCCCGGTCGGCCGCGGACGCCGTGTCCCTCTTCCCCGCGATGACGCTCGCCGTCCAGCCGGACGCCGGCCACTACCCCTGGCTGGACGACCCGCGGGCGTTCACGGCGACGGTGGAGGACTTCCTCGCCGGCCGGTGGGCGGCCCCGGACGAGAGGGCCGCCGGGGCTACTCCCAGTCCCAGGTGATGCCCAGGATCCCGCGCCGCACGTCCTGTTCCAGCAGGTGCACCGCGCGGTGCCGGCCGCTCGGGGTGAGGTCGCCGAGGGCGGTGCGGGGAGCTCCGGGGCCCGTGCGGGCGAAGCGGCGGCAGCGCACCGGGAGGGCCGCCTCGTCGAAGGCGACCTGGAGCATGTACTGCCCGCCCGCGTAGCTGAAGCCGCGCACGTACTCCGCGCTGCGGCCGCCCGTGCCGTCCGCGATCCCGTAGCCGAAGACGTACGTGTCCCCGCGCCGCAGCCGCGCGTCGAAGAGCAGCTCCGCCACCACCACCCCTGCCTCCGGGTGGCAGCGCACGCGGCCCGTGCGGCAGTTCTCGTACGCGGTCACCTCCACCCGCGTCGCGTCGCACCCCGGATCGCCGTGGTGGACGGCGAGGTAGCGGTCGACGCCGTCGCGGTGGGCCCGGACGATCTGCTGCGACTCCCGCGTGCGCAGCTCGCCGCCCGGGCCGATGCGGACCCGCTCGTGGTGGCCGACCGTGTGCAGGCCGCCGTCCGCCGGGAGCTCCATCCCGGCCAGCAGCCCCTCCACCGCCGCGCCCACGCTCACCAGCGCCCGGTAGGAGCGGGCGGCCGGGCGGGGCGGGTCGGCGGCGGGGAGGGTGCCGGCCAGCAGCCGCAGCAGGGAGCCGCCGGGCAGTTCCAGGATCTCCTCCAGGGCGGATACCGCCCGCAGGGACTCGGGGTGGCGGGGCCGGCGGGCGCCCTGCTGCCAGTAACTGAGGCTGGTCACCCCGAGCTTGATGCCGCGCGCCGCGAGCCGGTGCTGGACGCGTTGCAGGGGCAGGCCGCGGGCGGCGATGGCGGCGCGCAGGGCGGCGTGGAAGGGGCCGCCGCGCAGCAGCCGTCCGAGCTGCGCCGCGTCCGGCGCGTTTGGCGGGTCGCCGGTGGGCCGCATGGCGACTCCTCTGTGAACGTTCACACGCGCCGGGTGGGGGGCCGGGCCGGTGGTACCGGGGGACCTGGTGGAACGGCAGCAACCGTTCACACCGCAGCCCCACCGTTCACACTGCAATGTCACCGCGTATTGAAGCGTGTTGACCTGATCGCGACAACACCCTGATGCTCCTCCACAGCGTCCGGACGCGCTCCTCCACCCCCACACACCCCGAGTCCCCACCTCGGGTCCCCATTCGGGAGGAACGCGATGCGCAACAGAAGAGGGCGGCCGTCCCTGGCCGCCGCCCTGATCCCCACCCTGGTCTCCGCCCTGCTCCTCGTCCTGCTGCCCGTGGGCATCGGCGCCGGTACCGCCACCGCCGCCGCCCCGGGCACCGACGCCCCGAGCGCCGCCCTGGCCTGGAAGCGGCTGGGCATCACCATGCAGGCCCAGCAGAAGAACAACTGGTGCTGGGCCGCCGGCGGCAACACCATCGCCACCTGGTTCGGCCGCAACTACAGCCAGAACCAGTTCTGCAACGCCGCCTTCAACCGCCAGCAGGGCACCGAGTGCCCCAACAACCAGGCCACCCTCGGGAACGTGCAGACCGCGCTGCGCTGGGCCGGCATCAACTCCGGCAGCTACGTGACGGGCTGGCTCCAGTACTCCACCGTGCAGACCGAGATCAACGCCGACCGGCCGGTCGAGACACGGATCCAGTGGTCGGGCGGCGGCGGCCACATGCACGTGATCTACGGCTACGACACCGCCGACAGCTGGGTCTACTGGGGCGACCCGTGGCCCTCCAGCGACCGCTACAACTGGGCCTCCCACGCCTGGTACGTGGACAACAGCACCTTCTCCTGGACCCACTCCCTCTACCGGATCGGGGCGTGACCGCCATGACGCTCCGCGCCTGTGCGGCCGCGCTCCTCACGGCCGCAGCAGCCACCGCCGCCGTACTGGCCACCGGCGGGCTGGCCGCCGCCGCGCCCGTACCGCAGCCGCAGACCGCCACCGCCGAGAACCGGGCGGCCGCCCACGAGGCCGCCGCCGCGCCCGACACCCTGGCCACCCTCTCCCGGTTCTTCGCCCGCGAGGGGAAGGTGTCGGTCGCCGCCGCACAGCCCCGGGTCGAGGGCGAGGCGACCCCGGTCAGCTACCTGTCGCCGGACTTCGTCGCCGGGAAGGCCGGGGCGCCGGTCGCGCGGCTGGAGTACCTGGCGAGCGCGGCCGTCTCCTCGGACGGGCAGAAGGCGGCCCTGTGGACCGCGAAGACCGGGGCGGGCTGGCAGGTGGTGAACATCGCCACCGGCGACGACGAGTTCCGCTACGCCCGGCTGGGTGCGGAGAAACTGCCCGGCGGGACCGTGTTCCGCGAGCCGCAGATCGACGCCTGGTACGTGGCCCGGGGAGACCGGGTGCTGCCGCTGGACGAGGACGCGGCGCGGGCCGTGGGGGACCGGGGGGCGGCGCTGGCCGGATACCGGGCCCGGGTGGCGGGACTGTACGGGGACAAGCTGCCGGGGTCGGCGTACGCCGACGAGGGCCGGGCCGGGGGCTTCGGCACCCCGGGCGGGGGCTCCGGCGGGGGGCCGGCGGCCGCGGCGGCCGGGGCGCTGGCGCTGGGCGCGGGCGGGGCGGTGCTCCTGGTCCGGCGGCGCCGGACCGCCGGGGCGTAGCCCCTGGCCCCGTGGGGTCCGGGTGGCCGTCCGCGGGCCCGGGCCCCTGCCGTTGCCCTGGCCGGGCGGTGGGGCGGGGGCCGGCCCTGCGGGGCTGGTCCCCTACCCGCCCTTCCTCCGTTCCCCGGGCTGCGCCCGGACCCCTCCCTGGGGGCTCCGCCCCCACAGATAATAAGAACGTCGGGTTGGG
>NZ_JBNNPF010000108.1:0-8121 GCF_050275515.1 Streptomyces sp. NPDC004126 | reverse complement strand
TGACCGGTCAGACCCTCTGTGGTGGGTGTCCCGCGTCACTTCCGGCCCCCGAATCGAAGGAAACGGGTGCGTCGAACGCGGCTTTCCGAGTCGCCCGGCGCAGTGCCCTCAGCAGCGTGCCCCCGAGGGCGAGCGTGAGTACGACCGTCAGCGCGGCCCGCCCCAGGTCCCAGCCCACCGAGGTCGCCAGGCAGTACGCGGCGAAGCGGGCCAGGTTCTGCGGCACCGGGTCCCCGGGGTGGAAGGAGATCCCCTGCCCCATGCCCTGAAGCAGCACCCAGCCCTGCAGGTTCATGACCGTGCCGTACGCGAAGGAGCCCAGGAACCCGTACACGGCGAGCATCGCCAGCTCGGCCCGCCCCCGGATCCTCTCCGGCCCCGGCAGCAGCCCCGCGCCCAGCGAGAACCAGCCCAGCGCCAGCATCTGGAACGGCATCCACGGCCCGACACCGCCCGTGAGCAGCGCGGACGCGAACATCGTCACGGAGCCGAGGACGAAGCCGAAGCCGGGACCGAGGACGCGGCCGCTGAGCACCATCAGGAAGAACATGGGCTCCAGGCCGGCCGTGCCCGCGCCCAGCGGCCGCAGCGCCGCCCCCACGGCGGCGAGCACCCCGAGCATGGCGACGGCCTTGGAGTCCATGCCGTTGTCGGCGATGGTCGCGATGACCACGGCGACGAGGAGCGGGAGCAGCGCGGCGAACAGCCACGGGGCGTCCTGGGAGTGGGCCAGGCCGGACTGGCGGTCGGCGAGCAGGGGCCAGCCGAAGGCGGCGATGCCGATGAGGGTGACCAGGAGCAGGGCCGCGGCGGCGCGGGGGCCGATGCGGACGGGGCGGGCGGGGCGGGGCGTCACGGGGTCGCCTCCAGGGCGGCGGCGACCTGCGACACCGTGAGCCAGTGGCCCGGGGCCAGGATCTTCGCCACCTGGGGCGCGAAGGCGGGTGAGGAGACGACGACCTCGGCCGTCGGGCCGTCCGCGACGACCTCCCCGCCCGCCAGGATGACCACCCGGTGGGCCAGCTCGGCGGCCAGCTCCACGTCGTGCGTCGCCAGGACGATGGCGTGGCCGTCGGCGGCGAGGCCGCGCAGGGTCTCCACCAGGCGGGCCTTGGCCGCGTAGTCCAGACCGCGGGTCGGCTCGTCGAGGAGGAGCAGGGCCGGGCGGGCCGTCAGCACCAGGGCCAGGGCCAGGGTCAGGCGCTGCCCCTCGGACAGGTCCCGGGGGTGGGTGTCGTCCGGCACCCCGGGCAGCAGTACGCCGACCAGGGCGCGGCAGGTCCCGGGGGCCGCCCCGGCGTCGGCGTCGGCGGCGGCGCACTCGGCGGCGACGGTGTCGGCGTAGAGGAGGTCGCGGGGCTCCTGCGGCACCAGGCCGACCCGGCGGACCATCTCCGGGGGCGGGGTGCGGTGCGGGGTGCGGCCGCCGACGGTCACCTGGCCGGTGGAGGGGGCGAGGGTGCCGGTGAGGGCGGCGAGGAGGGTGGACTTGCCGGCGCCGTTGCGGCCCATGAGGGCGACGGTCTCGCCGGGGGCCACCTGGAGGGTGACGTCGTGCAGGACCTCGGTGCGGGCGCGGCGCACGCCGAGGTTCCTCACGGAGGCGGCGGGGGCCGCGGGCGCGGCACCAACCGGGCCGGCGCCCTTCGGCCGGCGCCCGGCCAGGCGGCGCAGCCGGGCGAGGGGGCCGGTGCCGGTGGCGTTCGCCGGGGCCGGGGCTGCCGCTGCGCGGGGCTGGTCCCCTACCCTCCCTTCCACCGTTCCCCGGGCTGCGCCCGGACCGCTTGCGGGGGCTTCGCCCCCATGCCCCGTGCCCCCGGCTACCGGTGGGAGGTGACGCCCGGACCCCTCCGGGGGCCCCGCCCCCATGCCCCCGCGCCGTGCCCCCTGGCGGAGCGGGTTGGTCAGCGGCCTGCCGGGAGGGCTCGGGGGGGCAGGCGGGGGAGGGGGGTGTCCAGGGGTGGGACCGCGCGGCGGCGGGGGGTGGAGGTGCCGGTCCAGCAGGTGCCGCGGCGGGCCAGGAGGCGGCGGAGCCACAGCTCCATCGAGACGAGTTCCGCGAGCCCGTCGAGCGGCACCGGCCGCCCCTCGGCCGCGTCGATCAGGGCCTGCTGCACCACCCGGGCGTCGACGAGGCCGGCGTCGGCGAGGAGCGGCGCCGCGAAGAGGGCCAGCAGCGAGGTGAGGGCGGCCCGCAGCCCCAGGCGGGTGGCGGTCTCGTTCGGGGTGTGGGCCGTGGCGCCCCAGCCGGGCGGGAGTTCGCGCACCCCGGCGGAGGCCAGGACACTGCGCAGGATCTCGGCGCGGGCCCCGGGCTGTACGCGCAGGGACTCCGGCAGGGCGCGCGCGGCCCGTACGACCTGGTTGTCGAGGAACGGCGCGTGCAGGCGCTGGCTGCGGACCTCCACGGCCTGCTCGAAGACGCGGTGGTCGGCGGCGTGCCGGGCCAGCAGGGCGCGTGCGCGGGCCTCGCCGGGGCGCAGCGAGAGCGGGGGCCGTCCGGCGGCGGCGCGCAGCCGGATCGATACTTCCGCCAGGGCTTCGCCGGTGAGCCAGCCCGCAGCGGGGCCGGGGCGGGACCAGGTGAGGGCGGCGAGCGAGGCGTCGACCGGCCCGGACGCGGCGGCGACGGCCGCTCCGCCCTCGCGGAGCCGGGCCGCGGCGGCCTCCATGCCGGCGCGGTACGGCGTACGGGCGAGGCGGCGGGCGGCCGAGTAGACGGAGAAGGGGACGAGCAGCGGGTCGGCAGGCGCGGAGCGGGCGAGGGCGGCGACGGGGCGCAGCAGGTGGCGGCGTCTGCGGTCGAGGAGGAGGTCGGCCATGCGGGCGGGGTGCGCGTCGAGGACGCGGCGGGCTCCGTGTCCGGTGAAGTGGTCGGCGGAGCCGGCGGCGAGGCGGCGCCGCTCGCGGGCGGCGGAGACGAGGGAGGGGCCGGGTTCGTCGGTGAGGGGGCCGTCGAGTTCCGCGTAGGGGAGGGCTTCCTCGGCGGCGGCCACGACGACGTGGTGGAGCCGGGGGTCGGCGGCGAGGGCGTGGGCGCGTTCGAGTTCGCCCTCGCGGCCCTGCGGGGTGGCGAGGTCGTTGAAGGTGACGGCGAGGAGCCGTGAGCCGGAGCCCGGGAGGGTGCCGGGGGCGCCGGGCAGGCCCGCGGCGAGGAGGGCGAGGGTGGCGGAGGCGGTGCCGCCGGAGAGGTCCGCGCCGACGCCCGGTGCGGGGGCGCCGCGGGCCGCGCGCCGGTCGGCGGGGCCCATTCCGGGCACGGGTCCGGGGTCGGGGAGCAGGGTCTCGGGGGCATGCCGCGGCGCCGTGAGCCGGGCGCGCACCGCGGCGGTCAATGCTTCCCGTACGCCCTCCACGGCCCGTTCGGGGTCGGCTTCGGGGGCGGCGACGGCGAGGGAGGCCACCTGTTCGTAGCCGGTGATCTCCCGGGAGCCCTCGCGCAGGATCAGGGCGTGGCCGGGCGGGATGCGCCGGACGCCTTCGTAGGGTGTGCCGTCGCCCAGTGCCTCGGGGCTGTCGGGGCAGGCGAGGAGGGCGGCGAGGTGGCCGACGTCGAGCTGCGCCTCGATGAGGTCGGCGAGCGGGAGCGCGGCGGTGGCGTAGGCGGTGCCGCCGGCCCAGGGGGTGTAGAAGACGGGCCGGGCGCCCGCGAGGTCGCCGAGGACGGTGATGCGGCGCCCGGCCTGGACGACGGCGGTGTAGCTGCCGGGCCACTCGGTGAGGTGGCGCAGGGCGCCGCCGCGGGCGGCGTAGAGGGCGCGGCGCAGTTCGGCGTCGGTGGCGCCGCAGCAGCCGAGGACGGCGAGGCGGGTGAAGGGGTCCGCCGGGTCGGCGGTGACGGTGCGGATCTCGTCCGGGCGCCAGTCGCCGACGGCCCAGAGGGGGTCGGGGTCGCCCCACAGGAGCTGGGCGCCGACGGGGTGGACGGTGCGTTCGGCGTCCTGGGCGGCGGGGTCGTCGGCGTGGGCGGCGTCGGCGATGCCGCCGTGCTGCGGCGGCTGGGGGTGGGGGTGGGACGGGCGGCCGTACGGGGATCCTTGGCCGCCGGTGCCGGCACCGGGTCCCGGGCCGACGCCGGGGCCGTACGGGGAGCCGTAGCCGTTGGACCCGTAGCCGTTGGACCCGTAGCCGTTCGGCCCGTAGCCGTTGGACCCGTGGCCGTTGCCGGGGCCGTAGGGGTCCGACGCCCCACCGGGGCCGGACGGGACCCGTCCTGCCGTGCCGAAGCTCGCGGCGATACTGCTCCACCCGACCAACCAGCGCACCGCCGCCTCCCCCTGCCCGTGGGCAAATGACCGGGGCAACGGACGGCCGGGACGGCACGGACGGTGTGCGTCGGCGTGCGTCGGCGCTCGGACGGCGTGGCCGGCTGGACCCCGGGTGGCTCGGGGTCCATGCTGCCACGAGAAGGGCGTGCGAGAGTGGCTTCGGGGGGCGCACATGTAAACGAACACGCCCCGGCCACGCGGTATTTGGCGTTCCGTTCCCACCGCCCCATAGGTCGGTTTCGGCCATTCTTCGGCCGCACTGAGGGCCGGTACGGGCCCTCGCGCGGGAAGCCCGGGGAGGCCGCGGGGCGCGGTCCGGGAGGCGTCTCCCACCTCCCGGACCGTTCCGCCACCCGCGGGGATTGAGGCAGCGGCATCCCCCGGCCCACCGGTTCCACGCGGCGGGCCGACCCACGCACCGCACATCGAATCGCCGGGCCCCGGCAGCGGCCAGAGCGCACGGCCGGGCGCACGGCCACACGGCCGGAGCACGAGCTGACACGTGCGCCCGGGGCACAACCCCCCGGGCCGACTGTGCATACGGACAACAATCCCGCCATACGGAAGTCGGGGCCTTAACGCTTGGGAGGCGGGGAACTACGCTGGGTTTACGAAATGCCGGGCGCCTATGCCCCGGCGGCGTCTGCGTTCCGCGTGTGACGAGGGGTGGCGCATGTCCAGGGAGCTCCGCGAGCCCAACGAGAAGCTCGGCGCCGTCCTCGCCCTGGCGGGCATCAGCAACGCCGGGCTGGCCCGGCGGGTGAACGACCTCGGCGCGCAGCGCGGTCTGACGCTCCGGTACGACAAGACGTCGGTGGCGCGGTGGGTGTCCAAGGGGATGGTGCCCCAGGGCGCGGCCCCGCACCTGATCGCCGCGGCCATCGGGGCGAAGCTGGGCCGGCCCGTGCCGCTGCACGAGATCGGGCTGGCGGACGCCGATCCGGCGCCGGAGGTCGGGCTGGCCTTCCCGCGCGACATCGGGGCGGCGGTGCGCTCGGCGACCGATCTGTACCGGCTGGACCTCGCCGGGCGGCGGGGTGGTGGCGGGATCTGGCAGTCGCTCGCGGGGTCGTTCTCGGTGTCGGCGTACGCGACGCCCGCCTCGCGGTGGCTGATATCTCCGGCCGACAGCTCGGTGGCCCGCGAACCGGGCCCCGCCGGCGACCCGGGCACCAGCGCTCCGGAGGCACCCCCGGCCGCCTCGGCTCCCGCTCCCGCTGCGGCTCCCGCTCCCGCCGCGGCTCCCGCTCCCGTTCCCGGGCGGGCTCCCGCCACCGCCGCCCCGCTGCGGCGGACGCCGGAAACTCCCGCGCAGGGCCTTGTGCCCGCGCAGTCCGGGCCCGAAACCGCGCCGCCGGCCGTCGCGGCGGCGGCCGCCGCGGCCGCTGCCGTGCGGGCCGTGCCGGACGCCTCCCCGCAGCGCGTGGGCCACAGCGACGTGGCGAAGCTGCGGGAGGCCGCCGAGGACGCGCGCCGCTGGGACTCCAAGTACGGCGGCGGGGACTGGCGTTCGTCGATGGTGCCCGAGTGCCTGCGGGTGGACGCGGCGCCGCTGCTGCTCGGCTCCTACACCGACGAGGTGGGGCGCGCCCTCTTCGGGGCGACCGCCGAACTGACCAGGCTGGCCGGCTGGATGGCCTTCGACACCGGCCAGCAGGAGGCCGCGCAGCGGTACTACATCCAGGCGCTGCGGCTGGCCCGGGCGGCCGCCGACGTCCCGCTGGGCGGGTACGTGCTGGCCTCGATGTCCCTCCAGGCGACCTACCGGGACTTCCCCGACGAGGGCGTGGACCTCGCGCAGGCCGCCGTCGAACGCAACCGCGGCCTCGCCACCGCCCGCACGATGAGCTTCTTCCGCCTGGTCGAGGCGCGGGCCCACGCGAAGGCGGGCGACTCGGCGGCCGCCGGGGCGGCACTGCGGGCGTCGGAGGGCTGGCTGGAGCGTTCCCGCGAGGGCGATCCCGACCCGACATGGCTGGGTTTCTACTCGTACGACCGTTTCGCGGCGGATGCGGCGGAGTGCTACCGGGACCTCAAACTCCCGCGCCAAGTGCGCCGTTTCACGGAGCAGGCACTGTCCCGCCCCACGGAGGAGTACGTACGCTCGCACGGGCTGCGGCTGGTGGTGAGCGCGGTCGCCGAGCTGGAGTCGGGCAACCTGGACGCGGCGTGCGCGGCAGGTACGCGGGCCGTGGAGGTCGCGGGCCGGATCTCCTCGGCGCGGACGACCGAGTACGTACGCGACCTGCTGCACAGGCTCGAACCGTACGGGGACGAACCGAGGGTCGCGGAGCTGCGCGAGCGGGCCCGGCCGCTTCTGGTGGCCCCCGCGTAGCCAGGTTGTCGGTGGTGGGGTGCAGTATGCAGGGGTGGGAGGTGTCAGCGTGGATTGCGACGTGCTGGTGATCGGTGGCGGGATCGTCGGCTTGTCGACAGCCCATGCCCTGTCACGGCTGGCCCCGGGCACCCGGGTGACCGTACTGGAGAAGGAGTCCGCCCCGGCCCGGCACCAGACGGGCCGCAACAGCGGGGTGATCCACAGCGGCATCTACTACCGCCCGGGATCGCTCAAGGCGCGCTTCGCGGTGACCGGTGCCGCCGAGATGGTCAAGTTCTGCGCGGAGCACGGCATCCCGCACGAGGTGACGGGCAAGCTGATCGTCGCCACCGAGCGGTCGGAGCTGCCGCGCCTGCACTCCCTCGTCCAGCGTGGCCGGGAGAACGGCATCCCGGTGCGCGAGCTGGGGCCGGCCCAGATCACGGAGTACGAGCCGCACGTCCGGGGCCTCGCCGCGATCCACGTCGGCACCACCGGGATCGTGGACTACGGGCAGGTCGCGGCGCGGCTCGCCGAGGACTCCGGGGCGGAGATCGTCTACGGCGCCGAGGCGGACCTGATCTCCCGCCGGCCCTCGGCGGTGGCGGTCCGCACCACCTCGGGCCGGGTGTTCCGCGCCCGCGTCCTGGTGAACTGCGCGGGGCTCCAGTGCGACCGGGTGGCCCGCCTGGCCGGTGACGACCCGGGCATGCGGATCATTCCCTTCCGGGGCGAGTACCACGACCTGGCCCGCCCGGACCTGGTCCGGGGCCTGGTCTACCCGGTGCCCGACCCGGCCTTCCCCTTCCTCGGCGTGCACCTGACGCGCGGCATCGGCGGCGGGGTCCACGTCGGCCCGAACGCCGTCCCGGCCCTGGCCCGCGAGGGCTACGGCTGGGGGACGGTCCGCCCGCGGGACATCGCCACCGAGCTGGCCTGGCCGGGATCCTGGCGGATGGCCGGACGGCACTGGCGGTACGGGGCCGGGGAGATCCACCGGTCGCTGTCGAAGCGGGCCTTCACCGAGGCCGTGCGCCGCCTGCTGCCGGCCGTCACGGAGGCGGACCTCGCTCCGGCGGCGGCCGGGGTGCGGGCGCAGGCGGTGCTGCGGGACGGCACGCTCGTCGACGACTTCCTCATCCGCGAGGCGCCGCGCACGGTGCACGTCCTGAACGCCCCGTCGCCGGCGGCGACCGCGTCGCTCCCGATCGGCCGCGAAATCGCCGGCCGGGCCTTGGCACACCTGCGCCCTTCCTCTTGACGCACCGCTCCCCTCCTTGACGCGCCGCTCGCGCGGCTCGGCCGCGGGCGGCCTCCCCGGCTTCGCGCCGCTGCGCCGGCCTCCGACCGGCGGGTGCGGGGCGGGGCCGGTTCGGGTGGCCGTGGCCGGTAGGTCGTCTGCGGGTGGGTGGGCCGCTGCGCGGGCGAGGGTCCCCTACCCGCCCTTCCACCGTTCCCAGGGGGCTCCGCCCCTGACCCCGGTCCTCAAACGCCGGACGGGCTACATATAGCCCCGCCCGCGGTTTAGGCGCGGGG
>NZ_JBNNPF010000107.1:0-9597 GCF_050275515.1 Streptomyces sp. NPDC004126 | reverse complement strand
GCCGCGGCGAGGGCGGACTCGCCCGGTTCACCACCTCCCTCGCCACCGCCTGGACCCGCGGCGTCGACGTCGACTGGACCACCGTCCTCACCGGCCGGGACGCCACCACCGTCGCCCTCCCCACGTACGCCTTCCAGCGCCAGAGCTACTGGCTCAAGCCCGCCCCCGTCCGCCCCGAGACGCCCGCCACCGGCCCCGCCACCGCCGACGAGACCGAGTCCCGGTTCTGGGCCGCCGTCGAGGCCGAGGACCTGGAAGCCCTGGCCGGCACCCTCGACCTCGACGAGCGCCGCGCCCTCGGCGAGCTGCTGCCCGCCCTCGCCACCTGGCGGCGCGGACAGCAGGCCCGCTCCACCCTCGACTCCTGGCGCTACAAGGCCGCCTGGACCCCGCTGACCGCGGCCCCCGCCCCCACCGCCCCGGCCGGCACCTGGCTGATCGTCACCCCGCCCGCCGCCCAGGGCGTGGCCGGCACCGTCGCCGCGGGCCTCGCGGCCCACGGCGTCGAGACCGTCGTCCTGGAGACCGACCCCGCCACCGCCGACCGCGACGCCCTCACGGAGCGGCTCGGCGAGGCCACCGCGGCCCTGCCCGGCCTCGGCGGCGTCCTCTCCCTCCTCGGCCTCGACGAGGCGGCCGGCGCCACCGGCACCCACGTCCTCGTCCAGGCCCTGGCCGACGCCGGGATCACCGCCCGGCACTGGGCCGCCACCCGGGGAGCCGTCGCCGCCGGCCGAGCCGACGCCCCCGCCGTACCGGCACAGGCCCGCGTCTGGGGCCTCGGCCGGGTCGTCGCCCTCGAACAGCCCGCCGGCTGGGGCGGCCTCGTCGACCTGCCCGCCACCCTGGACCAGCGCGCCCTCGACCGGCTCGCCAAGGTCCTGGCCGGCGGCTACGGCGACGAGGACCAGGTCGCCGTCCGCACCAGCGGCGTCCTCGGCCGCCGCCTGGTGCGCGCCCCGCTCGGCGACCGCGGGCCCGTCCGCCGCTGGGAGCCGTCCGGGACCGTGCTGGTCACCGGCGGCACCGGAGGCGTCGGCGCACAGGTCGCCCGCCGCCTCGCCGCCACCGGCGCCGCCCACCTCGTCCTGACCAGCCGGCGCGGCGCCGAAGCCCCCGGAGCGGCCGAACTCGCCGCCGAGATCCGCGCCCTCGGCGCCGACGTGACCCTCGCCGCCTGCGACGTCAGCGACCGCGACCAGATCGCGGCGGTCCTCGACGCGATCCCCGCCGACCGGCCGCTGACCGCCGTCGTCCACGCCGTCGGCGTACCCCAGTACACCCTCGGCACCGAGACCACCGCCGCCGAGTTCGCACAGCTGTCGGCCGCCAAGGTGGCCGGCGCCGACCACCTCGACGCCCTCCTCGACGGCACCGACCTCGACGCCTTCGTCCTCTTCTCCTCCAACTCCGGCGTCTGGGGCGCCGCCCGGCACACCGCCTACGCCTCCGCCAACGCCTACCTCGACGCGCTCGCCGAACGCCGCCGGGCCCGCGGCCTCACCGCCACCTCCGTAGCCTGGGGCGCCTGGGGCGGCGGCGGCATGATGGAACTGGAAGGGGCACAGGAGTACATGCGCCGCCGCGGCGTCCTCGAAATGGACCCGCAGGCCGCCCTGAACGCCATGGTCCAGGCCGTCGAACACGACGAGGCGTTCGTCGCCGTCGCCGACGTCGACTGGGCCCGCTTCGCGCCCGGCTTCACCTCCGAGCGCCCCAGCCCCCTGCTCACCGACCTCGTGCCGCAGGCCGCGCCCACCGCACCCCAGCCCGTTGACGAATCCTCCTCCGACCTGGTCCGCGACCTGCGCGCGGCCACCCCCGGCGAGCGCACCACCCTGCTGACCGACCTCGTACGGGCCCAGGCGGCCGCCGTGCTCGGCCACGCCTCGGGCGAGGCCGTCGAGGCGGGCCGCGCCTTCAAGGAACTCGGCTTCGACTCGCTCACCGTCGTCGAACTGCGCAACCGGCTCACCGCCGCGACCGGACTGACCCTGCCCGCGACCCTGGTCTACGACCACCCGAACCCGGCCGCCCTCGCCCGCTTCCTCGGCGCCGAACTCCTCGGCACCGGCGAGCAGGACACGGCCGCGCCCGCCGCCGGCCACACCGCCGCCGAGGACGACGACCCGGTCGTCATCGTCGGCATGAGCTGCCGCCTCCCCGGCGGCATCGAGACCCCCGAACAGCTGTGGCAGGCCGTCTCCGAGGGCGAGGACCTCGTCGGGGACCTGCCGCGCGACCGCGGCTGGCGGATCGCCGACCTCCCCGCCGAAGGCACGGCCGACGCCGCCGGCGAGGAGGCGTTCCAGGCCGTCAAGACCCTCGGCCAGGCCGGACTGCTGCGCGGCATCGGCGAGTTCGACGCCGCCTTCTTCGGCATCTCCGAGGCCGAGGCCCTCGTGATGGACCCCCAGCAGCGGATCCTCCTCGAAACCGCCTGGGAGGCGTTCGAGCGTGCCGGGGTCGATCCCCGCGGCCTCACCGACGAGCAGATCGGCCTCTACATCGGCGTCGGCTACCAGGGCTTCCTGCCCACGGAGCGCATCCCCGAGGAGAGCGAACCGCACTTCGGCAGCGGCATCGCCCCCGCCATCGCCTCCGGCCGGGTCGCCTACGCCCTCGACATCCACGGCCCGACCCTCACCGTCGACACCGGCTGCTCCTCGTCCGGCGTCGCCCTGCACCTGGCCGTGCAGTCGGTCCGGCGCGGCGAGTGCGCGATGTCCCTCGCGGGCGGCGTCACCGTCCTGTCCGCCCCGGTCGCCTGGCACCACATGGGCGGCGCCGCCGCCGACGGCCGCTGCAAGCCGTTCTCCGAGGACGCCGACGGCACCGGCTGGGGCGAGGGCGCCGGCATGGTCCTCGTCGAACGCCTCTCCCGGGCGCGGCGCCTGGGCCACCCGGTCCTGGCCGTCGTACGGGGCTCCGCAGTCAACCACCACGGCGCCGGCAACGGCCTCACCGCCCCCAGCGGCGTCTCCCAGCAGCGCCTCATCCGGCAGGCCCTGGCCGACGCCGGCCTGAACGCCCGGGACGTCGACGCGGTCGAGGGCCACGGCACCGGAACCCCGCTCGGCGACGCCATCGAGGCGGAGGCCCTGCTGGCGACGTACGGCCAGGACCGCCCGGCCGACCGGCCGCTGCTGCTGTCTACCGTCAAGTCCAACATCGGCCACCCGCAGTCCGCCTCCGGCGTCACCGGCGTCATCAAGACGGTGCTGTCCCTGGGCCACGGGCTGCTCCCGCGGATGCTGAACGTCAAGGAGCCCACGAGCCGCGTGGACTGGTCGGCGGGCACCGTCCGCCTGGTCACCGAACCCACCCCGTGGCCGGAGACCGGCCGCCCGCGCCGGGCCGGCGTCTCCTCGCTCGGCGCCAGCGGCACCCAGGCCCACCTGATCCTCGAAGCGCCGCCCGCCCCGGAGCCGGCCCCCGCCGCCCCGGCCCGCACCACCCCGGAGACGATCGCGGTCCCGCTCTCCGGCCGCACCCCGCAGGCGCTGCGGGCGCAGGCCGCACGCATCGGCGCCGCACTCGCCGAGGACCCCGCCCTCGACCCCGCCGACGTCGGCTTCACCCTGGCCACCGGCCGGGCCGCCTTCGAACACCGCGCGGTGCTGCTCGCCGCCGGCCGCGAGGAACTCCTCGCGGGCCTGGCCGCCGTCGAGCGCGGCGGGGAACACCCCGGGGCCGTCACGGAAGGCACCGCGCGGATCACGTTCACCGGGGCCGTACGCGGCCTCGCGGACGCCCTGTACGCGGCCCGGCCCGTCTTCGCCGACGCCTGGGACGCCGTACGCGCACACCTCGACGTCCGGCTGGCGGCGCCCTTCCCGGCCGCGGCCGAGGCCTTCGCCGAGGAAGTGGCCCTGTTCCGGCTGTACGAGAGCTGGGGCCTGGCCCCGCAGGCGCTGCTGGTGTCGGGCCCCGGCCGGCTCGCCGCCGCGCACGTGGCGGGCGCGCTCACCCTGGAACAGGCCGTGGAGGCGCTGGCCGTCCTCGCCGACGGGGGAGAGCCCCGGGTGACGGGCACCGCACGGCCGGAAATCGCCCTCCTGGACGCCGACTCCGGCGAACCGCTCGGCGAGGACTGGACCGAGGGCCTCGCCGAGGCCATGACCGCCGCCCCCGCCGCCACGGCCCCGTCCCAGGACCCGGCGGCCGGCGGGCCGCTGGCCCTCGCCGCGGCCTTCCACAGCGCCGGCGAGCCGGTCGACTGGGCCGCGGTCTTCGCGGGCAGCGGCGCCCGCGGCGTGGACCTGCCGACCTACCCCTTCCAGCGCGAACGGTTCTGGATCTTCGGCTGAGCCACCCGCGCACACCCCCGATACCCGTCCACCCCCGGTCCTGACGCCGGGGGTGGACGCGTTCCGGGACCCGCCCGCCCGGTGTCTTAAGCGCGGCTTTAAGCCACCCGCCTACGGTCACGCCCGCGTACGTACACCGATCACGACGCACACCCATCACGACGCACACCCGTCACGACCGTGGAGGACACCCCCATGCTGGACGAGCAGAAGCGCAAGGAGATCGTCGCGGAGTACTTCCGCAAGGTGAACGAGGGCGACATCGACGCCATCCTCACCCACTTCACCGAGGACGCCCGGATCGAGGACCCGGTCGGCCGTGAGCCCCGCGTCGGCCGCGCCGCCCAGCGCGAGTACTTCCACAGCAACATCGCCGCCGAGGTCACCGTCGCCCCCGGCCACGCCTCCGTCGGCCAGGACGGCAAGCAGGTCGCCGTACCGGTCGCCGCGACCATGACCAACATCCTCGACCCGAACCGCACCCGCACCAACATCAACGCGGTCGACGTCTTCACCATCAACGCCGACGGCCTGATCGAGGACATGCGCGTCTTCTGGGGCATGAGCGACATCGGCGTCTGAGCCACCCACCGCGCCGCCGAACCCGGCGCACCCGACCGGCGATCACCAAGGAGAGGTACGCAGATGAGCACCCCCGACGAGCACGGCGACCTGTGGATCCGGCGCTTCCACCCCGCCCCGGAGGCGCACCACCGGCTGGTGCTGCTGCCGCACGCCGGCGGCAGCGCGTCCTTCTTCTTCCCCTTCTCCAAGGAACTGGCCGGGCACGCCGAGGTACTGGCCGTCCAGTACCCCGGCCGCCAGGACCGCCGGGCCGAACCGCCCCTGGACGACGTGGCCGCCCTGGTGGAGGAGATCCACCGGGCGCTGCTGCCCTGGACCGACAAGCCGCTGGTGCTGTTCGGACACAGCATGGGCGCGGTCCTCTCCTTCGAGCTCGCGCGCAGGTTCGAGCGCGAGGGCGTCCCGCTGGCCGGCCTGATCGCGTCCGGCCGGCGCTCCCCGACCGTCCGGCGCGAGGAGAACGTCCACACCCGCGGCGACGACGCGCTGATCGCCGAGATCCGGGCCCTCAGCGGCACCGACGCGGGCCTGCTGGCCGACGAGGAACTGCTGCGCATGGTCCTCCCGGCGATCCGCAGCGACTACAAGGCCGTCGAGACCTACCGCTACCTCCCCGACGGCCCCGGACCGGCCCTGAAGTGCCCGGTCAGCGTCCTCACGGGCGAGTCCGACCCGCGCGTGAGCGTCGCCGAGGCCATGGAGTGGCGGGAGCTCACCGGCGGGGAGTTCAGCCTGCGCACCTTCCCCGGCGGGCACTTCTACCTGACCCCGCAGCAGGCCGGTGTGACCCGGGCGGTCATCGAGGACCTCGCGGCCTTCACCGCGGTGCCGGCGGGGCGCTGACGCCCGCCCGCCGGCGCGGCGTACCCGACCGACCGAACGAACCGAGACGGGTGTTCCCCATGCAGACCAAGGTGCAGTTCAGCGCGGCGACGAGAAACCTCCTCGTCGCCCTCTACTCACGGGCCCATGACGCCAAGTCGGGGCGCCCGATCCTGAACGACCGCCTCGCGGTCCAGGCGGTCGAGTCCATCGAGGACTACGACGAGCTGAAGACACAGCTCAAGATGCGCGACGACGACGCCATCTCCCTCGCCATCCGCGGCAAGGAGGTGGACCGCTGGGTGCAGGACTTCCTGGACCGCAACCCGCGCTCCGTCGTGCTCCACCTCGGCGCCGGCCTCGACGGCCGCGTCTTCCGCATCGACCCCTCCGACGACGTCGAGTGGTACGACCTGGACCTGCCGGAGGTCGCGCAGCTCTACCGCGACCTGTTCCCGGAGCGGGACCACCACCACGTCGTCGGAGCCTCCGCCCTCGACCCGCACTGGCTGGAGGACGTCCCCGCCGACCGGCCGGTGCTCGTCGTCGCCGAGGGCGTCCTCGTGTACTTCACCGAGGAGCAGGTCCGCGACCTCGTCACCCGGATCACCGGCCGGTTCCCCCGCGGCGAGCTGCTGTTCGACGCCTACACGCCGTTCTCGGTGAAGGCGATGAACAAGCACTGGACGGTCAAGGCGACCGGCCAGCGGTTCATCTGGGGCCTGGAGGACCCGAAGACGCTGGAGGAGTGGGACCCGAGGATCGAGCACCGGATGGAGTGGACCTTCACCGACTCGCCGTACGTGTCGCACATGCCGTGGACCTCGCGGATGATGTGCAAGGTCATGAACGTGATACCGGTGCTGCGGAAGTACAACCGCGTGATGCGCTACACCTTCTGACGACCCGTGGGACCTTCGCAGGGGCCCGGGAGCCGAACGGCTCCCGGGCCCCTGCGGCGTTCCCGCAGGTCGCCCGGGTCCGCGGGGCAACCCCTATCCGGAACCCGTACGCACCCCTGAATCAGGCCATGAATACGCCCCCTCATTGCTCCGGAAAGGCGATCGGCGGAATGCTGATCCGGGCCGCGACCCGGCTGCGGTGCCGTCGTCTTGGGGGGTCGTACGGATCGTACGGACGACGACTCCGATGGAAAACGACATCGTGAAAGGTGGTGTGCGGTGGCACCGAGCGAGAACGCAATCGCCGCGACAGGACTGACCAAGAACTTCGGGAAGTTCCGGGCACTCGACGGACTCGACCTGACCGTCCGCGAAGGCGAGGTGCACGGCTTCCTCGGCCCCAACGGGGCCGGCAAGTCCACCACCATCCGGGCCCTGCTGGGCCTGCTGAGGCTGGACGGCGGACAGGCCACCCTGCTCGGGAAGGACCCCTGGGCCGACGCGGTGGAGATCCACCGCAAGCTCGCCTACGTCCCCGGCGACGTGAGCCTGTGGCGCAACCTCTCCGGCGGGGAGGCCATCGACACCCTCGGCGCACTGCGCGGCGGCATCGACCAGGCCCGCCGGACCGAGCTGGTCGAACGCTTCCAGCTCGACCCGACCAAGAAGTGCCGCACCTACTCCAAGGGCAACCGGCAGAAGGTCGCCCTCGTGGCCGCCTTCGCCTCCGACGCCGAACTCCTCATCCTCGACGAGCCCACCAGCGGTCTCGACCCGCTGATGGAGGCCGTCTTCCAGGACAGCGTCAAGGAGGTCAAGCGGCAGGGCCGCACCGTCCTGCTCTCCAGCCACATCCTCGGCGAGGTCGAGGCCCTGTGCGACCGCGTCAGCATCATCCGCAAGGGCCGCACCGTCGAGACGGGCACCCTCACCGAGCTGCGCCACCTCACCCGCACCTCCCTCTCCGTCGAGTCGGAGCGCACCGTCACCGGTGTCGAGGGGCTCGCGGGCGTCCACAACGTGCGGGCCGAGGGCAACCACCTCAGCTTCGACGTGGACAACGGCAACCTCGACTCCGCCCTGACGCACGTGGCCTCCTTCGGGGTCCGCGCCCTCACCAGCACCCCGCCCACCCTCGAGGAGCTCTTCCTGCGCCACTACGGCGACCACGTGGAGGAGATCGGCGAGCAGAAGACCGGGCGGCGCGCCAAGGCGGGAGCGGGCGCGCGATGAGCGAGTACGCCAACACCCAGCCACTGCTCAAGCTGGCGCTGCGCAGGGACCGCATCCAGCTGTCCGTGTGGCTCTACGGCACCGCGGCGCTCGCCTACAGCGCGGCCTCCAGCGTCGGCAAGACCTACGCCGACGAGGCCGCCCGGACCGACGCGGTCAAGCTCCTCACCGACAACCCGGCCCTGCTGCTCACCCGCGGCGCGCCCGTCGGCACCAGCGAGGGCGCCCTCGCCATGGTGCAGGTCCTGACGTTCCTGTGCGTCCTGGCCGGCCTGATGAGCACCTTCGCCGTCGTACGGCACACCCGCCAGAACGAGGAGAGCGGCCGCGCCGAACTCGTCGGGGCGGCCCCCGTCGGCCGGCAGGCGGGCCTCGCCGCGGCCCTGCTGCTGGCCCTCCAGGCCAACGTGGGCCTGTTCATCTTCCTCGGCATCGTGCTGCCGCTGGCCGGGCTGTCCATCGGCAGCTCGCTCGTGGCCGCCGCGGCCGTCGCCGCGACCGGGCTCGCCTTCGCGGGCGTGGCCGCCGTCACCGCCCAGCTGTCCGGCACCTCGCGGGGCGCCAACTCGCTGGCCGGCGCGTTCATCGCCGTCGCCTTCCTGATCCGCGGCATCGCCGACGCCGGCGGAGAGGTCCAGGCGTCCGGCACCGTCGTGGAGAGCAGCTGGCTGTCCTGGCTGTCGCCCATCGGCTGGGCCCAGCGGACCAGCCCGTTCGGCGAGGACAGCTGGTGGGTCCTCGTGGTCCCGCTGATCTTCGCGGCCGCCGCGGCGACCGTCGCGCTGCGCCTGTCCGCCCGCCGCGACCTCGGCGCCGGCGTGTTCGAGGACCGGCCGGGCCCGGCCTCCGCCGCACCCGGCCTGCTCGGCCCGTACGGGCTGGCCAGGCGCCTGCACCGCGGCTCGCTGATCGGCTGGGCCGTGGGGATCGCCGTGCTCGGCGCGGTGATCGGCGGCATGGGCAAGTCGGCCGGGGACGCCCTGAAGGACAACGCCGACCTCACCGAGACCCTCGGCAAGATCGGCGGCGGGGGCGGCGCCCCCGTGGACACCTTCTTCGCCTCGATGATGGTCATGGTCGGCGCGATCACGGCGGGCTTCGTCGTACAGGCGCTGCTGCGGCTGCGGGCCGAGGAGACCTCCGGACGGCTGGAGGCCCTGCTGGCCACCGCCGTCGGGCGGGGCCGCTGGGTGGCCGGCCACGTGGCCGTCGCCGTCGCGGGCTCGCTGGTCCTGCTGCTCGTCGCCGGACTGGCCGCCGGCCTCACCTACGGCGCCGCCGCGGGCGACGTCGGCGCGGGCGTGGCCGACCTGACCGGTGCGGCGCTGGTCCAGGCCCCCGCGGTCCTGGTCCTCGCCGGCGTCGTCGTCCTGGTGTTCGGCATCGCGCCGGCGGCCTCCTCCGCCGCCGCGTGGGGGGCGCTCGCCCTCTGCCTGGTCGTCGGCCAGCTCGGCGCCCTGCTGAAGCTGCCCCAGGCCGTGCGGGACGTCTCGCCGTTCAGCCACCTGCCGGCCCTGCCCGCGGTGGACGCCGAGGCGCTGCCGCTGGTGCTGCTGACCGCGGTGGCGGTGCTGCTCCTGTGGGCGGGCACCGCCCTGTTCGGGCGGCGCGACCTGGCCGCCTGACCCCGCCCGCCGCGCCGCGGCACACACGCGGAGGCCGGGGCCTCGCCGGCGGCCCGGTGCGCGGCCGGAAGCCCGGGGGCCGCGCCGCCCCACCCCACCCCCAACACGGAACAGCGCACC
>NZ_JBNNPF010000106.1:0-9875 GCF_050275515.1 Streptomyces sp. NPDC004126 | reverse complement strand
CCCCCAGGCCATGCGATCGACAGGGGGAGAAAGTCATGCCAACTCCGGAGGCCGGGCGCCCCATTGCGGGGCCACCAAGAAGGTAATGGGGGGGGCGGAAGCGATGACGCGTCCAGACCTCGGCGAGTCACTGCCTGGCGTCTGAGTATCCGCACTCATGCCGTCGGCTGGTTGACGGGCAAAGATGTGCGGGTCCTTGACCTCGATTCGCAGGAGGCCTTGATGCGTCCGATGGACCCGGCTCGTGTGGTGCCCGCGTATCCGTACGGCCCGCCGGCGCCCCGGCGGCGGCGCCCGCACGGCGGGTGGTACGCCGTACCGGCCGTCATGACGCTCGGCGCGCTGCTGATCTCTCTCTACGGCGTCCTGTGGGGCCTGGCCGCGAGGACGGCCAAGCACATCGTGTGCGACTCGACCACGAGCTGCGCCGCGTCCCCGTACGAGGCGGCCTACACCACCCCCGGATGGCCCGGCTGGACCTTCGTGACGGGCGCGACGCTGCTCACCACGGCACTACTGGTGTCCGCCGGACTGCTCGCGGCCCGCCGCAGCGGCTCCCGCAGGTGACCGCGTGAACGACACTGCCGGGATGGAGGACTGGTCCTCGTCACCTGCGCGGCGCTCACCACCATCGTCCTCGTCGTCTTCGGTGGCCTCGCGGCCCTGCTGGACCGGTCCTAGCGGTGTGACCGGAACGGTCACGAGGCCGGGGGCACCAACGGCATGAAGCCGGGCCGACGGCGCCGCCCGCCCAGAAGGCGAAGACCAACAAGGGCGACAACCCGGCCGGTGGCCGCCACCGCGTCAGCCGAGCGGGAGTTGGAAGAACCGCGTCAGGAACCGGCCCGGCCACGAGTAGAGCGCGCCACAGAACGTCAGGTTCCGGGAGTAGGTGGCCTCCAGCAGGATCGCCAGGCCGATGTCCATGCCGTCGACCCGGCCCTGACACGTGCCCGCGATCCGGCGCGGGAGGCGCCATTCCGAGCGGGTCACCGTCACGGATGCGCCCTCACGCCGCAGCTCGTGCTTCTTTCGCCCGCCCACGGACAGGTACCGGTACGAGCGTCCTGCGACGTCGATCCGCAGGGCGCGGCCGTGCCGGCTCACGGCCAGGCTCCGCCGCTTCACCTTGGCCTCCCAGCCATCGGTCTGCAGTTCCATTTTGGCCAGGCGTGGCCGCCCGCCGTATTCGATGCCGCGGAAGACCATCGACGGTATGCCCTGCCCCACGACTTCGGAGGCGTAGTAGGTGCCGTCGTACAGCGACTCCACCGGGTAGCGCAGCTCCACGGGATCGAAGCCGTCCACCGTCCCGGACCACATGTGCGTCGCCATCCTCCCGGCGTACCCGTGGACTCCACCCGTGTACGCCAGCTCGAACCGACCCGTGCTCATTGATCTCCCTCTGTGTCACAACGCCGACCAGTACACCAAACAACGCGAGCTGCGCCGCTACGCCTCTGGAGGCCGACCGGGAGCCGGCCTGGCGCAGCCGCGGCCTCTTCCGTCGCCGCGGCTGACCGCGACGCCCGCCGGGCAAGCCCAAGGGGAGGCTGGGCAAGCCGCCCCGCGCACCGGCTTACCCACCCGCCGGAGCGGGCCGGGCGGTCATCGGCCACCGTCAGCCCCGGCTGCCCGGCGAGGATGCTGGGGGCCGGTGACCGATGACCGGTCATCGGCGCGGTGGGAGTTGCACGGACCGGTCACGGGGCTGACGTGCTGTTTGACCGATCGCGGGTGCCGGATCGGTCGCGGTCGGCCGTGGTGACCGGTCGCGGGGCTGGCTGGGCAAGCTCAGCATGGCCTGGAGGTGTTCGATCGAGCCACCGGGCAGCCACATGCTGGGCCTCAGCCGGATCTGCTCCAGGAAGTCGTACGCGTCCGTGCAGTCCCGCTACTCAAGAACTGTCGAACGGGCATGGGGAGGGGTTCCCACACCGAGTCGTCGGTGTAGGCCCAGGCGGCGTCGGTGAGCCAGCCCAGTTCGAGCTGGTGGTCGCGGGCCAGGGCGAGGCCTTGGCTCACAGCCGACGAGCAGGCGCCGGTCCGGACCGCTGCTCGTCGGCCACTGCGCGCCGAGCGCGGCCAGCGCGCGGGCGGCGGCCTGCTGCCAGTCGGTGTCGGTCCAGCGGCCGTCGGTGGCGTCGTCCGCGGTGCGCAGGGTGGAGCGGATGAGGGCGTGGAGGTGGTGGGGCCACAGCGCGAAGGGGTCGTTGCGGACGAAGGGCCGCTCGACCAGGCGAGCGGCTGCGGAGAGGTGGGGCAGGCCGGCGGTGGTGGTGGCCAGGGGGAGGTCGAAGGCGTCCAGCAGGCTGACGGCGCGCAGGAGGTGGCGTTCGTCGGGGGTGAGGTCGGCCAGGGTGTGGGTGAGCAGGGCCGGGAAGTCGGTGCCGAAGTCCGCGGGCGCGGGGGTGCGGCCGGTGCGGCGGAGGTCGAGGAAGCGCAGGACGGCGAGGTCGAGGTAGAGGGACAGGCGTCAACCCGACCAAGGTGGTACGCCGTGACCGGCCCCCTCACCCCCGAAGCCCCCACATCCCAGCCGCTCCACCAGGCTGGCGGAGACGCAGAGCAGGCCGAGCGCACGGTGAAGAAGGTGATCCGCTGGTACAACGCCCGCCTCACCGAGGCCCGCGACGGCGGCCTGGACTCGGAGACCATCGAAAGGCTGTGGGCAGGGCGGGAGCGGGCCGTGGACGACCTGGACCGGCTCGAGGAGGCCGACGAGGACACCACGGTGCAGATCGCCGTGGCCTACGCCGCCCGGCTCAAGGAACTGACCGGCAGCTGACACCTCGAGCGGCCCGGTTCCCCGGCTAGTGATCGACGCGGGTCTGGACAGTGACGGCAAGGAAGCCAACACCGTGGCGTAGCCGGATCATGGAGTCAGGCCGGAGGCCGAGTGCCGGAGCCGGGTGTACGGGCAGGCCAGCGGCCCCGCCGTACACCCGTCGCTTACCGGCCCCCCGTCAGCACTGGTAAGCGTAGTTGGCGCGGCCGTCCGCGCCGTCCCAGTGGATCGTTCCGGTCCGGCCCGGGTTGATCCAGATGCAGCCGGGGTCTCCCGTCCAGTCGATCTGCACGGAGGCGCTGATGGCGTAGCCACAGGTGTTCTTGATGTAGGCCGTGCCATAGCTCTGCCCTGTGAGCTGAGCACACGCCAGCGGGGCGGCCGGGGCCGCGACCGCCGGAGCGGCCGCGAGGCCGGACAGCATCAGGGTTCCGGCGGCGGCTGCGGCCGCCCGGCGTAAGGCCTTGGACGTCATGACTGGTCTCCTGTCGGATCGGAGTACGAGGTACAGGTCGAGGTACATGTACGGCTTCGAGGTACACGGCGTACGAGGCGCGCGGCGTGGCCTGCGCGGGGCCCGGGGGACGGCCGGAAACCAGCCGCTGTCCCCTGCTCCGCCCGTTCTGTCCGGTCCTCGCCTTCACCACCGCGCGCTTCGCCACCAGACTGCCGGGCGGGCCGGACACCCGTCTTGTACGAAGGCGCACCGCGTTCGACGGGCCGGCGGCCGGCAGAGGGTGGGGGGACCGAGTGACAGCGGACAGAGCCGAGCGTGCCGCACCGGACTGGTTACGGGGCCGGGTGGTGAAGTACTGCGGATACCGGACGCCGCCGGGAAGCCCGCCCAGGCTGACGCTGCCCGCCGCCACGGTCACCCTGGTCCTGGGCTGGGGCGAGCCCTTGTGCACGTTCGCGACGCGGGCTGGTCCCCCGCTGCGGACCTCGCGCTGCGTGGTCGCGGGCCTGCACACCTCGCCCGTGCTGGGCGGCTACCGGGGCTCCGGGCAGGCGATCGAGGTAGACCTCACGCCGCCCGGGGCCTACACGTGCCTGGGGATCCCGCTGGCCGAACTGGCGGGTGTACGGGTCCACGCCGAGGACGTGCTCGGCGACGACTGGGCGCGGCGGCTCACCGAGCGGCTGGCCGAGGCACCGGACTGGGACGCCCGCTGGGCGCTGCTCGACGCGGAGCTGGGCCGGCGGATGGCGGAGGGGCCGACGCCGTCCCCCGTGGTGACCGAGGCGTGGGACAGGCTGCTCGCCCGGCACGGCGGACTGACGCTGCGCCAGCTCGCGCAGCAGACCGGCCGCGGCGGCCGCCGTCTCCAGGCGCTGTTCCGCGAGCAGATCGGCCTGCCGCCGCAGACCGTGGGCCGGGTGCTGCGCTTCCAGCGTGCGCTGACCCTGGCGGCCGGCCGCTCGTACGGGCACCCGGGCGGCGGCCTCGGTCCCGGCAACCCGGGCCCGGCCCGGTCGCTGGCCGCGCTCGCCGCCGAGTCCGGCTACTACGACCAGGCCCACCTCAGCCGTGACTTCCGGGCCCTGGCCGGACTCACGCCGACCCGGCTGTGCGATCTCGTCGACGATGCCGCGGCCACTCGAGCGACGGTCGTCGACGGCCGCCTCACCGGGCTCTTCGCGCACTGATGCCGGGCGGTCCGGACGGAGGGAAAAGGGAGTGCGGGCTGCGGTGTTCGGCTGGCACTCGCGGGTGCTGTTGGCTGATGAGGTGGCTTTGTACGCGTCGAAGACGCAGATCTGGCAGCAGTTCGGAAGTCACGCTGGCCGTCGGCGCCGAGCCGTTGTTGCCTTAAGGGCGGCGAAACCCTCACCCCGGACCAGATGCTCGCCTCTGAGGAGGCCCAACTGGTCATGCAGGCTTCCCGCGTCCACGCCGTTAGGCGGTGTGAATGGAGCAGTCACTGGCTCGTTGCAGAGGGATGTTCCCGTTGATCCTCGGCTGCAGCGGCAGTGTCCAGGCCGTGCGGATGCCGTCGAGCAGCGTGCGTGCGCTGTATGGAGAGATCCCCAGTTCCTGCCGGGCGTCGGCCAGACGCTGAAGGTCGCCTTCGCGGCCGAATGCCGCGGCAAGGCGGGTGCGTCGGTCCAGGCCGTTGGTGCTGAAGATGTCGAGCAGGGTCAGGGAGAAGTAGGCGTAGGCGGACGCTTCCTCGATGAGCTGGCGCGTCGTGTCGACCAGGTCGGAGTCGGCGGTGGTGTCCGGGTGGTCGGCACTGCCGTAGAAGGCGAACCGCTCGAGGCTGGGCCGCAGGCTGATCTCGGCGCACGGGCACGGAAGCTGTAGATCTCGGACTAGTGTGCCGAACGAACCGAGGATGGTGCTTGTGCTGCGTGAGAACTGGTGCTTGCTCAGCAGAGTCCGGAAGCCGGCCAGTGTCTCGGACAGCTCTTCCAGGATGAGGTGCCGTGAGATCTCGGTCAGCTCGTGCGACTGCGATTTCTCCTGCATCTCCAGGATCTGCAGGCCGTAGCGCAGGAGATCGCGCAGGCCGCCGCCCGAAAGGGCGTGTGCCAGCGCTGCCGCGTAAGGGCTCGTCAGCGTGTCCGAGCGGCTGGAGAGGATCTCCTGGGACTCCTTCAGGGTGCTGGGCTGGACATGAAGGATGTCGTCGAGGGAGCTGTCGGTGACGTCCCGGTGCGGCAGCCCCCGCCGGACGAATGCCGCCCCGACGTCCTCAGCCACCGAGATCAGGTAGTAGACGTCCGGCACGCCGAGGATGGCCTTGATCTCGCTGAGGAACGCGAGTGCCTTGGTGTCGGACCCCAGCCGGTCGACTTCGTCGATGGCGATCACGACGACCTCCCCCACCCTGGTCTTCTCCGAGGCGATGAGCCCCAGCAGGCGCCGGAAATCATCGACAAGCTCAGGAAAGCTGACCGGCATCGTCGAGAGCGAAGAAGTGTGGGCGGTGCCCAGAGTCAGGACCTGGGCGACCGAGCTGTTCACCGCGTTCGACGACGACTGGACGGTCTGAAGCCGGTAGAGGTAGTCCTGACAGCGCTCGACGAGTGGGGACTCGGCAGGGCGCGGCTTCCACAGCGCGACCTTCATCAGCAGTACCGCGACCACGAAGCCGACGAGCCGCAGCGGGTTCTCAGAGTCGGAGATCAGCGCCCGGATCTGGTCGTTGCGCAGGACAAGAACGAGGAGCAAGCCGCCGACGAGATACGTGACAGGGCGGAAGACAGCCCTGGCCGAGATCTCCCGGTAGCTGATCCAGACGCTGCCGTCCGACTTCGAGGCTGCACGACAGCCCTCCCAGACCAGGAACAGGACTCCCAGGATGACTGCGGTGCGGATCTCGAAATGCCGGAGCACGAACAGGATCTGTTGGTCGGTGACCAGGTCACGGACGAGCAGGGCGAACAGCAGAACTCCCATCACGCCGACGAACACCACCGGAACCTGGAGCAGAACGCGGACGACCCCAGCCCTCCGCCGTCCCCGCCACCACAAGATCCCCGCCACCGCAACCAGCACACTGCCCGCCACCGAGTGCCCCTGCCACAACTCCACCCCACCGCCGCGCACACGGCTGAAGACAACGTCCACAAGATGAGCCCCGGCGGCAAAGTTGTCGGCATACACCGAACGCACCGACGCTGCCGAAGCCACCACCACCAACGCAGCAGCCGGCACCGCGAACAGAGCCCACCGCCCCACACGCTTCACACCGGCCCTGACCCGCCGGCCAAGCCGGGCAAGGGGCGACAGCCGCGTGAACTGGGGCACCGGCTTGCCGCGCGTGCGGATATAGGTCTGGCACAGGCGCACCGACAGCGACACCAGGAAGTCCTGCGGGGCGTACGACGCTGGCGCCTGAGCAAGCACGCCGAAATCCGCCTGCCTGACGGCTGCCTCCAGGAGCGTAGTCTTCCCCGAACCCCGCGGACCACAGACGGCGATGGTCCCGCCGTCGATCTGCTGCACCTTGCGCTTCAGCTGCAGAAGTGCAGCGTTCTCCACCAGATAGTGGGCAGCTCGCGGCGTACGCAGACCGTCTTCGTCCTCGCCGCGGATGAGGAGGGAATCAAGATCCTCTCCCAGCATCTCCCGGACCAGCACCACAGCCGAGGGCCCAGTCCCCTCCCTCTGCAGAGTCCCGGCCCATTCCACCGCGCGAAACCCTGCACGGACACGGTGCCTCAGCCAGCGGTACTTCGAAGCTCCCGCCCGCAAGCACTGCCACAGGTTCACCCACACCGTGCTACCTCGAGAGTGCAACCAGGCCAGCACACCCGCCGCCAGCACAAGCACGACCAGCGCAATCAGCGGACCACCCCACACGACCAAGGTGAAAACGCCAACCGCCAGCACCATACACACCGGCCGCCAACGCCACTGCGCCCCGTCCACCAAGCGCTCGTGAACACGCGCGGCCTGATCTAACTGGGCACAAGCCCTCTCAAAACGGCCCCGAGTGCGGAGCCGATCAGCACACCGCCCAATCACCTCTCCGCGATACGGCTCCGCGCACATGCGTTCCAGCGCTGCAGAGTGAGTGACCCCCTCGCGCCGATCCAGAAGCCGAGCAGCCTTCTCCTCACCCAGAGCAGCACTCGCACACCGGAAGTAGATCCGTTCGGAATCCGGCGCAGAGAAGAAGTGTTCAGCCGTCTCAACCCAGGCCTCCAGCTCGGTATCCAACGTCCCCATCGCTCGGCCTTCCCCCCGCATTGAAAGAACCAGCGGATGGTACGCCCCGACCAACCAGCCCACGCCGACGCGGCCAGAAACAACCGGCCCACAACCGCTACCTGGCGAAAAGCTGACACACGACAGAGGCCAGCCCCTGCGAGGCTGGCCTCTGAAGGCGTAACGACGTCCATCAGCCGAAGACGCCGTCCACGCTCTCGCTAACGTCCACGCGAGCTCCGCAGCTGACGTTCGAGAACGTCCACGCGCTTGTTCAACGAGTCCACGGTCGCTGTCGCGATCGTCCCGCCGAACTGCTGGTTGAGCTGGTGATGGATGAGCGCGTGCGGCGTCTCCGTGATCCGGTTGAGCTGCGCGACGAGGCGTTTGATCACCCGGCGTACGCCCGTCTTCTGTGTCGTGAGGTCCTTCTCCGGCTCGGCTGTCGGCTGAGCCGGGATCGTCGCTGTCGCCGTGGTCAGGAGCTTGCTGCCGGTGACGATTCGGATCGCCGAGGCCATCTGCGCCGGCGTCATCGTCGGCGGAGCTCCGACGGCCTCCGCGACGTTCTTCGCCCGGATGAGCTCGTCCTCGCTGTACGACTGCCCGCCGTAGACCGTCGAGTGATGGAGAGCCTCACTCGAATTGATGGACTGCACGAGATCCAGCTGCAGCCGGCTCACCCGCCGCGCGCGCCGCGGCGTGCGCGAGCGCCTCGTCGAACGGGGCCACGCACGGGCCACAGCCCACACCCCACCTCCGCCAGGCCCTGCCCCACGGCGTCCGCGCCCCGGCGACGTACCGGACGGGGAGCCGGAAGGCGTGAAGAAGGTCATCGACGGCTGGCTCGTCGTCATCTGGCCTGTGCCGCCGGACTGCGATCGAGGCTGACGAGGGCAAGAGACGCACGACGCCCTCGCTGCACCACTGGTGGCCCGCTGGCCAGGCGGGCCACTTCGGCTGTTCTACGCGGTGGTGCCTTCCCGGACCGTCTCGCCACGGGCATCCCATATGGCCCACGCCGCCTTGGACTTCTCGCCCTGCGGACTGTTCCATCGCATCGCGTTGACCTGGCGGTTTCCCAACACCGATCCCCGAATCTGGCCATTCGCCTCACACACGAGCAGCAGGGTCGCCATCTGCTGGTCGGTCATCGCGTGTACCAGGCCGTTGAGCACCTGGAGGACGGCAGCTCCCCCCTCGTACGAGTGCGCATCTGCAGCCAAATCGGTGAGGGAAGGAATGAGCCGCGGATCGGGCTTCTTCCCGAAGTTCTCGCCCAGAAGGTTGGCTGCCCCTCGGAGCGCGCCCGGCTGGACAATGTCCTCGAGCCGCGCCAGCAGCATCGTGTCGACCGGAGCGAAGGGAAGCGGTCCGTGGAAGAGCAGGTGCTTCTCGACCAGTTCCACAGCCTTCACCACGCGCAGCAGTTCTTCCAGCCGGCCCCGCGTTCCGGAGTGCAGCGCGTCCCACGTGCCTGGCACGTAGCAAAGCCCGGTGGCCAGAGCCATGAGGCCCTCATCAGTGAGCTGGTTCTGCGCCGACCCGAGGACGGAGCGCAGCTGCTCGTCGAACATGGTGGGCGCGATCTTCTGTAGCTGCCGGGCGGTCCTGGTGTGCCGCCAGCGCCGTTTCAGCGGCTGATCGGCCTTCAGGGTCTCCTTGCACACGACCTTGACCAGGTTTTCCTGCAGCGCCTTCGTCCCGTGGTCCATGTAGCTGGCCCGCAGGTGGTCGTTGAGGCGTTCGTCGTCCTCAGGGAACGACTCCGAGTCGATCTCCAGGCCGAACCGCTCAAGCGCTTTGCGGCCCGTGACCGGCGGATGAGACAGCAGAGCGTCGACCGCGGTGGCCAGATGGGCGCGGACGAGTTCCGGCGAAGGCGCGAAGAGTTCCTCTCCGCCCGGGATGAAGGCCGGGTGGGCGCAGAGGTGGCGGTCCAAGTAGAGGCGGTCCAGCTCAACCGCCTCGCGGGCTCCGATCAGTTCCAGGCTCTTGTGGGCATTGTCGACGAGCTCCTTCTCGAACTTCTGCAAGGCGCCCACCTGGTTGTCGGCGCTTGCCTTGTCAAGAGCGTCCCGGAGTCGTACCGCGTTCCCCTCACCCTGGTCTGCCAGAACCCGGATCTTGTCGATGATGTCCGCGGCCACCGCGATCCAGATGGAGATCAGCGCCGCACGGTAAGCCCCTGCACCGTACGCAGCCACCGCTTCTTCCACGTACCGGCGCGAGGTCACAGACCTCACCTGATTCCGTACATCCTCCAGAGCTCGCATGCCCTACCCCCTTCAAGCTGATCACCAGACAAGCAGGGTAGACGAGAGGGTCACACTAACTAGTAGTGCTTTGTTAGGTGGTGTCGTAGGTCTGCCATGGGATGGTTTGTCGGCAGGTGGGGCAGGTTCCGGTCCAGGTGGCGATGAGGTGTTG
>NZ_JBNNPF010000105.1:0-10757 GCF_050275515.1 Streptomyces sp. NPDC004126 | reverse complement strand
GATCGGCGAGGTGGCCACTGTGTCCAAGCCCGCCGAGGGCCAGAAGAAGGCGGAGCCCCTGGGAACGGTGGAAGTGGGGGTCCCCCCGGACGGAGTCTGGGGGAGGGTAGGGGACCCAGCGCCGCGCAGCGGCACCGGCGCAGCCCCCGGCGGGGAGGGGCCCCCGGGAGGGGGGAATGCCGCCCGCAGGGCCGGGCCGGCGGCGGGGACCGATACCCTGGGGGACGACCACACCGCCCCCGACCCGAGGAATCGCGACCACCGTGTTCGATACGCTTTCCGACCGCCTCAGCGCGACCTTCAAGTCCCTCCGGGGCAAAGGCCGCCTCTCCGAGCAGGACATCGACGCTGCGGCGCGGGAAATCCGTATCGCCCTCCTCGAGGCCGACGTCGCCCTCCCCGTCGTCCGCTCCTTCATCGCGAACGTCAAGGAGCGGGCCCGCGGCGAGGAGGTCAGCAAGGCGCTGAACCCCGGCCAGCAGGTCCTGAAGATCGTCAACGACGAGCTGGTCTCCATCCTCGGCGGCGAGACCCGCCGGCTGCGCTTCGCCAAGACCGCGCCCACCGTGATCATGCTGGCCGGTCTCCAGGGTGCCGGTAAGACCACCCTCGCCGGAAAGCTCGGCTTCTGGCTGAAGGGGCAGGGCCACACCCCGCTCCTGGTCGCCTGTGACCTCCAGCGCCCCAACGCCGTCAACCAGCTCAGCGTCGTCGCCGAGCGCGCCGGCGTCGCGGTCTACGCGCCCCAGCCCGGCAACGGCGTCGGCGACCCGGTCCAGGTGGCCAAGGACTCCGTCGAGTACGCCCGTGCCAAGCAGCACGACATCGTCATCGTCGACACCGCCGGCCGCCTCGGCATCGACCAGGAGCTGATGCAGCAGGCCGCGGACATCCGCGACGCCGTCAGCCCCGACGAGATCCTCTTCGTCGTCGACGCCATGATCGGCCAGGACGCGGTCAACACCGCCGAGGCCTTCCGCGACGGCGTCGGCTTCGACGGCGTGGTGCTGTCCAAGCTCGACGGCGACGCCCGCGGTGGTGCCGCGCTCTCCATCGCGCACGTCACCGGCAAGCAGATCATGTTCGCCTCGAACGGCGAGAAGCTCGACGACTTCGACGCCTTCCACCCGGACCGCATGGCGGGCCGGATCCTCGACATGGGTGACATGCTCACCCTCATCGAGCAGGCCGAGAAGACCTTCTCGCAGGCCGAGGCCGAGAAGATGGCGGCCAAGCTCGCCAAGGGCCCCAAGGAGTTCACGCTCGACGACTTCCTGGCCCAGATGGAGCAGGTCCGCAAGATGGGCTCCATCTCCAAGCTCCTCGGCATGCTGCCGGGCATGGGCCAGATCAAGGACCAGATCAACAACATCGACGAGCGCGACGTGGACCGCACCGCCGCGATCATCAAGTCGATGACCCCGGCCGAGCGCCAGGACCCGCACATCATCAACGGCTCGCGCCGCGCGCGCATCGCCAAGGGTTCCGGTGTCGAGGTCAGCGCCGTGAAGTCGCTCGTGGAGCGGTTCTTCGACGCCCGCAAGATGATGTCCCGCATGGCCCAGGGCGGCGGGATGCCCGGCATGCCCGGCATCCCGGGCATGGGCGGCGGCCCCGGCCGGCAGAAGAAGCAGGTCAAGCAGGCCAAGGGCAAGCGCAAGAGCGGCAACCCGATGAAGCGCAAGGAAGAGGAGGCCGCGGCAGCGGCCCGCCGCGAGCAGGGCCCGCAGCCCGGCGCTCCGGCCGCGGGCGGCAGCCCGTTCGGGCTCCCGGCCGGCGGCGGCCAGCCGGGTCAGGACTTCGACCTTCCGGACGAGTTCAAGAAGTTCATGAAGTAGCAGGTGGGACAGCCACCGCGGAAGGGCCCCGGGCGCGTCGCGCGCCCGGGGCCCTTCCGCATCTGCGGGAGCAGCGGGTCGATTTGTCGCTTATGGTCGGCCGGGAGGACGGCATGACGGCATAAGGAGGCGCCCACGTGCCCAGCCCCACCCCCGTACCGCCGCGCGACCGGGCCGACACCCCCTGGCGCTCGGAGGGCGCCCCGCCCGCCCCGCCCGCCAAGCGCAAGCTCCCCGGCGGGGGCTGGCGCGGGCTGGTCCTCGCCGCCCTGATCGTCTTCCTGCTGACCAACCTCGTGCTGTCCTTCTTCAACGAGGGCGACGAGCCGACGATCTCCTACACGGAGTTCAGCAAGCAGGTCTCCGACGGGAACGTCTCCAAGATCTACTCCAAGGGCGACGCCATCCAGGGCGAGCTCAAGGCGAAGCAGCCCGTCCCCGGCGGCAAGGGCGACTACACCAAGTTCGTCACCCAGCGCCCCGCCTTCGCCGACGACCAGCTGTGGGCCGGCCTCACCGCCAAGGGCGTCACCGTCACCGCCTCCCCGGTGGTCGAGCAGCGCAGCTTCCTGGCCAACCTGCTGATCTCCCTCGCCCCGATGCTGCTCCTCGTCGGCCTGTGGCTGCTGATCGCCCGCCGGATGGGCTCGGCCATGGGCGGGATGGGCGGCCTCGGCCGCAAGGCACCGCCCAGACCCGTGGAACTGGAGGCGGGCGCCCCGCGCACCACCTTCGACGACGTCGCGGGCATCGACGAGGTGGAGGGCGAGCTGAACGACGTCGTCGACTTCCTCAAGAACCCCCAGCGGTACCGCGACATGGGCGCCCGGATGCCCGGCGGCGTCCTGCTGGCCGGTCCTCCCGGCACCGGCAAGACCCTGCTCGCACGGGCCGTCGCGGGCGAGGCGGGGGTGCCGTTCTTCTCCGCGTCCGCCTCGGAGTTCATCGAGATGATCGTCGGCGTCGGGGCCTCCCGGGTCAGGGAGCTCTTCGCCGAGGCGCGCAAGGTGGCCCCCGCGATCGTGTTCATCGACGAGATCGACACCATCGGCCGGGTGCGCGGCGGCGGCGGAGGCCTGGGCGGCCACGACGAGCGCGAGCAGACCCTCAACCAGATCCTCACCGAGATGGACGGCTTCTCCGGCTCAGAGGGCGTCGTCGTCCTCGCCGCCACCAACCGGGCGGACGTCCTCGACCCCGCCCTGACCCGCCCCGGCCGCTTCGACCGCACCGTCATGGTCTCCCCGCCCGACCGAGACGGCCGCGAGGCCATCCTGCGCATCCACACCCGCGACATCCCGCTCGCCGCCGGCGTCGACCTCGCCCAGGTCGCCCGGACCACCCCCGGCATGACCGGGGCCGAACTCGCCAACCTGGCCAACGAGGCCGCGCTGCTCGCCGTCAAGCGCCAGCAGCGCCAGGTCACCCAGGCGGACCTCTCCGACGCCCTGGAGAAGGTCCAGCTCGGCGCGGAACGCCCCCTGGTGATGCCGCTGGAGGAGCGCCGCCGCACCGCCTACCACGAGAGCGGCCACGCCCTGCTGGGCATGCTCCAGCCGGGCGCCGACCCCGTACGCAAGATCACCATCGTGCCCCGCGGCCGGGCGCTCGGCGTCACCCTCTCCACCCCCGACGCGGACCGCTACGCGTACACGGAGGAGTACCTCCGGGGCCGCATCATCGGCGCGCTCGGCGGCATGGCGGCCGAGCAGACCGTCTACGACGTGATCACCACCGGCGCCGAGAACGACCTCGAACAGGTCACCAACATCGTCCGCGGCATGGTCGCCCGCTGGGGCATGAGCGAGCGCGTCGGCAAGCTCACCGCCGTCCCCTCCGACGGGCAGGGCCCGTACGGGCTGGCCGCCGCCCCCACCACCCTCGACGCCGTCGACCACGAGATGCGGCGGATCGTCGACGAGTGCTACGAGGAGGCCTGCCGCCTGCTGCGCGAGCACCGGCCGAAGCTCGACGCCCTCGCCGAGGCCCTGCTGGAGGCCGAGACCCTGGACGAGCAGGCGGCGTACGCGGCGGCCGGCATCCCCCGGCTCGCCAAATAAGCCGCCCGGTTACGCCACCCGGGCGACGACGTACCGGAAGATGTTCGGCAGCCAGACGGCGCCGTCGGTCCGCTCGTACGGGTGAAGCGCCTCCGACAGCTCCTTCTCCGCCTGGGCGGGATCCGCCGCGGCGGAGTACAGCCCCGTCGACAGCAGGCCCCGCACGGCGCTGTCCACGTCCGCGTACCCGAACGGGCAGAACACCCGCCCCGACCCGTCGGGCACCAGCCCCGCCCGCGCCGCCAGCGCGTCCAGGTCCAGGGCCGCCGGGCCGCCGCCCAGCACCGCCGGCACCGTGCAGCGCTCCGGCGGACCCCAGCCGGCCAGCACCACCGCGCCGCCCCGCCGGACCGCCGGCAGGGCCGCGGCCAGGGCGTCCGGGGAGGGTGCGAAGGCGAGCAGCACGTCGTAGGGGCGCGCGGCGGGCACCGGGGGAGCCGCCACCACCTCCAGCAGCCGTTCCCGGGCCAGCGCCCGGCGGGCCGGATCCGCCTCCACGCCGGTGGCGGCGGCACCCCGCCCGCCGGCCAGCAGCAGGGCCAGCCCGGCCCCGCAGTCGAGGCCCAGCAGCCGGTCACCCGGCCCGATCTCCAGCCGGTCGTAGACCGCTTCGTACAGCGGTACCAGCATCCGTTCCTGGATCTCCGCCCAGTCCCGGGCGACGAGCGTGGCCGTCGGCGTCGGTGTCATCGAAAGAGCGCTCCTGATTCCGTCTCGCCCCCTTGCCCCCGTTGCCAGGGAACTCCCCATTCGCCCCCGCGTCCAGAGGAGCGCGCCACCCGATTCACGCTCGGCCCGCCCGGCGCCGTACCATTCGCGCCATGGCAAAGGCACCCGTTCTCACCCCGCAGGCGGAGGATTTCCCCCGCTGGTACCAGGATCTGATCAACAAGGCCGAGCTGGCCGACAACGGTCCGGTCCGCGGCACCATGGTCATCCGCCCGTACGGCTACGGCCTGTGGGAGCGGATGCAGCAGGAGATGGACGCCCGAATCAAGGACGCCGGCGCCCAGAACGCGTACTTCCCGCTGTTCATCCCGCAGTCGTACCTGACGAGGGAAGCCGAGCACGTCGAGGGCTTCGCCCCCGAGCTCGCGGTCGTCACCCACGGCGGCGGCAAGGAGCTGGAGGAGCCGGTCGTCGTCCGGCCCACGTCCGAGACGATCATCAACGACTACTTCTCCAAGTGGGTCCAGAGCTACCGGGACCTGCCGCTGCTGATCAACCAGTGGGCCAACGTGGTCCGCTGGGAGATGCGCCCCCGCGTGTTCCTCCGTACGAGCGAGTTCCTCTGGCAGGAGGGCCACACCGCCCACGCCACGTACGAGGACGCCCGCGACTACGCGGCCCGCATCCACCGCGACGTCTACGGCGACTTCATGACGAACGTGCTCGGCATCGACGTCGTGCTCGGCCGCAAGACCGCCAAGGAGCGCTTCGCCGGCGCCATCAACACCCTCACCCTCGAGGGCATGATGGGCGACGGCAAGGCCCTGCAGATGGGCACGAGCCACGAGCTCGGCACCAACTTCGCCAAGGCCTTCAACACCCAGTACCTGTCGAAGGAGGGCCAGCAGGAGCTGGTCTGGCAGACCTCGTGGGGCGTCTCGACCCGCATGGTCGGCGGTCTGATCATGTCCCACGGCGACGACAACGGCCTGCGGGTGCCGCCGCGCCTGGCCAACGTCCAGGTCGTCGTCATGGCGATCAAGGGCGACGAGGCCGTGGCGAAGGTCCGCGAGCTGGGCGACCGGCTCAAGGCCGCCGGCATCCGCGTCCACGTCGACGACCGCGTCGACACCCCCTTCGGCCGCCGCGCCGTGGACTGGGAGCTCAAGGGCGTACCGGTGCGCATCGAGATCGGCCCCCGCGACCTGGAGGCCGGCACCGCGATGCTGGCCCGCCGGATCCCGGGCGGGAAGACCCCGGTGCAGATCGACGCCCTCGCCGACCTGCTGCCCAAGGTCCTCGACGAGGACCAGGCGCAGCTGCTGCGCGAGTCCCGCGAGCGCCGCGAGTCCCGTACGAGCGACGTCGCCACCATCGAGGAGGCCGCCGAGGCCGCCATCGCGGGCGGCTGGGCGCGCATCCCGTGGGCCGACCTCGGTCCCGAGGGCGAGGCCAAGCTGGGCGAGCAGGCCGTGTCGGTGCGCTGCCTGGTGGCCGAGGACGGGTCGGTCCCGGTGGCCGACGACGCCCCCGGTACGCTCGCGATCGTCGCGCGCTCCTACTGATCTCCCCCGGCGCCCCTGGCGTGCGGCTCCGGCCGCGTGCCGGGGGCGTCGGTGTCGATGGCCCCGGTGTCGATAGCCCTCCTTACGTACCGACTCCTCCTGGGATATGCGCACCCGTCCTCGTCAGGACGCATCAGAGTGAACTGACTGGTACGTGCAAAAAATTTGGAATGGCCCGGAATCGGAACACCGGGGCACCCCGGCTCGTTGTCACGACGTGAGCACGACACCACCTGTTCTCGCCGCAGAGCTGGCGCAGGCGTGGGCCGACATTCAGCGGTACCACCCCGAGCTGCCTGACCTTGCCGCGCCCGAGTCCCTGATCGGAGAGTCCTCGTCCGCCTGCGGCGCCGAGCTCTCCTTCGAGCGACTGCTGCACGAGGCAGTCCACGGCATCGCCGCCGCCCGCGGAGTGCGTGACACCTCGCGCGCCGGCCGCTACCACAACCGCAGATTCCTCGCGATCGCCGAGGAGATGGGGCTGGACCACTCCGAGGAGCCGCACGCCAGCAGCGGGTTCTCCCTGGTCACCCTCAATCCCGAGGCCAAGAAGCGCTACCGCCCCACCATCGAGCGGCTCCAGCGCGCCCTCAAGGCGCATACGGCGGCCACCGCCGCCGACACCAAGCGCAGCTTCCGGGGCCCGGCCGCCCGGCACGGCTCCTCGGGCGGCGGCGTACGGGTCAAGGCGGTCTGCGACTGCGGGCGCAACGTCCGGGTGGTCCCCTCCGTGCTGGCGCAGGCGCCGATCGTCTGCGGCGGCTGCATGAAGCCCTTCCGGATCCCCGAGGTCGCCACCGCGGCCGCGTCCTGAGCGTGTGGTGCGCGTCCGCCGCCGGGCGGCCGGGGTGATCCCCCGCCGCTCGGAAGCGCCGCAGGCGTGTGGCACAATGGGCAGCTGTACTCGACAGCCGCATAGGACCCCTCTCTCCTCCGGCTGACGCGTCCATCGGGCACCCGAGTACCGCAACCCCACGTGGCATCTCAAGTGCCCAACCACGTCAAGTTCAGGAGACACCACTCCAGTGGCAGTCAAGATCAAGCTCAAGCGCCTCGGTAAGATCCGCTCCCCGCACTACCGCATCGTCGTCGCCGACGCTCGCACCCGCCGGGACGGTCGCGCGATCGAGGAGATCGGCATCTACCAGCCGACCTACAACCCCTCGCGCATCGAGGTCAACGCCGAGCGCGCGCAGTACTGGCTGTCTGTGGGCGCCCAGCCCACCGAGGCCGTTCTCGCCATCCTCAAGCTGACCGGTGACTGGCAGGCGCACAAGGGCCTCCCGGCCCCGGCGCCGCTGCTGCAGCCGGCGACGAAGGAAGACAAGCGTCGCTCCTTCGACGAGTTCGCCAAGGCCCTCGAGGGCATCGGCGAGGGCAAGGGCGAGGCCATCACGCAGAAGAAGAAGGCCGACAAGAAGGCGGACGAGGCTGAGGCCGCCGCCGAGTCGACCGAGGCCTGAGCATGCTCGAGGAGGCTCTTGAGCACCTCGTAAAGGGCATTGTGGACAACCCCGACGACGTGCAGGTCGCCTCGCGCAACCTGCGCCGCGGGCAGGTGCTGGAGGTCCGGGTCCACCCCGACGACCTCGGCAAGGTGATCGGCCGCAACGGCCGCACCGCTCGTGCGCTGCGCACCGTCGTGGGCGCCATCGGTGGCCGGGGGATCCGCGTCGACCTCGTCGACGTGGACCAGGTCCGCTGAGCAGTTGAACACCGGCACGGGCCGGGGAGGGCGCTGGTTGCCCGCCCCGGCCCGAGTCGTTTCTTCTCGTGGTGAGAGCGACCATTGATTGAGCAGCCACGACGAAGAGGTACCACCTCCGCGAGAGCGGCGGCGGTTTAGCCGCAAAAAGGGGAGAATGTGGTGGAGCTGGTAGTCGCGCGGATCGGCCGCGCCCACGGGATCAAGGGTGAGGTCACCGTCGAGGTGCGGACCGACGAGCCGGAGCTGCGGCTCTCGCCCGGCGCCGTGCTGCGGACCGAGCCGGTGTCGGCGGGTCCGCTGACCATCGAGACGGGCCGGGTGCACAGCAGCCGGCTGCTGCTCCGCTTCGAGGGCGTCAAGGACCGCACCGCCGCGGAGGCGCTGCGCAACACCCTCCTGATCGCGGACGTCGACCCCGCGGAGCTTCCCGAGGAGGAGGACGAGTACTACGACCACCAGCTCATGGACCTGGACGTCGTACTCGAGGACGGCACCGAGATCGGCCGGATCACCGAGATCTCGCACCTGCCCTCGCAGGACCTCTTCATCGTCGAGCGCCCGGACGGCACCGAGGTCATGATCCCCTTCGTCGAGGAGATCGTCGCCGAGATCGACCTGGAGGAGCAGCGCTGCGTCATCACCCCGCCGCCCGGGCTGATCGACGACCGCGCCGAGATCGCCTCCGCCCGTGACGCCGAAGCCGCGGCCGAGGCCGCTGACGAGGCCGCAGAGGCCTCCGGGCCGGCCGGGAAGTCCGGGGACGACGCCTGATGCGGCTCGACGTCGTCACGATCTTCCCCGAGTACCTGGAACCGCTGAACGTCTCCCTCGTCGGCAAGGCGCGGGCGCGCGGCCAGCTCGACGTACACGTCCACGACCTGCGGAACTGGACGTACGACCGGCACAACACCGTCGACGACACCCCGTACGGCGGCGGACCCGGCATGGTCATGAAGACCGACCCCTGGGGCGAGGCCCTGGACTCGGCGCTGGCCGACGGCTACGAGTCCGGCGCGCACGGCCCGGTCATGGTCGTGCCCACGCCCAGCGGCCGGCCCTTCACCCAGGAACTGGCCGTCGAGCTCTCCGAACGCCCCTGGCTGATCTTCACACCGGCCCGCTACGAGGGCATCGACCGCCGCGTCATGGACGAGTACGCGACGCGGATGCCGGTCTACGAGGTCTCCATCGGCGACTACGTCCTCGCGGGCGGGGAGGCGGCCGTGCTGGTCGTCACCGAGGCCGTGGCCCGGCTGCTGCCCGGCGTGCTCGGCAACGCCGAATCGCACCGCGACGACTCCTTCGCCCCCGGCGAGATGGCCAACCTGCTGGAAGGCCCCGTCTACACCAAGCCCCCGCAGTGGCGCGGCCGGGGCATCCCCGAGGTGCTGCTCAGCGGCCACCACGGGAAGATCGCCCGCTGGCGCCGCGACGAGGCCTTCCGCCGCACCGCGCAGAACCGCCCGGACCTGATCGAGCGCTGCGAGGCCTCCGCCTTCGACAAGAAGGACCGCGAGATCCTCAGCATCCTGGGCTGGAAGCCGTCCGGGGACGGCCGATTTTGGCGCAGGCCGCAGGCCGTGGAAGAATAGGCGGCTGCTGTGTGCTTCCGTACGCTCCTGCCACAGGGGGATCGCCGTACGGGGAGTGGCACGGCTCCCGAATTCTCTACGGAAACCCGCACCGGCGACCTGTGGCGTCGTGCGAAGAAAGCAGACGAACAACATGTCTCACCTGCTCGATGGCGTCAACGCCGCCTCCCTGCGCTCGGACGTCCCGGCCTTCCGCCCGGGTGACACGATCAACGTGCACGTCCGCGTGATCGAGGGCAACCGCTCCCGTATCCAGCAGTTCAAGGGCGTTGTCATCCGTCGCCAGGGCTCTGGCGTCTCCGAGACCTTCACCGTTCGCAAGGTCTCCTTCAGCGTCGGCGTGGAGCGCACCTTCCCGGTCCACTCCCCGATCTTCGAGAAGATCGAGCTCGTCACCCGCGGTGACGTGCGTCGCGCCAAGCTGTACTTCCTCCGTGAGCTCCGCGGCAAGGCCGCGAAGATCAAGGAGAAGCGCGACCGCTGATCTCCTCTCCGGGTCCCCGGGACGGGCGGATAGGCTCGCACCCGATGGACACCGAAGCAGAGCTCACACAGCGCGGCCACTCCTCCCCCGAACAGGGGGAGGGGCGGCCGCGTTCTGCTTTTTCCGGGTCCTGGCGGCGGGCCGGCCTGATCGGGCTCCTCTGCGCCGTCTTCCTGCTGCTGCTGGCCAACTTCGTGGTCCAGCCCTTCCAGATCCCGAGCCGCTCCATGGAGCCGACCCTGCAGGTGGGGGACCGGGTCCTGGTCAACAAGCTGGCGTACCGTTTCGGCGCGGAGCCCCGGCGGGGGGACGTGGTGGTCTTCGACGGCGCCGGTTCCTTCGTGCGGGAGCCCGCGGGCGGCAACCCGGTGGGTGACGCCGTGCACGGCGCGCTCTCGGCGCTCGGGCTCGCGGAGCCCTCCGACACCGACTTCGTCAAGCGGGTCGTGGGCGTCGGCGGGGACGACGTGGTGTGCTGCGACCAGGGCGGCCGGATCCAGGTCAACGGAGTCCCGGTGGAAGAGCCCTACCTGTACGCCGGAGACTCGGCCTCGAAGGTGCCCTTCCGGATCGCCGTTCCGCTGGGGACCCTGTGGGTCATGGGCGACCACCGCTCCCAGTCCCGGGACTCCCGGGACCACCTGGGGGAGCCGGGCGGGGGGATGGTGCCGGTGGAGAAGGTGATCGGGCGGGCCGACTGGATCGGCTGGCCGGTGTCGCGCTGGGGTTCGGTGCCCGGGGCGCGGACCGGGGACGGCCCGCATGGGTAGCCGCGGGCGCCCGCGGGGTGCCGGCCGCCCGGATCCGGGGCGGGGCGGCGAGCCGGAACGGCCCGAACGGC
>NZ_JBNNPF010000104.1:0-11641 GCF_050275515.1 Streptomyces sp. NPDC004126 | reverse complement strand
GGTGGCTCCGCCCCGGACCCCGCGCCTCAAACGCCGGCGGGGCTATGGACAGCCCGTCCGGCGTTTGAGGACCGGGGTCAGGGGCGGAGCCCCTGGGAACGGTGGAAGGGAGGGTAGGGGACCGCCCCGCGCAGCGGGCCGCGCTCCCGGCGGCCCGGTCCGGCCCGGCCAGGGCAGCGGCTCCCGAAGGCCCGGCCAGGGCAACGGCCCCGTAGAGTACGGGCAGGCAGCCGTACGGAACCGGGGGGCGGAGCCGCCGCATGACCACGACGACACCACGGACCGAGGTCCTGGACGCCCCCGGCCCCCCGCCACCGCCGCAGCGGCCCCGCCGCCACCCCGTGCGGGTCGTCACGGCCACCGCCTGCGCCCTCCTCGGCAGCGCCCTCCTCGCCGGCGCGGCCGCCACCGCCTGGAGCGACCACCGCGCCGCGCACCGCCCCCTGCCCCCCGACGCCGCCTACCGCCAGGCCGCCTCGCTGTGGCGGTCGGCCCCCGTGGACAGCCTGCTGCCGCCCGTGCTGGACGCCCCCGACGCCGGCCCCGGCGGAGCCGACCGCCGCTGGACCCGGATCGCCCTCGCGCCCGACGCCGACTGCGCGGCCGCCCTGCCCGCCGCCTGGCGGACCGTCCTCTCCGGCACCGGCTGCACCCGCGTGCTCCGCGCCACCTACACCGACGCCACCCGCAGCTCCCTCGTCACCGTCGGCCTCGTCTTCACCCCCGCCGACGCCGGCGCCATGGCCGCCCTCCGGGGCCGCCTCACCGTCCCGCCGGCCTACGAGTACGCCGACGCGCGCCGCGCCGCCTGGACGGCGACGGTCTCCGCCGGGGCCCCGGCCGTCGTCTACGCCGTCTCCGCCTTCGCCGACGGCCGCACCGTCGACACCCCCGTCCCCGCCGAGGAGGCGGTCCGCGAGGGCGCCACCGGGACCGTCGCCGAAGCCGGGCTCGGCCACGACGCCAAGGCCGCCGCCGACCGGGTCGGACAGGCCCTCACCGCCCTCGCCGCCCCGGACGCGGCACCGGGCGCGGCACCGTCGAAGGGGGCCGCCCGATGAACCCGACCCCCCTGCGCGCGGCGGCCGCGACCGGCCTCGCCGCCGCCCTCCTCGCCGTGACCGCCGCCCACCCCGCCGCCGCCGACACCATCCGCGACCGGCAGTGGGGCCTGCTCGCCCTGCGCGCCGAGGAGGCCTGGGGCACCACCCAGGGCGACGGGGTCACCGTCGCGGTCCTCGACACCGGCGTGGACGCCACCCACCCCGACCTCACCGGCCAGGTCCTCGACGGCACCGACCTCGTCGGCATGGGCGCCGGCCGCGGCGACCGCGCCTGGGCCCGCCACGGCACCGCGATGGCCAGCATCATCGCGGGCCGGGGCCACGGCCCCGACCGCTCCCAGGGGGTCCTCGGGATCGCGCCCCACGCGAAGATCCTCCCGGTCCGGGTGATCCTCGAAGAGGGAGACCCCGGCCGGAACAAGGCCCGCGACAGCAAGTCCGGCGCCCTCGCCGAGGGCATCCGCTGGGCCGCCGACCACGGCGCCGACGTGATCAACCTCTCGCTCGGCGACGACAGCGACTCCGCGCACCACGAGGCCGCCGAGGACGAGGCCGTCCAGTACGCCCTCGGCAAGGGCGTGGTCGTCGTCGCCTCCGCGGGCAACGGCGGCGAACGCGGCGACCACACCTCCTACCCCGCCGCCTACCCCGGCGTCATCGCCGTCGCGGCCGTCGACCGCCAGGGCCGCAAGGCGGCCTTCTCCACCCGCCACTGGTACGCCACCGTCAGCGCCCCCGGGGTCGACGTGGTCATCGCCGACCCCGACCGCTCCTACTACGAGGGCTGGGGCACCAGTGCCGCCGCGGCCTTCGTCTCCGGCGCCGTGGCCCTCGTCAAGGCCGCCCACCCGGGGCTGTCCCCGGCCCAGGTCAAGAAGCTGCTGGAGGACACCGCCGCCGAGCGCCCGGCCGGGGGCCGCGACGACGCCCGGGGCCACGGCACGGTCGACCCCGTCGCCGCGCTCCAGGCGGGCGCGGCGCTGCGTCCCGAGGCGCCCGTTCCCGCCGCCGCGGCGGCCGGGCGGCGGTACTTCGGCCCCGGACCCGAGCAGGCCCGCCCCGCCGGGCGCCGGAAGGTGCCGGGGGTCCCGGCGGCCGCGGCCGGGGGAGCGGTGCTGCTGGTGCTGGCCGCCGTACTGGCCCGGCGCCCGCGCGCCGCACGGCGGGACACGTCGGGATAGGGTCGGTTGATTGTGGCGACCAAGAACATTCCAGACCCCGGTTTCTCCGACGACGACGGCACCGCCGACCCCCGGCTGAGCGCCGCCCTGGCCGCCTGGGCGGCCGACCGGGCGGCCGAACCGCAGCTGCTGGCGGCGCTGAAGGACGCCCGGCTGCTGGTGCCCGTCGTGGCGATGCTCGGCGAGGTCGAGACGGACCCGGAGACCGGCCTCAAGCGCGAGAAGACCAGCGACATGGCCGTGCCGACGCTGACGGCGGGGAACCGGCGGGCGCTGCCCGCCTTCACCTCGATCGCCTCGCTGGCCCTGTGGGACCCGGCGGCCCGCCCGGTGGCGGTCCCGCTGCACCAGGCGCTCGCCGCCGCCGCGCACGAGAAGGCCGACACCGTCGTCATCGACCTGGCGGGCCCCGTCCCGTACCAGCTGACCGGCCCCGCGCTGCTCGCGCTGGCCGAGGGCCGCACCGACGCCGACCCGCTGGCGGACCCCGCCGTGCGCGAGGCCGTACGGGCCGCCGTGGCCGCCGAGCCCGCCGTGCTCCGCGCCCACCTGGGCCGGGGCGGCGCCGGGGGGGACGGCACCCTGGCCATCGTGGTCTCCGCCGACGCCGAGCCCGCCCCGGCGGCCCGCCGGGTGGCCGAGGCCCTGGCCGCCGACGAGACCCTGCGCGGCCGGCTCGTACGCGGCCTGGACCTGGCCCTGCTCCCGCCCGACGGCCCGGTCCCGCCGGGCGACGCGCTCTTCACGCGCTGAGGACCCCGTAAGCATGCCGAAGGGCCGCCCGCGGAAGTTCGCGGGCGGCCCTTCGGCGGTGAAGCGGAATCCGGTGGGACGGGATCAGGCGTAGACCGGGCCCGTGAACTTCTCGCCCGGGCCCTGGCCCGGCTCGTCCTGGACGATCGAGGCCTCGCGGAAGGCGAGCTGGAGGGACTTCAGGCCGTCGCGCAGCGGGGCGGCGTGGAAGGAGCTGATCTCGGTGGCGCTGGCGGTGACCAGGCCGGCCAGGGCGGTGATCAGCTTGCGGGCCTCGTCGAGGTCCTTGTGCTCGGAGTCCGGCTTGTCCAGGCCCAGGTTGACCGCCGCGGCGCTCAGCAGGTGGACGGCCACCGTGGTGATGACCTCGACGGCCGGGACGTCCGCGATGTCGCGGGTCATCTCGTCGTAGTCGGGAGTGGTGGAATCGGAGGGCGTCGCGTCAGTCATGCGCTCCACGATAGGTCGTGCGGCGGCCTTGCAATGCGTGGGGTACTATGTACATCGACCGGCCGGACACTCCTGTGCCCGGCCCACAAGTGGAGGCTCCGATCTCCCACCCGACCACCCTCCGGGGAGGCGGGTCTTCCGGTCAGGCGGTGTCCATCGTTCCGTACGGACGATGGGAAGCCGCCGATTTGCGCCCCGCGGTTCGCACGCGGCGGTGCTCCGGTTGTTTTGGAGCCCCTGCCTGTGCCCGGCGGGGCATTTTTCATTCTCCGCCGCGGTTGAGGTCTGACGACAAAAGACGTCAGCGGTTGCCTGCCAGGCAGCCGTGTGGTGCTACCGAGGAGGATCCATCAGCACCGAGCCCCGCATCAACGATCGGATTCGCGTCCCTGAGGTGCGACTCGTCGGTCCCAGCGGCGAACAGGTGGGCATTGTTCCGCTTGCGAAGGCGCTTGAGCTCGCGCAGGAGTACGACCTGGACCTGGTCGAGGTCGCGGCCTCGGCTCGTCCGCCGGTCTGCAAGCTCATGGACTACGGCAAGTTCAAGTACGAGTCGGCCATGAAGGCCCGTGAGGCGCGCAAGAACCAGGCGCACACGGTCATCAAGGAGATGAAGCTCCGGCCGAAGATCGACCCGCACGACTATGACACCAAGAAGGGTCACGTCGTTCGGTTCCTCAAGCAGGGCGACAAGGTCAAGATCACGATCATGTTCCGTGGTCGCGAGCAGTCCCGGCCGGAGCTCGGCTACCGACTGCTGCAGCGTCTCGCTTCGGACGTCGAGGAGCTCGGCTTCATCGAGTCGAACCCGAAGCAGGACGGCCGAAACATGATCATGGTTCTCGGTCCGCACAAGAAGAAGACCGAGGCGATGGCCGAAGCCCGCGAGGCGCAGGCCGCCCGCAAGGCCGAGCGTCTGGGCGGTACCGCCGAGGCAGCTCAGGTCGAGGCTGACGCCGACGAGGCCGCCCCGGCTGCCGAGGTCGACGGCTCCGCCGAGGTCGAGGTCGAGGCCGACGGCTCCGCCGAGGCCTGATCCCGGAACACACGTTCCGGATCACCCAACAACATGACGCTCCCGCGAGCCGGTCCCCGGACCGGCGGGAGCGCCACCGACGAGGAGATAACGGCGCCATGCCGAAGAACAAGACGCACAGCGGTACCAAGAAGCGCTTCAAGGTCACCGGCTCCGGCAAGGTGCTCCGTGAGCGCGCCGGCAAGCGCCACCTGCTCGAGCACAAGTCGTCGCGCGTCACCCGTCGCCTCACCGGCAACGCGGAGATGGCCCCCGGCGACGCCGCGAAGATCAAGAAGCTTCTCGGCATCTGATCGTCCTCCGCTCCTGGCTTTTTAGCTGGGGGCACCTCCCAGCGTTAGCTGGGGGAGGGACGTCAGCACCGGGACCCCATCGAATTTCGGGTCGTGTGACGACATCCACGGCCCCGCTACAAGGAGTACAAAGTGGCACGCGTCAAGCGGGCAGTAAACGCCCACAAGAAGCGCCGGGCGATCCTCGAGGCGGCCTCCGGCTACCGCGGTCAGCGTTCGCGCCTGTACCGCAAGGCCAAGGAGCAGGTCACCCACTCGCTGGTCTACAACTTCAACGACCGCAAGAAGCGCAAGGGCGACTTCCGTCAGCTGTGGATCCAGCGCATCAACGCCGCTGCCCGCCAGAACGGCATGACGTACAACCGCCTCATCCAGGGTCTGAAGGCCGCCAACATCGAGGTGGACCGCAAGATCCTCGCCGAGCTGGCCGTCAACGACGCCAACGCGTTCGCCGCGCTGGTCGAGGTCGCGCAGAAGGCCCTCCCGGCCGACGTCAACGCGCCGAAGGCCGCTGCCTAAGGCCTGGCCGGCCGCGTAAGCAGTCGGCATCCTCGGACCCGCAGGCGATTCGCCTGCGGGTCCGAGTGTTTTCCCCGCACGGCGCAAGTGCCCCCGCGCCGCCCGTGCCCGCACCGCTCGCGCCCCGCGCGGCCCGCACCCCGAGAGAGACCGCAGAGACCATGGCCGACCTGGGTCACCACGAGCTGATCTCCCCCCGATCCCCGCGGGTGGCCGCCGCCCGCCGGCTGGCGCGGCGCAACTTCCGCACCAAGGAGCGCCGGTTCATCGCCGAGGGCCCGCAGGCCGTCCGCGAGGCGGTCGAGCACCGCGGGGCCCAGGGCGCGACCCTGATCGAGCTGTTCGCCACCGTCGAGGCCGCCGAGCGCTACGCCGACATCGTCGAGGCCGCGCTGCTGGCCGGGGCCCGGGTCCACTACGCCTCCGACGAGGTGCTCGCCGACGTCTCGCAGACCGTGACCCCGCAGGGCCTCGTGGGCGTCTGCCACTTCCTGGACTCCCCGTTCGAGGAGATCCTCAAGGCCGGGCCCCGCCTGGTCGCCGTCCTCGCCCACGTCCGCGACCCCGGGAACGCCGGCACGGTGCTGCGCTGCGCGGACGCCGCCGGCGCCGACGCCGTGGTGCTCACCGACGCCTCCGTCGACCTGTACAACCCGAAGTCCGTACGCGCGTCCGTGGGCTCCCTCTTCCACCTCCCCGTCGCCGTGGGCGTGCCGGTGGAGCAGGCCGTGGAGGGGCTGCGGGCCGCCGGGGTGCGGATCCTCGCCGCCGACGGGGCCGGGCAGGACGACCTGGACGCCGAGCTGGACGCGGGCACCATGGGCGGGCCCTCCGCCTGGGTCTTCGGCAACGAGGCCTGGGGCCTGCCCGAGGAGACCCGGGCGCTCGCGGACGCCGTCGTCCGGGTCCCGATCCACGGCAAGGCCGAGAGCCTGAACCTCGCGACGGCCGCCGCCGTGTGCCTCTACGCGTCCGCGCGTGCACAGCGGGCGCCCGGAGGGTGCCGCTCCGTGACCCCCAGCTAGTAATGTGGCCGTCCGGGGGCCCACTGAGCTACCCGGAGATGTGGGGTACGGGGACATGACCGTCGGTACGAACAGCTCGCCAGGGGCCGCCGGCGCGGCCGAGGAGCGGTTCGGGCAGGCCCCGCCGCCCCCCGGCGCCGAGCGGCCCGGCCGGGCCGGGGCCGGCCCCGCCGCGTCCGGCGGCGGCGCGCCGGCGCCGACGGCCGCCCCCGACGCGCTGGGCTTCGTACCGCCGCAGGCCGGGCGGTCCGAGGCGCGCGGGCCCGCCCGGCCCCCCGGCGAGGGCGCGGGGTCCGTCATCGACCCCGACGAACTGCCCGACGGGCTCGTCGTCGCCGACCACACCGGGCACGTCGTCTGCTTCAACCGGGCCGCCTCCCGGATCACCGCCATCCCGGCCGGCCAGGCCATCGGCGACCGCATCGAGCGCGCGCTGCCCCTGGAGGACCTCGAAGGCCGCCGCTGGTGGACGCTGACCGACCCGTACGGGGGACTCGCCACCCGGCGCGGCCAGCCCGAGCGGAACCTGCTGCTGCCCGGCGGGCGCGAGGTGCTCGTCTCCGCCCGCTACGTGCGCACCCACCCCACCGGCCCCCTCAGCCGCCTCGTGGTCACCCTGCGCGGCACCGAGGCCCGGCGCCGCACCGAACGCAGCCACGCCGAGCTGATCGCCACCGTCGCGCACGAGCTGCGCTCCCCGCTGACCTCCGTGAAGGGGTTCACCGCCACCCTGCTCGCCAAGTGGGAGCGGTTCACCGACGACCAGAAGCGGCTGATGCTGGAGACCGTCGACGCCGACGCCAACCGCGTCACCCGGCTGATCGCCGAACTCCTCGACATCTCCCGCATCGACTCCGGCCGCCTGGAGGTCCGCCGCCAGCCGGTCGACCTCGCCGCAGCCGTCGGCCGCCACGTCCAGGCCCTCACCGCGAACGGCCAGGCGCCCGAGCGGTTCCTCGTACGGGTCAGCAGCCCGCTGCCCGACTGCTGGGCCGACCCGGACAAGATCGACCAGATCCTCGGCAACCTCCTCGAAAATGCGGTGCGCCACGGTGACGGAACCGTCACCATCGACGTGGCACCGCACGAGAAGGGAACAGCCGTCACCGTGACCGACGAAGGCCCCGGGATCCCCGAGGAATCGATGGCCCGCGTCTTCACCCGCTTCTGGCGGGGGAGCAAGCGCGGCGGCACCGGCCTGGGCCTGTACATCGTCAAGGGCATCGTGGAGGCGCACGGCGGCACCATCACGGTCGGCCGCGGCCCCGGAGGCGGCGCCGAGTTCCGATTTATCCTGCCCGTGAGCGCCCCGGCCTACCTCACCCAGTAACCCTGCGGAGAGTCTCACCGGGCGGCCCACGGGCTCCTCCACCCCCGGCGGCCCTTAGACTCGTCCTTTGGCACCTTTGTGTCCTTGTGCCGATCGAGCCCGAGGCGTTTCGATCAAGTCGTGCGGGGACCCACCAGCCAGCCATCGGAAGTACGGGAAGAGATGTCGGCACCGAACAAGTCGTACGACCCTGTCGAGGTCGAGGCACTGAAACCGGAAGAGATCGAGCGCATGCGGGACGAGGCGCTCGCCGCCTTCGCGTCCGCCGGCGACCTCGACGAGCTCCGCGAGGCGAAGACCGCGCACATGGGCGACCGCTCGCCCCTCGCGCTCGCCAACCGCGAGATCGGCGCCCTGCCGCCCCAGGCCAAGGCCGACGCGGGCAAGCGCGTCGGACAGGCCCGCGGCGCCGTGAACAAGGCCTTCGGGGCCCGCACGGTCCAGCTGGAGGCCGAGCGCGACGAGCGGGTGCTGGTCGAGGAGGCGGTGGACGTCACGCTGCCCCACGACCGCGTGCCCGCCGGCGCCCGCCACCCCCTGACGACGCTGATGGACCGCATCGCGGACATCTTCGTCGGCATGGGCTACGAGGTCGCGGAAGGCCCCGAGGTCGAGGCGGAGTGGTTCAACTTCGACGCCCTCAACTTCACGCCCGACCACCCGGCGCGCCAGATGCAGGACACCTTCTTCGTCCAGGGCCCCGAGGGCACCGAGGGCGACGAGTCCGGCGTCGTGCTGCGCACCCACACCTCCCCGGTGCAGGCGCGCTCGCTGCTGGAGCGCAAGCCCCCCGTCTACATCGTCTGCCCCGGCCGCGTGTACCGCACCGACGAGCTCGACGCGACGCACACCCCGGTCTTCCACCAGGTCGAGCTGCTCGCCGTCGACGAGGGCCTGACCATGGCCGACCTCAAGGGCACCATCGACCACATGGTCAAGGAGCTCTTCGGGGAGCAGACCACCACCCGGCTGCGCCCGCACTTCTTCCCGTTCACCGAGCCGTCCGCCGAGATGGACATGCAGTGCTACGTCTGCCGCGGCGAGTCGGTGGGCAACCCCGACCGCCCCTGCCGCACCTGCTCCAGCGAGGGCTGGATCGAGCTCGGCGGCTGCGGCATGGTGAACCCGAAGGTGCTCACCGCCTGCGGTGTGGACCCGGAGAAGTACAGCGGGTTCGCCTTCGGCTTCGGCATCGAGCGGATGCTGATGTTCCGTCACAACGTTGAAGACATGCGAGACATGGTCGAGGGTGACGTGCGCTTCACCCGGCCGTTCGGGAGTGAGATCTGATGCGCGTCCCGCTTTCCTGGCTGCGGGAGTACGTCGACCTCCCCGCGGGCGAGACCGGCCGTGACGTGGCCGCCAAGCTGGTCGACGCCGGCCTCGAGGTCGAGACCGTCGAGACGCTCGGCGCCGGCCTCAAGGGCCCCCTCGTCGTCGGCCAGGTGCTGACCATCGAGGAGCTCGACGGCTTCCGCAAGCCGATCCGCTTCTGCACGGTCGACGTCGGCTCCGCCAACGGCACCGGCGAACCGCAGGAGATCGTCTGCGGAGCCCGGAACTTCTCCGTCGGCGACAAGGTCGTCGTGGTCCTGCCCGGCGCCGTCCTGCCCGGCGACTTCGCGATCGCCTCGCGCAAGACGTACGGCAAGACCTCGCACGGCATGATCTGCTCCGGCGACGAGCTCGGCATGGGCGACGACGGCACGCACGGCATCATCGTGCTGCCGCCGGAGTACGAGCCCGGCACCGACGCGATCGAGCTGCTCCAGCTCGTCGACGAGGTCCTCGACATCGACATCACCCCGGACCGCGGCTACTGCATGTCCATGCGCGGCGTGGCCCGCGAGGCCGCCACCGCGTACGGCCTGCCGCTGCGCGACCCGGCGCTGCTCGACGTGCCCGCGCCGAACTCGTACGGCTACGCCGTGCAGATCTCCGACCCGGCCGGCTGCGACCGCTTCACCGCCCGCACGGTGACCGGCCTCGACCCCGAGGCGCGGTCCCCGATCTGGCTCACGCGCCGCCTCCAGAAGGCGGGCATGCGCCCGATCTCGCTGGCCGTCGACATCACCAACTACGTGATGCTGGAGCTCGGCCAGCCGCTGCACGCCTACGACCGCTCGCGCCTCGACGGCGCGATCGGCGTCCGCCGTGCCGAGCAGGGCGAGAAGTTCACCACCCTCGACGGCGTCAAGCGCACGCTCGACGCCGAGGACCTGGTGATCACCGACAGCAGCGGCCCGATCGGGCTCGCCGGTGTCATGGGCGGCGCCAACACCGAGATCGCCGACTCCGTCACGGACCCCGAGACGGGCGCCGTCACCGGCACCACCGACGTGGTCATCGAGGCCGCGCACTTCGACTCCGTGTCGATCTCGCGCACCGCCCGCCGCCTGAAGCTCTCCTCCGAGGCCTCCAAGCGCTTCGAGCGGGGCGTCGACCCGCAGGCCGCCGCCGCGGCCGCGCAGCGGACCGTCGACCTCCTCGTGCTGCTCGCCGGCGGCACCGCCGAGGCCGGCGTCACCGAGCTCACCGCCCCGGGCGCCCCGCGCACCATCGCGATGAGCGCCGACCACCCGGACCGGGTCGCGGGCATGGACTACGGCCGCGAGACCGTCGTGCGCCGCCTCCAGGAGATCGGCTGCGACGTCTACGGCCAGGACGAGCTCGTCGTCACCGTCCCCTCGTGGCGGCCCGACCTCGCCGAGCCCAACGACCTCGCCGAGGAGGTCATCCGGCTGGAGGGCTACGGGAACCTCCCGTCCACCCTCCCGCAGGTGCCCTCCGGCCGCGGCCTGACCGCGCGCCAGCAGCTGCACCGCCGGGTCGGCCGCGCGCTGGCCGGCGCCGGCTACGTCGAGGCGCTCAGCTACCCGTTCATCGGCGAGGCCGTCTTCGACCAGCTCCAGCTGCCCGCGCACGACGCGAGCCGCCAGGTCGTCAAGCTGGTCAACCCGCTGTCCGACGAGGAGCCGGCGCTGCGCACCACGCTGCTGCCGGGCCTGCTGGGCGCGCTGCGCCGCAACGACAGCCGGGGCAGCCACGACCTCGCGCTCTTCGAGACCGGCTCGGTCTTCCGTGCCGCCGCCGAGGCGGGCGTCGCCGTACGCCTGCCCGTCGACCGGCGTCCCACGGACGAGGAGGTCGCCACCCTGGACGCGGCCCTGCCCGCGCAGCCGCGGTACGCCGCGGTCGTGCTGGCCGGTGCGCGCGAGCAGGCCGGCTGGTGGGGCAAGGGCCGTCCGGCCGACTGGGCGGACGCCGTCCAGGCCGCCCGCGCGCTGGCCGTCGAGGCCGGTGCCGAGCTGGTCGTCCGCCAGGGCCAGTACGGCCCCTGGCACCCGGGCCGCTGCGCCGAGCTGGTCGTCACCCTCGACGGTGTCGAGCAGGTCATCGGCCACGCCGGCGAGCTGCACCCGCGCGTGGTCAAGGCCATGGGCCTGCCGGCCCGCACCAGCGCCATGGAGCTCGACCTGGACCGCCTCGCGGCGGCCGGCGGTGAGGCCGTGCAGGCGCCCCGGATCTCCACCTTCCCGGTGGCGACCCAGGACGTCGCGCTGATCGTCGACTCGTCCGTCCCCGCCTCGGCGGTGGAGGACGCGCTGCGCAAGGGCGCCGGCGAACTGCTGGAGTCGCTGCGGCTGTTCGACGTCTTCACCGGTGAGCAGGTCGGCGAGGGCAAGAAGTCCCTCGCGTACGCGCTGCGCTTCCGCGCGGCCGACCGGACGCTGACCGCCGAGGAGTCCACGGCGGCGCGCGACGCGGCCGTGGCCCTCGCGGGCGAGCGGACCGGGGCGGTGCTGCGGGGCGCGTAGCCGCTGCCGCTTGGCTGTACCGAGGGGCGCGTCCGGTGATCCGGGCGCGCCCCTCACCCGTTCGGGTGGGACCCGGGGTGCCCTGCGGGGCTGTCCCCTACCCGCCCTTCCACCGTTCCCAGGGGCTCCGCCCCTGGCCCCGTACGGGCGCTCCGCGCCCGTCGCCTCAAAC
>NZ_JBNNPF010000103.1:0-11679 GCF_050275515.1 Streptomyces sp. NPDC004126 | reverse complement strand
GCGACCCTTGACAGGCCGTCCCGCCCCGGAATGCCGAAAGACTGCCGGGAAACCCCCAAAAGGAACGGTCACAGGGGGAGAGAAGCGAGAAGCGGTTCCGTCAGTGACGAGACGAGGGGCCGGGGGCCGGCCCGCCATGCGTACGGGCCCCACATCTGCGATTCCGGGCCGGGTGCGCGGCCACCCGCACGAGAGGTTGATCAGAGCGGCCTGCGGAGCCTCCAGCCGCAGCAGATCGCTACGCGCTCCTCCCGGCTTGGCGTCCGACGACCGCCTGGGGCTGATGCCGGCACGAGAGGCCGAAAAGAGCAGCCCAGGGAGCCGACAGGCGCGACAGATCGCTACGCGCTCCTCTGATCTCAGCGGCCGGCGACGGTCCTGGGCTGATACCCGCACGAGAAGACGACCAGGCCGGCCCAGGGGCCTGACACGGTGCACCGCCTCACGCGCCCCGATTACCCGGGAGGATCATGGCGTCGTAGACCGGGGATTCGGGGGCGTGCTTGATGCGGCCGATCACGTTGTAGCCCCAGCGGGGGTAGGCGGAGCGGGCGGGCTCGTTGTCCGTGATGCAGGTGAGGGCGGTCCAGGGCTCCTTGCGGCCCAGGACCATCGCATCGTGGAGGGCACGGCCGAGACCCCGGCCGGCGTGCGTGGGAAGGACCATCAGCTCCCTCAGCCAGAAGACCTCGCCGGCTTCGGCCGCCTTCTCCGCGTCTGTCGGCACCTTCCCCTCCTGCAGGAGGGAATCCCACCAGGCACGGTCGGGCGCGAGGGTCACACCATGGACGTATCCGGCGATGGAACCGTCCGGCAGGTACGCCGTGACGACCTCGAAGCCCTCCATGTCGTACGCGGCCTGGAGGCGGGAGGCGTACGTCTCCACCGTGAAGAACGGGTCCCCGGCGTAGGGCGGGACGTCGTACACCACGGAGTAGACGGCCAGTAGCTGATCGGTGATGGTCCGGGCCTGCTCAGGGGCGTGGCGAAAGAAGTCGATCTCCGCAGGCATGGGTGCTCCGTTCAGGCGATGTGGGTGGCTAGCAGGTCCATGGTCTCTCTGGCCTGTCGGACATCCTGGTACAGGCGCAGGCCTTCCCTGACCGATGCGAGCTGGCGTCGGGTGCGAGTCGATGTCTGGCCGGACTCGATGAGCCGCAGCGACTCCTTGGCAGCCACATCGGTGCGATCGAAGTCGGCACTGCCAACGGACGCCCGAGCCAGGCGGGCCAGGCACATTCCCCGATTGCGTGAACGCGTCACGTCCTGGAGCTGCGCAGAGCGTTCGAGGAGGCGAACGGCCTGCTTGTGGCTTCCCAGGTCGGCCCGGCACATCCCTTCCAGACAGGTGAGTTCGGCCTCGTTCAGGAAGCCTGTCCATGCTGGGTCTCGATCGGTGGTGCCTTGGTCGAAGGCCCTCCAGGCGCGTTTGATGAAGAACGACGTGTTCACCTCATCCCCGAGTCGGGCGTAGCCGTGAGCTGTCCGGATCGCGAGGAGCGCCGTTACTCGGGCCGGGGCCGACCATTTGGCGGCGTAGCTTTCCGCATTTCGGGCGAACCGGACTGCTTCGCGCGGTTTGCCCAAGTCGACCGACTGGCGAGCCATGTTCGAAAGAGTTCTTGTGGCGAGCTCCTCATTGCCCGCGAGCATGGCGGTGTTCAGGGCCTCGGAGAAGTACACCCGGGCCTGCCCGTGCTGGTCGGCGTCGTAACAGAACCATCCGAGCGATGTGGTGAGCTGCCCCGCGAGATCGTGAAGCTCCTGCCCGATCTCCTCCTCGTAGGAGCCTTCGTTTATCAGGAGGTGCACGTACCTGAGGTGGGACTGGGCGGACCGCCACAGCCGATCGCTCCCGAATTGCTGGTCGATGGCGTCAAGGTCGGCGATTGTTGCCTGGAGCAGTTCGACCTCGTCACGGCCGACCCGGTGTGGTGTCGCGATGGTGGCAGTCGACGGGGTGAGCCAGGGCAGCCCGATGACAGCCACTCCTGTGCTGAGGGCGGTTCGCCGTTCCACAGGCGGAACCACTCCTTGGTCGTCGATGGGCCTGTGGAACACCAGCCCCGGCGCCATGGTGAAGCCGAGTGCTTCCGGGCCGACGCCGAACGCGGCACGAAGCGCGGTGGCCTGGTCCGAGCGCGGCCAAGGCGGACGCTTGGATTCCCAGGCTCTGTAGGTGCGGACGCTGATCGTGTACCCACGACGACCGAGCGCCTGGGCGCCGGCCCTGCTGATCTCCTGGGCTGCCTGCTCTTGCGAGAACCAGCCCTTTGCCGTTCTGGCCGCGAACAGCACCTGATTGGCGGGGGACCGCATCGCATCGCTCCTGTCACGAGGTCTCCGTGGCCCAACGTAGGCGGCCAGAAGCGGCGAGTGCACCCTAAGGGAGCAAATTCCCCGTGATCAGGCCGGCCATTGCCCGCGAACTGCCGCTGAGCTTCCGCTCTACCGCCTGGAGTGCCCGCTCCCACAACGGTTCACTTCTCACGACCAGGTGACGCATTTCCAACGACATGCTGGCGAGGTGACCATGCGTGCGACGTCCCACGGGACTACCCGCGCCGAGAGCAGGGCCGATCAGGAGCACACAGATGCGGGAGCTGAGCACTCGAACAGAAGCTGTCTCGCCGACCACGTGCACTGCGACTGTGGCCAGCTTGCGCCGCTGCGAGTCGGATATTGCGGCAGCGTCGTGGGTCACTGTGCTGCCTGTGGTTACTCCTGGACGGTCCACCATGATCCGGTGGACTGCTGGCAGCGGACCACCGAGTCAGACGCCTTCAAGGCCGACTGTCTGCGAGATGTCGTTCTGCCCCTCGTGGCCGCGCGCGTAGTGCTTGACCACCACACCTTCGGCAGCGGCCCGAGTCCGGCACTGGTCGATCGTGCGCTCGCCGGTTGGGAGCAGTTCGTCAGCAGCTTCGAGGAGTCGTCTGATGACTGACCGGTACGAGTACGTCCCGCACCGGCTCCTGAGCCGTCGTGTCCGAGACGTCGCCTCGGGAATCGAGGGCGTCCTCATGGCGGTGGTCAACGAGAACGTCTCCGACACCGGCATCGAACGCTGGATGGAACTCGCCTACATCCGGGGCGCATGCGGCCGCGAATTCACCACCGCAGTCACCAACGTCGAACCCGCCCCGGACCAGCCCAAGACGGCCGCCGGCCGCCGAGATCAGAGGAGCGCGTAGCGATCTGTCGCGCCTGGGGGCTCCGCGGGGCGCCCACATCAACCTCTCGTGCGGGTAGCCGGGCACCTAGCCGGCCCGCACCGTCTGCCCCCACCCCGGCAAACGCCCCGGGGGCGGTGACAAGCCGCACAGGGCAAATCGGACCTACTAGGAATTGTCGTAGGTTTTGGTGTCCTGGTTTGTCCCTGCGTACGTGCAGTACGGGTGCCGTCAAGACCGTGGAGATCCACCGCGCGGCTACGAGTCGGGGTAGTAAAAGGGACGTTTGGGGAAGCCCGGGGGCACGGGTTACCAAGGTGGGGCAAGCCCGGCAGTGGCGGTTCGGTCCGCAGCGCCGGGATCTTTCTTGCCCAAGCGCCCTTGTCCCCGGCCCCGGAGGTCTCCACATGTCCGCGAAGCGCGTCAGCACCCGCCGTACCCGTATCGCCGTCGCCGCCACCGGTCTCGGTGCGCTGCTGGCTCTCGGGGCCGGGACGACCGCCGCCTTCGCCGACGAGGCCCCCAGCACCCTGTCCGTCTCCGCCGAGGTCGCCGCCGTCCAGGCCCAGGCCGAGGCGCAGGCCAAGGCCGCGGACGCCGCCGCTGCCGCCGCGAAGACCTCCCTGTGGGCCAAGCCCGTGGAGAGCTACACGCTGTCCGCGACCTTCGGCAAGGGCGGCAGCATGTGGGCCCACAAGCACTCCGGCCAGGACTTCGCCGTCCCGACCGGCACCAAGGTCAAGGCCGCCGGCGCCGGCACCGTCGTGAAGGCCGGCCCGAACGGCGGCGGCGACGGTCCCGCGTACGGCAACGCCATCGTGATCAAGCACGCGAACAACACGTACTCGCAGTACGCGCACCTCTCGAAGATCCAGGTCTCGATCGGCCAGAAGGTCTCCGCCGGCCAGCAGATCGCCCTGTCCGGCAACACCGGCAACAGCAGCGGCCCCCACCTGCACTTCGAGATCCGCACCACCCCGAACTACGGCTCGGCCGTCAACCCGGTGGCCTTCCTGCGCAACGCCGGCGTCACCGTCTGACCGGTCCGGCCGACCCTGGTCAGATGAGCCAGGAGTGGGTGGGCTTGGCCTTCCCGATCTTGTTGTTCTTCAGGCCCGTGATCTGTTCCTGATTCAGCGCCTGGTCGAAGATCCGGATGTGGTCCAGCGGACCCATCCAGGAGGCGCTCCAGATCCCGTGGTGGCGGGCCCGGCCCAGCTGGAGGGGGCCGGGGCCGGCCCAGATGCCGGAGACCTGCGCCTGGCCGGCCTGCTTGTCGTCGACCCAGAGCGCGATGGTCTTCTTCTCCGCGTCGTAGGTGCCCGTCAGGAGCGCCCACTGGCGGGTCGTGTCCACGTTGTCCGCGACGACCTGCTGGGCCGTGGCCGCCTGGCCCTTGTCCCCGGTCTGCACCCGGAACACCCAGGCCTTCTTGCCGTTCACGACCTCGAAGCCCAGCTCGAAGGAGTACGAGTCCCCGTCGCCCTGGCTGACCGCCATGCGCGGCCCGGTCTCGGACACGTTGTAGGCGCGCGTGGAGACGGTGAAGCTCTTCGTCACGTCCACGGCGGCCTCGGCGCCCTGTGCGTAGGAGTCCGGGGCGCCCTTGAAGCGGACCTCGGTCCGGTTGGCCAGTTCCCCGAGCGAGGCGCCGGGGCTCAGGGCTATGCCCATCTTGCCGTTGCGGTCGCGCAGCAGGTTCGGTTCGCCCGGCACGGTGGGGGAGTCGTCCTCGGGGTTCTTGCTGCCGTCCGGGCCCTTCGAGGTGGGGCCGCCGGAGGCGCTGGGGGAGTCCGAGGCGGCGACGGCCGGCGGGTCCTTCGGGTCGTCGTCGGAGCCGTTCAGCACGAAGAACCCCGCGCCGCCCGCCACCAGGACGATCGCGAGCGCCCCGATCCCGATGGTCAGCCGCTTGCGCTTGCGCTGCCGGGCCTCGGTGGCGTCGGCCATCGCCTGCCAGTCCGGTGTGGTGGACGGGGTGGACGCGGAGGCGATGGGCGCGGTGGCGGGGGAGGGAAACGGTTCCTCGGGCTGGGCGGGAGGCGGGCCGAAGCCGCCTCCCGCCGGTTGCGCGGGCCCCGACTGGTAGGGGTTCGGCGTCTGCGGCGGGAATCCGTAGCCGCCGCTCCCCGAGGCGGGGCCGGGCTGGGGGCTGTTCGGGCGATCCGTACCGTCAGTCATGGCAGGGATGCTAGAACATCGCCGGGAACGGCCGTCAGCCCGGGAGCTGGATGATCGGGAAGCTGCCCGTCGCCGTCGGGGCGTGTTCGGGCAGCCACAGCACCGCCACCGCGCCCGCCGCGGCGCCCTCGTTCTCCGCGCCGCCCCGGGCCGCGACGTTGCGGAACGTCAGCCGGGCCCCCAGGACCCGGGCCTGGCCCTCCGCGATGGTCAGGCCGAGTCCGTGGCCGACGCCGGCCCGGTCCGTGGACCCGGTCCGGAAGCGGCTGGGGCCCTCGCGGAGCAGTGCCTCGGGGAAGCCCGGCCCGTGGTCCCGGACGCGTACGACCCGGCCCTCGACGTCGACCTGGACCGGGGCGCGCCCGTACCGCATGGCGTTGGCCAGCAGGTTCCCCAGGATCCGCTCCAGCCGGCGCGGGTCCGTGCTGACGATCTCGTCCGCGACGACCCGTACGGAGGCGGCGGGCATCAGCGAGGCCACCCGCCGGGACACGAACTCGCCCAGCGCCACTTCCTGGAGCTCGGCGCGCTCGGACGCGCCGTCCAGCCGGGCGACCTCCAGGACGTCCTCGACCAGGGCCCGCATGGCCTGCGCGCGGTCGCGCACCAGCTCGGTCGGGCGGCCCGGGGGCAGCAGTTCCGCGGCCGTGAGCAGGCCCGTCACGGGGGTCCGCAGCTCGTGCGCGATGTCCGCGGTGACCCGCCGTTCGGCCTCCAGCCGCTGCTGGAGGGCGTCGGCCATGGCGTCCACGGCCCGTGCCAGGTCGTCGGTCTCGTCCCGTACGACACCGCCGACGGCGTCCCGTACGCGTACCTCGGGGTCCCCGTGCGCCACGCGCTGCGCGGCGGCCGCGGCCTCACGGAGCCGGCGTGAGATCTGGCCGCCGATGAGGACGCCCATGGCCGAGCCGCCGATCACGACGGCCAGGGAGCCGACGACCAGGGCCCGGTCCAGGTCGCGCACCATGTTGGCGCTCTCGCGGAACTGGTGGTGCATGGACAGCACCTGCCCGTTGCCGAGCGGTACGGCCGCCCACACCTCGGGGGCGCGCTTGGGGTACTCCTGCACGTAGGTGCCGCGCCGCCCGGAGCGGGCCTTCTCGCGCAGCTCGGCGGGCAGCTCGGGGTCGTTGATCTTGGCGCCCCAGATGGGCTTGCGTCCGGCGTCGGGGGTGCGGGCGATGTACTGGACCCGCTCCAGCTCCTGGTCGCGGGCGCTCTCCATCATGGACACGCGGGCAGCGCTGTGCACCACCAGGCTCAGGGCGAGCGCGGTGAGGGCGCCGACGGCGGCGATGGCGAGCGTGATCTTCCAGCGGATCCCCGTACGGAGGGTGACTCGCCTCATGCGGTTCTACTCATGCCTTGAGCTTGTATCCGAAGCCTCGGACCGTCTCGATCCGGTCCTGTCCGATCTTGGTGCGCAGCCGCTGTACGTGGACGTCGACGACGCGGGTGTCGCCGCCCCAGTCGTAGTCCCAGACCCGTTCGAGGAGCCGGTCGCGGGAGAGGACGGTGCCGGGCGCGGAGGAGAACTCCAGCAGCAGCCGCATCTCGGTGGGGGTGAGGGCGACGGGGGCGCCGGCCCTGCGGACCTCCATGCCCTCGGTGTCGACCTCCAGGTCGCCGAAGGACAGCACGCCGCGCTCGTCGGAGCCGTCCGCGCCGGCGGAGCCGTTCGCGCCGTTCTGCGGGCCGCCGGCGTGGCCGAAGCGGCGCAGCACGGCGCGGATGCGGGCGACGAGGACGGAGCCGTCGAAGGGCTTGGTGACGTAGTCGTCGGCGCCGGCCTCCAGGCCGAGGACGACGTCGATGCTGTCGGCGCGCGCCGACAGCATGATGACGGGGACGGTGGACTCGTCGCGGATGCGCCGGCAGAGGCTGACGCCGTCCATGCCGGGCACCATCACGTCGAGGAGGGCGATGTCGGGCCGGTCGGCCCGGAAGGACTCCAGGCCGGACAGGCCGTCGGGCATGGCGGTGACCACGAACCCGTCGCGTTCCAGCGCCAGGGTCGTGGCCTCGCGGATGACGTCGTCGTCCTCCACGAACAGCACGTGGGTCTCGGCCATGCCCAGCCTCACTCCGGTTCCATCGTCGTTGCGGTCAGTCGTTCTTCTGCGAGACGGCCGGGGCCGGCTGCATCCCGGGGTTGTAGACGTTGCTGTACTCCGAGTGCACCCGGTCCTGCTCGGTGAACCGTTCGCCGTTCCAGCGGTACGTGATCACGTCCTCGCCGGACGGTTCGGAGGGGGCGGCGTCGTGCCCGTACACGGGCTTGCTGACGACCAGGTCGCCGCGGTCGATCTCCGCGTAGACGGGCTTCTGCTCGTCCGCGAACACATTCTCGTACGCCGATCCGTTCGACCGGTACACGTACGAGCCGCGACCCAGGGCGTCGGCGCAGGACAGGACGTTGACGACGACGTCGACGACGGTGCTGCCGGTGATCTTCCCGTAGCTCACGTCGATCGGGTACTCCTTGCCCGTGCAGGGCTTCAGGTCCCGCTTGATCTCGGCGCTGACCTTGGGGTCCGCCTTCAGCAGGGCGACCGGGTCGACCCGCTTGACCGGGCTGCCGGTGGACGCGGCGGCGGAGTGGCCCGGGGCCGGCGGCTTGGTGGGGCCGCCGCTGGGCTGGTTGCTGCGCGCCACCGGGTCGGTGCGCGCGGGCCCGCCGTCGCGCAGTCCGGTGCCCCCGGCGGAGCACCCGGCCGCGAACAGCACTGTGCCGACGAGGACCGTGGTCCCCGCCGACATGAGTACCAGCGAGCTTCTGCCGCTCAGACTTTGGCCGTTCAGGCCGCGCACCGCTCCCGCCCCTCGTAGCGCGTGGTGTGGTCACCGCGTTCCAGGGCACGCATGTCCAGGTCCCGGCTCTCCAGCTCCTGACGGAGCCGGGCCAGGGCGCGGTGCAGTGTGCTCTTCACGGTTCCCGCCGACATACCGAGCGCCGCGGCCGTCTCCTCGGTGCTCATCTGCTCCCAGTGTCGCAGCACCACGACGCTGCGCTGCTTGGGCGCGAGCACCTTGAGGATGTCCATGAGCAGGGCGCGGTCGGCGCGCTGGTCCGAGCCGTCCTCGACGGAGGCGTCGGGGAGCTGCTCGGTGGGGACCTCGTCGAGCTTGCGGGCCCGCCACCACTCGGTCCGCGTGTTGATCATGACGCGGCGCAGGTAGGCGTCGGCCAGGGACTTGTCGGCGATGCCGTCCCAGCGGCCGTAGGTGCGGACGAGGGCGGTCTGGAGCAGGTCCTGGGCGTCCGTGGGGTCCGGGACCAGGCGCCGTGCGCTGCGCAGCAGGGCGTCCTGCCGGGTGCGTACGTACTCCTCGAACTCGAGTACCTCTCCGTGCGCCATGCGTACCGCCTCCACTGCGTCCCCGTCTCCGCTGTCTTACGGATCCGAAGTTACGGAGGGGTTGTCACGGCACTGTGCGGGTCAGACTGCGGTGGGCGCACGGACACCCGTAGGTTGTGTAACAGCGCCCGTGAGCTGCGGTTTCCCGGCCTCAAACGGAATCTTCGCGTCAACTTCGCGTCAACTTCGAGTGGATCCCGAGGGGCGCCCGGCCGTGCGGCGGCACCCCCGGGATTCAGCTCTGCGGCAGCCGGTACATCCCGTGCGCGAGGGGCTCCACCAGCCCGTCCGACACCAGCCCGTCCAGCGCCCGGGCCCGCTGCACCGGCTCGTCCCACACCGTGTCCAGCACCGCCTGCGGAACCGGGCCCACCGCCTCCCGCAGCACCGCCAGCAGCTTGCCGCGCACCTGGCGGTCCGTACCGGCGTACGTCTGACCGCGCCGCGGCGGCCCGTCGTGCGCGGGCTTCCCCGCCAGCCGCCACGCGCACAGCCCCGACACGGGGCAGCGGGCGCAGTCCGGGCTCTTGGCGGTGCACACCAGCGCGCCCAGCTCCATGGAGGCCGCCGCCCAGCGGGCCGCCGTCGGCTCGTCCTCGGGCAGCAGCTCCCGCGCCAGCCGGCGCTCGGCGGCGGTGGTGGCGTTCGGCGGGTACTCGACCCCGGTCGCGGCGCGCGCGAAGACCCGGCGCACGTTGGTGTCCAGCACCGCGTGCCGCTGCCCGTACGCGAAGGAGGCCACCGCGGCGGCCGTGTACTCGCCGATCCCGGGCAGCGCGAGCAGCTGCGCGTGCTCCCGGGGCACGTCGCCGCCGTGCCGTTCCGTTATCGCCGCGGCCGCGCCGTGCAGCCGCAGCGCCCGCCGCGGGTAGCCGAGCCGCCCCCAGGCCCGTACGGCCTCGCCCGGCGCCTCGGCGGCCAGGTCGGCGGGCCGGGGCCACCGGGCGAGCCACTGCTCGTACACCGGCAGCACCCGGCTGACGGGGGTCTGCTGGAGCATGAACTCGCTGACCATCACCCCCCAGGGGCCGGCCTCGGGGCGGCGCCAGGGGAGGTCGCGGGCGTGCTCGTCGAACCACGCGATGACGGGGGTGTGCAGCGCGGAGGAAGCGGAGGGCGCGGCGGCGGCGTGTGAGGGGGATGCAGTCATGACAGACGGCATCCTGGCACGTTTCAGGGCCTGCGCGCGGGGCCCGGACCGGTGAACCAGACGGCGAGGCGGTTGCCGCTCCCCTGGACGGCGGTGATGAGCCTGATCATCGGACCGGTCAGCGCCGCCACGGCCAGGACGGCCAGCGAGGCGCCCAGCAGCAGGCCCATGCCGACGTCGTGCGGGTAGTGCACCCCGACGAAGACGCGGGAGAAGGCCATCAGCAGCCCCATCGGCAGCGTCAGCCACGCGAGGCGGGGGACGGCCAGCGCCAGCGCGACGGCGGCGGCTCCGGCGATGGCGGAGTGGTTGCTCGGGAAGGACCAGTCCCCGTACGGCGGGCAGGGGATGAGGGAGGCGGCCGCCCCGGCCACCGCCCGGCAGGGCCGTTCCTCGTCGATGGTGGACTTCACGAGCTCGGACGCGACGTACACGAGCGCGGTGACGAGCGGTGCGAGCACGGCCAGGGCGAGGGCCCGGGGATCTCCGCCCTGCTTGCCGCGCGCACGCCACCAGACGGATATGTAGAGCAGACCGAACACGAGGAGGCCGTACTCGGTCCAGACCTCGACCACCTTCTGCACCCAATGGGGCGTGGTGTGGGCGAAGTCGGTGATGTCGCGATAGAAGTCGGAGCTGTCCATGGTCACTGACCGTACTCGGCGCCTTGTTGCGGCCGTGTCAGACCCCTGGCCGGATATGGCCGTTCCGGGCTGCTCCCGCAGGATGATCATCGGCAAAACCTGCCGGACGTGCGGCATGTGGGGCGCGGAACGCGGCACGAGTTCTCGTAAGGTTCGGTGCGTGGGATCTCTGCGCAATCCGGTCGGGCCGCTCCCCTCCTCCATTTACTGGCGGCGGAGGGCCGTGCTGGCGTCCGTCGCCGCGCTCGTCGCGCTGCTCGCCGTATGGTTCGTCAGTTCCGGTGGTGGCAGGACGAGTACGAACGGCAAGGGCGGCGGCGACGGCTCCGGACCCGTGCGCACCATCACCCCCGGCCCCTCCGGCACCGGCCCGGCGATCAGTCAGGCCCCGGGCGGACGCGGGGACTCGGGCGGCGGCGCCACCGGCCCGGCGAAGAACGGCGACGCGGGCGGCGCCGGAGCGGGCTCCTCGTCATCCGGCGGCTCCGGCGGCCCCGGCGGCTCGACGCCGGCGCAGGTCCCGGCGGACTCCCCGCTGCCGACGTGCCCGGCGAGCGCGCTGCAGTGGGAGGTCAAGAGCGTCAAGAACGAGTACGAGGCGAACGAGAAGCCCCGTCTGGAACTCCTCGTCCGCAACACCTCGGGCAGCACCTGCAAGTTCGGGCTCGGCCCGAGGCAGGCGGTCATCACCATCTTCCAGACGACGGGCGCCAAGGCCGTCTGGTCCTCCGCCGACTGCCCGACGGGCGCGGCCAACGCGTTCTACCGGCTGCCGGCGCAGGGCGAGACGAAGCAGTCGGTGGAGTGGGACCGCAAGCCGAGCGCGGCGGACCAGTGCCAGAACCCCCCGCAGGGCAACCCGGCTCCCGACACCTACGTGGTCGAGGTCAAGTCCCCGGGCCTCCCGGTGACCCGCACGTCCTTCGTCCTGAAGCAGGACTGACCCTTCCTAATGCGCCGCTGCGCCGGACTCCGTCCGGCGGGGCCGGTTCGGATGGCTGGTGCGGGTGGGTGGGCCGCTGCGCGGGGCTGGTCCCCTACCCGCCCTTCCACCGTTCCCAAGGGCTCCGCCCCTGACCCCGTACGGGCGCTGCGCGCCCGTACGGGGCAAACGCCGGCGAGGCTGAGATCAGCCTCGCCGGCGTTTGAGGCGCGGGGGTCCGGGGGCGGAG
>NZ_JBNNPF010000102.1:0-12270 GCF_050275515.1 Streptomyces sp. NPDC004126 | reverse complement strand
CCCGCGCTGGGGGCCCCTCCCAGCGGTAGCTGGGGGAGTTTGAGCGCACCGGGCGCGGAGCGTCCGGTATCGGGGTCCGGGGCGGAGCCCCGGGGAACGGAGGAAGGGCGGGTAGGGGACCTCGCCCCGCGCAGCGGCCGCCCACGAACCCCTGGGACCGCATCAGGAAGGCGGTACCACCCCGAAGGCCGTCGCGGACCAGAGGCTGCAGCCGAACCGCGTCGCCCGCCGCTCGCACGTCACGCGGACGTACCGCGTGTCCGGCGCGTCCAGCCGGACCGCGTCCACCCCGCCCCGGGAGGACACCACCGCGCCCGGGCGCCACGTCACGCCGTCGGCCGACGTCTCCACCCGGAACTTCGAGGGGTACGCCTCCTGCCAGTGCAGGGTCACCAGGCCCACCCGGGCCGGGGCCGCCAGTTCGGCCTGCCACCACGCGCCGTCCACCGCCGGGGACGACCAGCGCGTCGCGCCGGAGCCGTCCACCGCCGCAGACGGCGGGAACTCCGGGGCCTCGACCCCCGAGGCGGTGGCGCGGGCCCCGCGCAGCAGGTCCGGGCCGCCGGTGCGCGGCACCGCCCGGACGGTCAGCACCCGCACCTCCCCGTCGAAGGACAGCGGGACCGCGTACTCCCCGGACGGGGTGCCCGCCGCGACGGTGACCTCCACCGGGACGGCGACCGTCGCACCCCGCGGCACCACCACGTCCTGCGGCAGCCGGACCTGGACCCCGGCCGGCGGGGCCGCCGTCAGCGCGCCCCGGAACTCCCCGGGGCGCAGCCCGGACAGCTGCGCCGTCACCGTGCGCGCGGCGCCCCCGGCCTCCACGTCGGCCCGGCCCCCGTCGGCCAGTTCGAAGCGGGCCCGCGGGCCGTCCGCGAACCACGGGACCACCTTGTGCACCACGGGCGCCGGGCCCGCCCACGACAGCCGGACCGCATCCGCCCGTACGCCCTGCGCGTCGGCCTGCGTCCAGCCGGACACCGCCGCGTCGGCCAGCCGGCGCCAGCCCTCGCCCGGCACGTGCACCTCCACCGCCGCGCCCCGCGCGCCCGGCGCCAGCGGGTCCGTCATCACCGTGACCGCGGCGAGCGGCCGCGCGGCGTCCAGCCCGACCGTGTACGTGCCGGGCTCCTCCCGCACGGTGCCGTCGTCCCGGGCCGCGCCCGTCCAGGCGTCCGACTCCGCCGCCGCCTTCGCCAGGAAGGGGTCCAGCACGGAGGTGTCCACCCGCACCCCGCCCGGTTCCGCCAGCGCCTCCCGCGCCGCCGCGAGTTCCCGCGAGGCCCGCCACGCGGCCGCCCCGTCGCCCCGGGCCTCGGCCCGCAGCAGGTCGACCGCCAGCTCGCCCGCCGCCCCGTACCGGGAGAGCCGCTCCAGCCACGGCCCGGCCTCCGCCGCCACCGGCGCGTCGAGCCGCTGCGGGGCCTCCCGGAGCACGGTGAACGCCGCGCGCAGCCGCTCGCCGGCGGCCTTGTCCCCGGCGGCGCGGGCCCGCCAGAACTCCTCCACCAGCGGCTTCAGATAGGCCGACTCCTCCACCTTCAGGCCCGAGGAGGCGGTGTTCCCGGCCAGCGCCGCCAGCGCGGCCCGCCTCTTCGGGTCCGGGCCGGACAGGTCCCGCACCGCCGCCGCCCACGACTCCCCGGCCCGGTAGCCGCGCGGGTTCCACGCGTAGTCCGCCGCCGTGAACAGCGGGATCCGCGACAGGGTGCCCTGCGCCATCGCGTTGGCCAGCACCCCCGCCGAGCCGCCCGCCACCGCCGGATCGCGCCCGGCGTACGGGCCCAGGAAGACCCGGCCCGGGTCCCAGTCGTTGACCGGGTAGTTGTCCATGGTGACCAGCGGGTGCGCGAGCGCCGCCCGCGCCCCCGCCAGCTCCCTGCCGGTGATGGTGCGCGGCACCACGCCCACGCCCGTCCAGGCCACCTCCACGCGCGGGTCCAGCGCCCCGGCCAGCGCCGTCCGGTAGGTGGTGGCGCCGTCCTGGAAGTACTCCGTCGGCAGCAGCGACAGCGGGGCCGCCCCCGGATGCCGCGCCGCCAGGTGCGCGGCCAGCTCGCCCGCCACCTCCGCGTGCGCCTTCGCCGCCGCCGCGGGGCCCGTCCCGTACCGCACCCGGTCGGCCCGGCAGCCCCACTCGGTGTAGCTGACGTCCTGGAACTGCACCTGGAACGCCCGGAAGCCCAGCTCCCACATGGCGTCCGCCTTGCGCAGCAGCGCCGCCCGGTCGTCCGCGGACGCCAGGCACATCGACTGGCCCGGCGACACGGCCCAGCCGAGGACGACGTGGTTGGCGCGGGCCCGTTCGGCCAGCGCCCGGAACTCCTCCTGCCGTTCGCGCGGGTACTCCTCGCGCCAAGCCGTGGTGCGGTACGGGTCGTCGCCGGGCGCCAGCAGCATCCGGTTCTGCTTGGTGCGGCCCAGGAAGTCCAGCTGGGCCAGCCGCTGTTCACGGGTCCAGGGCTGCCCGTAGAAGCCCTCGGTGATCCCGCGCACCGGCGCGATCGGCCAGTCCCGCACCAGCATCCCGGGCACCTTGCCGTGCCCGGCCGCCAGCAGCTGGCGCAGCGTCTGCGCGGCGTGGAAGAGCCCGTCCCCGCCCACCCCGGCCAGCGCGACCGTGTCCCGCCCGCCGGCCCGGCCCACCGCCAGCCGGTAGCCCCCGGCCGGCAGGTCCCCGGCCGGGGCCGCGCCCAGCGCCAGCAGGGCCTCCTCGGCGTCCGCGCCCTGCATCCGTACGACGAGGGCCCGTTCGGGCAGCGCCGCGCCCGGCGGCCGCTCGTGCAGGGTGCGCACCCCGGCCGCGCGCAGGGAGGCGCGTACGACCTCGGCGGCGTACGGGTCCACGTCCTGCGGCAGCACCAGGACGGCCTCCGCCGGCACCGGCAGCTCCCGGCCCGGATCGGCGGTGGCCGACTGCGGCCGCGGCCACACGGCCGGGCCCTCGGAAGCGGCTCGGGGAACGTCGGAGCCCGGGTCGATGGCGGACCCGAGTCCCGCCGTGAAGACGGGAGCGGACCCGCTGTCGGGGCGCGGGGAGCCCGAGGTCCCCGGAGCGGCGGTGACCCGCGGCGGAGCCGACGCGACGGCCCCGCCGAGCAGGGTCCCGATGACTGCGACGGCCGCGGCCGTGGTCCGCTTCCTGCCCCTGAGCTGCACGGAGCCTCCCCAGTCCCGAGTCGTCCCCCGACCGTGTGAACGGGCCCGAGCCCACCACCCGTCCTGCCGGGGTGTCAATGCGCGTGGGGTGATCTGACCTGGATCCGCCAGGAATGCGATGCCCCTGACTGGGTATGGCTGCGGTGTTCCCCGCGGGTGTTGCATGGGCGGTCCGAAGAACCGCAGCACGGTCCCGAGAACCGCACGGCGGTCCCGAGGACCGTAGAGGGAGGACCTCATGAACGCCCGCACCGCGTCCGGCCACCGCAGGAAACCGGCCCCGCTCGCCCACCTGCCCGTACCGTCCGGCCCCGCCGACGGGCCGGCCGCCGCCGCGCACCCGCCGCTGACCAGCGAACCCCCGCTGGCCGGTGCCGCGTACGCACCCCTGACCAGTGAGTCCCCGCTCGTGGCCGAGGCCCCCCTCACCAGCGAGCCGCTCACCTAACCCCTCACCCAGCCAAGGATGACGATGGACGACCTCGCCCGGCTCGCGGCCCTCTACGGCGTCGCCACCTCCTACCAGCCCGCCGAGGACGTCACCGTCCAGGTGCCCGAGGCCACGGTCCGGGCCGTGCTGGGCCTGATCGGCGTCCCCGTCGACACCCCCGAGGACGTACGGGAGATGGCGGGGATCGCCGAACGGGAGCGGGTCGAGCGGCTGCTCCCGCCGACGCTGGTCCACTGGCGGGGCGAGCCCGCCCCGGAGGCCCTGGCCGCGCTGCCGGCCGGGACCCGGCTGCGGGTGACCCTGGAGGACGGGGCCGGGGAGGCCGACTGGCACCCCGGCCTGCCCCTCGGGGTGCACCGGCTGGCGGCCGGGACCCCGGACGGGCGCACCGCCTCCGCCACCCTGATCGTGGCCCCGGACCGGGCCCCGGCGGCGCCCGACCGCGCCCACGGGCTGCTCGTCCAGCTCTACTCCCTGCTCTCGGAGCGCTCCTGGGGCATGGGCGACCTCGGCGACCTCGCGGAACTGGCCCGCTGGGCCGCCCGCACCCACGGCGCCGGGTTCGTCCAGGTCAACCCGCTGCACGCGGCCCTCCCCGGCACCCCGACCGACCCGTCCCCCTACCGGCCGGCCTCGCGCCGCTTCCCCGACCCGGTGTACCTGCGCGTCGAGGACCTCCCCGAGTGGGCGGACTGCCCCGACCGGGACGCCCTCGCCGAACTCGCCGCCCGGGGCGGGGAGCTGCGCCGGGAGGTCCTGGAGAAGGGGGCGCTGATCGACCGGGACGCCGTGTGGGCCCTCAAGCGCGCCGCCCTGGAACTGCTGTACGCCGTCCCGCGCGCCCCCGCCCGGGAGGCCGCCTACCGCGCCTTCCGCGCCGCGCAGGGCGAGGAGCTCACCCGGCACGCAGCCTTGTGCGCGGCCCTCGCGGGGGAGGCCTGGAAGGAGCGGGTCGACTTCCACTGCTGGCTGGTCTGGCTGACGGACACCCAGCTGACCGGCGCCCAGCTCGCCGCGCGGGAGGCCGGGATGAGCGTGGGCATCGTGCACGACCTGGCCGTCGGCGCGCACCCCGAGGGGTCGGACGCCCGTTGGGGCCCCCTGCACCACCGGGAGGTGTCCGTCGGCGCCCCGCCGGACGCCTTCAACGCGCGCGGCCAGGACTGGGGGCTGCCGCCCTGGCGGCCCGACGTCCTGGAGGCCTGGTCGTACGCCCCCTTCCGGGCCCTGCTGCGCGGGGTGTTCCGGTACGCGGGGGCGGTGCGCGTGGACCACGTGATGGGCCTGTTCCGGCTCTGGTGGATGCCGAAGGGCACCCCGCCCGCGCAGGGCACGTACGTCTCCTACGACGGCGAGGCGATGCTGGCCGTGCTGGTCCTGGAGGCCCACCGGGCCGGGGCGCTGGTGGTCGGCGAGGACCTCGGGACGGTCGAGCCGGGGGTGCGGCGGGCGCTGGCCCGGCGCGGGATCCTCGGCACCTCGGTGCTGTGGTTCGAGCGGGACTGGGCGGGCGGCGGCGAACCGCTGCCGGCCGGGGCCTGGCGGTCGGAGTGCCTGGCCACCGCCACCACCCACGACCTGCCGCCCACCGCCGCCAAGCTGGCCGGCTCCCACGTCGAACTGCGCGACCGGCTGGGCCTGCTGACCCGCCCTCTGGAGCTGGAGCGGGCCGAGGACGCCGCCGACACCGTCGAGTGGCTGGCGGTACTGGACCGGCTGGGGCTGGAGACCAAGGGCGAGGAGGCCGCCGTACGCGCCCTGTACGCCTTCCTGCTGCGCACCCCGGCCCGGCTGGTCGGCGTATGGCTGCCCGACGCGGTGGGGGACCGGCGGCCGCAGAACCTGCCGGGCACCTGGGACCAGTACCCCAACTGGCGGCTGCCGGTCGCCGACGCGGACGGCCGCCCGCTGACCCTGGAGGCGCTGACCGCCTCACCGCGGGCGAACGCCCTGCTGAGCGCGGTGCGGGAGGGCGCGCAGACCCGTACGGCACCCCCGGGCGCGCGCCCCGTTTAGGTGTTCGCTACGTTTGCACCGTGGACAAGAAGAACGCTCTGCGCGCCGGCGCCGTCACGGCCGGATCGACGCTGATGATGCTGCTGATGACGTCTCCCGCCCTCGCGCTGACCCGCGACGACGGTGACGACCCGGGCCCGGGCCTGAGCATTGGCGAGACGCTCGGCCTGTTCGTGGCCGCGCCGATCGTGCTGTTCCTGGTCATCGCGGGTCTCGTGATGGTCGGCGACAAGTCGCGCAAGAACCAGGCCTGACCCGACCGGGCAGGTCCTTCATCAAGGCTTCCGGGCGCCGGAGGTCCGCGGAACCGGTGTGACCCGGTCCCGACGCGACCTCCGGCGCCTTGGCGTACCCGGAGGCGACCCTGAGGGCCGGCCCCTCGGGATCCCCGGGGGTCCCGAGGGGCCCCTCGGCGTCCCTCAGGACACGTCGGCGAGCAGCTTGCGCAGCATCCCGGTGAGCTGCTCGACCTCGTCGGCGTCGAAGCCCTCCAGGGCCTGCCGGTGCACCGCCAGGCCTGCGGAGACCGCCTCGTCGGCGAGGGCGAACCCGCGGTCGGTGAGGGTGACCTGGAGCCCGCGCCGGTCGTGCGGGTCGGGGCTGCGGGTGAGCAGCCCGGCCCTCTCCAGCTTGTCCAGGCGGCCCGTCATCCCGCCGGTGGTCAGCATCAGCGTGGCCGCCAGCTGGCGCGGCGAGAGGGTGTACGGGGCCCCGGAGCGGCGCAGCGTGGCGACGACGTCGAACTCCCCGCGGCTGATGCCGTAGCCGTTGTAGGCGCGCTCCACGGCGTCGCCGACGGCTTTGGCGATCCGGTAGATCCGGCCGAAGACGGCCATCGGGGCGGTGTCCAGGTCCGGTCGCACCGCGGCCCACTGCGTGGTGATCGCGTCGACGGCGTCCGGCTGGGCGTCCTTCTTCACCTCGGTCATAAATGAAGTATCCGATTCCGGTCAGTGGTTCGCAAGAAAGTAGCTTGCGTAAAAGTAGCTTAGGAGTAAGCTACTTATCAGCGACCTACTCGGGGAGGTCCGGGGACGGGCCCCCGGGTAGGTCGCGACTAACCCGCACCCCGCCAGCCGATCCTCACCTGCCGAGGAGTGACCGTGAACCGCGTCACCACCACCCTCCTGACCGCGCTCGCCCCCATCTCCTGGGGCTCGACCTACTTCGTCGCGAGCGAGCTGCTGCCCGCCGACCGGCCCCTCTTCACCGGGGCCATGCGCGCCCTGCCCGCCGGCCTGCTGCTGGTCGCCCTCTCCCGCGTGCTCCCCAAGGGCGCCTGGTGGTGGAAGTCCGCGGTCCTCGGCACCCTCAACATCGGCGCCTTCTTCCCGCTGCTCTTCCTCTCCGCCTACCGGCTCCCCGGCGGCGTCGCCGCCGTACTGGGCTCGGCCGGACCGCTCTTCGTCGTGGGGCTCGCCGCCCTCCTCCTCGGGGAGCGGGCCAGGCTGCGGACCGTGCTCGCCGCCGTGGTCGCCGCGTTCGGCGTCAGCATGGTGGTGCTCACCGCCGAGGCGAAGCTCGACATCATCGGCGTCATAGCCGGCGTGGTCTCCTCCGCCTCCATGGGCGCCGGCACCGTGATGACCAAGCGCTGGGGCCGCCCCGAGGGCGTCAGCCTGCTGGCCGTGACCGGCTGGCAGCTCACCGCGGGCGGCCTGGTCATCATCCCGATCGCCGCACTGGTCGAGGGGGCGCCGCCCGCGCTCGACGGCAAGGCCTTCCTCGGCTACGGCTACATGATGCTGATCAACACCGGGGCCGCGTACTTCCTCTGGTTCCGCGGCATCGGCCAGCTCACCGCCACCTCCGTGACCCTGCTCGGCCCGCTGTCGCCGCTCACCGCCGCCGTCATCGGCTGGGCCGCCCTCGGCCAGGCCCTGACGCCCGTACAGCTGGTGGGCATGGCCATCGCCTTCGGCGCCACGGTCTTCGGTCAGCTGCCGGGGCGGGCGGCGAAGCGCGGGGCCGGGGCCGGGGCCGATGCCGATGCCGATGCCGATGCCGAGGCTGAATCGTTCAGGAAGACTGAAGGAACCGATCAAAATCTTTCGATGGACCTGGGCAAAGAGAAGGTGTGAAGGTGGGTCCACGACCCACACCACACTCTCCGGGGGAAACCACCAGTGACCGTCACCGACCGCATCCGCACCGCACCCACCGCCGCCGGCACCCTCGCCGGCGGCGGCGCCGTTGCCGGAGACAAGGCGAGGAAGGGAGCCGCCGGACTCGGCGTACTCCTCGCCCTGGTCGCCACGGTCGTCTGGTCCGGCAGCTTCGTCGCCACCCGCGGCATGGCGGACACCGTCCCGCCCGTCCAGGCCGTCTTCTGGCGCTGGATCATCGCCGCCGTCGCGGTCACCCCCTTCGCCGCCCGCCAGGCCTGGCAGCAGCGGGCCCTGCTCCGCAAGCACCTCGGCTACATCAGCCTCGCCACCCTCTTCGGCGTCACCCTCTACAACACCCTCGTCCACCAGGCCGGCCTGACCACCTCCGCCGCCAACATGGGCATGATCATGGCCGCCTCACCGGTCATCATGGCCCTGTACGCCCGCCTCGGCGGCGAACGGCTCGGCGCCCGCCGCTCCGCGGGCATGCTGCTCGCGGCCTTCGGCGTGCTGCTGCTCGTCGGTGACGGCTCCCTCGGCTTCGACTTCGGCGCCGGCGACCTGTGGATGTTCGGCGCCGCCCTCTCCTTCGCCACCTACAGCGCCCTGCTCAAGCGCAAGCCCGCCGAGATCGGCGGCCTCGCCTTCCTCCTCAGCACCTTCGTCCTCGGCGCCCTGATGCTGGCCCCCGCGTACGCCGTCTCCCTCACCGTCCAGGGCGGCTTCGAGGCGACCTCCCACACCGTCGGCCCGCTCCTCTACGTCGGCGTCTTCTCCTCCGCCGTCGCCTTCTTCGCCTGGAACAAGGCGATCTCCCTCATCGGCGCGGCCCGCGCGGGAGTCGTCTACTACCTCCAGCCGGTCTGCGTCGCCGCCCTCGGCCTGCTCCTCCTCGGCGAACGCACCGGCCCCGCCCAGCTCCTGTGCATGGCCCTGATCCTGGGCGGAGTCGCCTTCGGCAGCACGGCCCGCCGGTAACTTCCCCCCTGTGACCGACTGGGACATCAAGAAGCTCCGCATCCTGCGGACCCTGGCCGACCAGGGCACCGTGACCGCGACGGCCGAGGCGCTGCACATGACGCCCTCGGCCGTCTCGCAGCAGCTGACCAACCTCGCCCGCCAGCTGGGGGTACCGCTGCTGGAACCCCAGGGCCGCCGGGTCCGCCTCACCGACGCCGCCCACCTGGTGCTGCGCCACACCGAAGCCGTCTTCGCCCAGCTCGAACGCGCCGACGCCGAACTCACCGGCTACCGGTCGGGGGAGTCGGGCGAAGTGCGCGTCGGCGCCTTCTCCACCGCGGTCCCGGTCCTCGTGGTCCCGGCGGTCGCCGCGCTCCGCCTCACCCACCCGGGAATCGAGATCCACGTCCGCGAGACCGAAGCGGCCGAATCCTACGAACTCCTCTCCGCCGGAGCCGTGGACCTCGCCCTCTCCCTCGCCGCACACGCCCCGACCGCCCGGGACACCCGCTTCACCCGGATCACCCTCCTCGAAGACCCCCTGGACGTGGCCCTCCCCCCGGACCACCCCCTGGCGGCCGCACCCGTACTCCGCCTGGCGGACCTCTCGGCGGACCGGTGGATCTACGGCGGCAGCGGCCCCTGGTCGGAGATCACCCGATCGGCCTGCGAACCGGCGGGCTTCGTCCCGGAACAGGCCCACTCGGCCTCCGGCTGGACCGCGATCCTGGCCATGGTCGAGGCGGGCATGGGTGTCGCCCTGGTCCCCCGCATGGTCTCGGCCCGCGCCTCGGGCGTAACGGTCCGCACCCTCACCCACGACCGCCCCACCCGCCACGTCATCGCCGCCCTCCGCCAGGGCACAGAAGCCGCCCCGGCCCTCGCCCAGGCCCTGAAGGCCCTCCAGCGGGCGGCGGCTTCCCTGTCCTGAGGGGGGGGTGGGGGCGGGATCCCCTCGGGCGGGAGCCAGGGAGGGTTTGGGGGTTTCCCGTCAGTCCCATCGTCCTTCCGGTTCGGGCCGCCCTGTCAAGGGCGCTCCCTTCGGTCGCGTCGCTTCGCGATCGCCTTCGGCGACCCTTGACAGGCCGTCCCGCCCCGGAATGCCGAAAGACTGCCGGGAAACCCCCAAAAGGAACGGTCACAGGGGGAGACGAGCGAGAAGCGGGCCCGTCGGAGACGAGACGAGGGGCCGGGCGCCGGCACACCACGCATCCGGGCCCTCAGATGTCGTGACCCCGGGCCGGGGGCCCGACTACCCGCACGAAAGGCCGAACAGAGCACCTCAGGGAGCGGGCGGGCGCGACAGATCGCTACGCGCTCCTCCCATCTCAGCGTCCGACGACCGTCCGGGGCTGATACCTGCACCAGAGGACGAAATGACCAGCCCAGGGAGCCGACAGGCGCGACAGATCGCTACGCGCTCCTCTGATCTCGGCGGCCGGCGGCCGTCTGGGGCTGGTGCCTGCAGCAGATGACGACTAGAGCGGTGTGGGGTCACTCAGCGGATGACGGGGCCGTTTCCGGCTCGCCAGTCGTTGAGGCGTTTGCGGATGCTGGGGACCATCGGGAGTTCGTCGGTCTCATGGGGTGCGAACCAGGCGACTTCGAAGGACTCGTCGGAGGTGCGGAGAGTGCCCCCAGTGGGCCGTGCCAGGAGGCAGATGGAGAACTCCTGACGGACTTCGCCGTCGTCATAGGCGAAGACGTGCCCTGGATTGGTATAGGTGCCGACAATGCCGGTGATCGTGACGGTGATCCCGGTTTCTTCATGGGTTTCCCGGACCGCGCAGTCGCCGATGGACTCGCCGAGATCCATCTTGCCGCCGGGAAGGGCCCACATTCCGTTATCGGTGCGGCGCTGGAGCAGCACTCGACCGTCGTCGTCTACCACGACGGCGGAAGCTGCCGGGACCAGACTGTTCGCCGGCGGGGCGCTGGGATCGTCTTCGTAATCACGCCTGGGCATTGATCTCCCTGATGTTGGTGCCACGGCTCCACAGCTCCTCGACGTGCGCCGCGAACCGGTCGAACATGCCGTCCGCCTGCCGTCGTCGCAGATGCATCATCGGCGAATCGTGCCCGACATGGCGGGCCAGGATGGGAGTCACGATCATCTCGTCATCGAATCTGAACACGGAGAGGTTGACGTGACCCGTCTCGAATCGCCCTTCAATGCCGCTGACATCGCTCAGCTTCGACAGCTCGTTCAAGGTCACGGCGATCCGAGTTGAGAGTGTCAGGGGTACGCCTTCCTCTGCTTCGCGGGCTGCGGTGACCGGGCTGGAGGGATCCCCGATGAGGAATCGGATGCGACAGCCGCTCAACGCCTTCCGGCGTAGGGCGCCGGCGAGATTGGCCTGCTCCAGCCACAGAAAATAGTTGGTGTATCCCGCGAACACCAGGTCGTGCTGCGCCTTCGTCACCAGTGAGCGCCACAAGCTCGAAGGAGCAGCCGACCGGTAGGGAAATACCTGGACTACCTCCTTGTCGGGGCCGCTGGTGAGAGCCGACCGAACGGCGTTGGGCCACAAGGCCGTTTCCTCCTCCCCTAGGGCCTCGCAGGCTGCCCACCGATGGCGGGCGTGGGGGACGCGGTTCGGCTCGGTGATCCACCGAGCCACCGTCTTCGTGTCCACCCCGCAAGCTTCTGCGAGCTGCTTTTCCGTCATCTTGGCATTCGCCATCGCGCGGCGGAGTGCGTGATTCAAAGGTCTCTCCACAGGCCGTCCGGGACGGAAGAGACGCTAGCGGCGAAGCGTCCCAAACGTCCCGTAAACGCAGTAGTAACGCCCGCACGTGGGATCCACGATCGGTTCAACGTCGCTTGAACCGGAGGCCCGATGAAGATTCTCAGTACCCATGACGCCGGGGATGTTCCCTGGCCACGGCCGATGGCCGGTGGCGAGCCCAGCGCAGAACTCCTCGATCGGGCTCAGGCCGGCTGGGAGCGCTTCCTCAGCACGTTCGAGGCGGCCTCCGATGAGTGAGTGCTACGAGTACGTGCCGCACCGCCTCCTCCGCCGCCGTGTTCGCGACATCGCATCGGGCGTCGAAGGCGTCCTCATGGCGGTGGTCAACGAGAACGTCTCGGACACCGGCATTGAGCACTGGATGGAGCTCGCCTACATCCGCAATGCCTCCGGCCGTGAATTCACCACCGCCGCCACCAACGTCGAACCCGCCTACGACCAGCCCAAGACGGCAGCCGGCCGCCGAGATCAGAGGAGCGCGTAGCGATCTGATGCGCCTGTCGGCTGCCTGGGCTGGGCTTTTCGGCCTCTGGTGCGTGCATCAGCCCCGGACGGTCGTCGGACGCTGAGGAATGAGGAGCGCGTAGCGATCTGTCGCGCCCGCCCGCTCCCTGGGCTGGTCTGGTCGGCCTCTCGTGCGGGTAGCCGCGCACCCGGCCCGGGATCGCAGACGTGGGGGCCCGGATGCCCGGCGTGCCGGCCGCCGGCCCCTCGCCTCGTCTCCGACGGGCCCGCTCCTGGAGTGTCTCCCCCTGTGACCGTTCCTTTTGGGGGTTTCCCGGCAGTCTTTCGGCATTCCGGGGCGGGACGGCCTGTCAAGGGT
>NZ_JBNNPF010000101.1:0-12606 GCF_050275515.1 Streptomyces sp. NPDC004126 | reverse complement strand
CCCGCCCCGCCGGGCCGCCGCGGCGGCCACCCGCGGCGCGGGCGCCCACGCGGCGTCCCGGCCCCCGGCCCCGGGCCCGGGCCCGGCCCCGGCCACGAGCCTCGGTCCCCGGGCCCCGGTCTCGGCCCCCGCCTCGGCCCACGAGCCTCGGCCCCCGGGCCCACGAGCCTCGGCCCCCGGGCCCACGAGCCTCGGCCTCCGGGCCCCGGTCCCGGTCCCGGCCTCGGTCCTCGGGCCGGCCTCGGCCAGGGCGCGGCCCCGCCCAAGGGCCCCGAAAACCCCCACCCACCCCCGGCAGGGGCAAGGCAGAATTGCCCGGTGCGCTACCAAATCCTCGGCCCCACCCAGGCCCAAGACGACTCCGGCGCCCCCCTCACCCCAGGCGGCGCCCGCCTGCGCGCGCTCCTCACCGCCCTCGCCCTCCGCGCCGGCGACCCGGCCGCCGCGTCCGTCGCCGACCTGGTCGACGAGGTCTGGGGCGACGACCCGCCCCAGGACGCCCCCGCCGCCCTCCAGGCCCTCGTGGCCCGCCTGCGCCGCACCCTCGGCCCCGGCCGGCTCACGACCGACCCCGCCGGCGGCTACCGCCTCACCGCCGCCCGCGACGACGTCGACCTCCACCGCTTCACCCGCCTCGCGGCCCTCGGCGCCGAGCAGCTGGCCGCCGACCCCGCCACCGCCGCCACCACCCTCCGCGAGGCCCTCGCGCTGTGGCGCGGACCCGCCCTCGCCGACCTCCCCGAACCCGCCCGCACCGCGTACGCCGCCGCCTCCGAGGCCCGCCGCTCCGGCGCCCGCCGGGACCGCGTCGAGGCGGACCTGCGCAGCGGCGCCACCGCGCCCGCCGCACTCCTGCCGGAGATCGAGGCGCTGATCCGGGAGCATCCGTACGACGAACCACTGCGCGCCCAGCAGCTCCGCGCCCTGCGCGCGGCGGGCCGCTCCGCCGACGCCCTCGCCGCCTACGAGCGCACCCGCCGCGACCTCGCCGAGGACCTCGGCGCCGACCCCGGGCCCGAGCTGCGCGCCCTGCACGCGGAGCTCCTCCAGGCACCGCCGCCCCCGCCCGCACCCCCGCAGCCCCGCGGGAACATCCGCCCCCGCCTTACCTCCTTCGTCGGCCGCGAGCCCGAACTCGCCGCCCTCGCCGCCGACCTGGACCGCGTACGCCTCGTCACGCTCACCGGCCCCGGCGGCTCCGGCAAGACCCGTCTCGCCGAGCACGCGGCCGCCGCCCGCCCCGATTCCGGCTGGATCGTCGAACTCGCCCGCCTCGACCACCCCGGCGCCGTCCCCGGCGCCGTCCTCAGCGCCCTCGGCCTGCGCGAGAACAGCCTCGTCGCCCGCGAGAAGACCCCCGCCGACGACGATCCCACCGCCGCCCTCCTCGAACACTGCGCGCACCGCCGCCTGCTCCTCGTCCTCGACAACTGCGAGCACGTCATCGGCGCCGCCGCCGAACTCGCCGAACGCCTCCTCACCCACTGCCCCGGCGTCCGGATCCTGGCCACCAGCCGCGAGCCCCTCGGCGTCCCCGGAGAGTTCCTGCGCCCCCTCGAACCGCTGCCGCCCGGCCCCGCGCACCGCCTCTTCGCCGACCGGGCCGCCGCCGCCCGCCCCGGCTTCGACCCCGGCGACGACCCGGCCGCCGCGGCCGAGATCTGCCGCCGCCTGGACGGCCTGCCGCTCGCCATCGAGCTGGCCGCCGCCCGGCTGCGCCTCCTCACCCCCCGCCAGATCGCCGACCGGCTGGACGACCGCTTCCGCCTCCTGACCGGCGGCGCCCGCACCGTCCTGCCCCGCCAGCAGACCCTGCGCGCCGTCGTCGACTGGTCCTGGGACCTCCTCGACACCGCCGAACGCACCGTCCTCGCCCGCCTGTCCGCCTTCGCGGGCGGCTGCGACCTGGAGGCCGCCGAGGCCGTCTGCGCGGACGGCGACACCCGCGACGACGTCGCCGGCACCATGGCGGCCCTCGTCGACAAGTCCCTCGTCGGCGCCGAACCCGACCCCGACGGCATGCGCTACCGCCTCCTGGAGACCATCCACGAGTACGCCGCCGAACGCCTCGCCGAGGACCCCGCCGACGCCCGCGCCACCGCCCTGCGGCACGCCGAGTACTACCTCGCCCTCACCGAACGGGCCGAGCCGCTGCTGCGCTCCGGGGACCAGCTCCCCTGGATCCGCCGCTTCGAGACCGAGCTCGACAACCTGCGCTCGGCCCTCCACACCGCCATCGAGGAGGAGGCGGACCCCGTCGGCACCGGGATCGCCCAGCGCATGCTGGCCGGCCTCGGCTGGTTCTGGTGGCTGCGCGACTACCGTGCCGAGGGCGCCGACTGGACCGCCCGGATCCTCGCCCGGACCCCCGTCGAACCGGCCGAGGGCACCCCGGAGTACTGGCCCTACATGCGGCTGCGCATGCTCCACATGTTCCTGCTCGCCGAGAGCGCGGGCGCGGACCGCTTCCGTACGCCCGAACACCGCGTACAGGCCGCCCGGATCAAGGAGGTCTTCCGCCACGGCTCCCCGGAGACCACCCGCTTCCCCGGCATGCTGTGGCCCGCGATCTGCTTCCTCACCGGCGACCTCGAACACTTCCACGAGAGCGTCGACGAGTCGATCGCCAACTGCCGCCGCCACGCCGGGGACTGGGAGACCGCCATCCCCCTGCTGATGCGCACCCACTTCGCCATCGACATGGCCGGCGGCCTCTCCACCGTGGACGCGGACCTCGCCGAACTCGACGCGATCGCCCACCGGCTCGGCGACCGCTGGATCCGCGCCCAGGTCGCCAGCGCCGCCGGGGAAGCCGCCCTCTCGCGCAGCCAGTACGGCGCCGCCCGCGCCGCCTACGAGGAGTGCCTGCGCCTGGCCCGGGAGGTGGGGGCCCGCATCGAGGCGCCCTTCGCGATCGCCCGCATCGCCGAGGTGGAGTACTGCGCGGGAAACTACGAAGCCGCCGAGAAGCTCCTCGCGGAGGCCGACCGCGAGGCGGACGAGCAGGGCGGGGTGTACGACGTGAACACCTTCAGCCGGTTCCTGTCCGCCACCCTGGCCCTCCAGCGCGGCGACCTCGCCCGGGCCCGCACCGAGTCCGCCGCCGCCCGCGCCGCGGGGGAGCGGATCAACGTGCCGGCCCAGTTCACCGCCGGGCTGGACCTCATCGAAACCGTCCTGGCCGCCCGCGAGAACGGCCCGGAGGCGGGCCTGGCCCGGATCGGCGGGACCCTCGCCGGGGCGGTGGCCGAGCACTGCGCGGAACGCGTCCTGGCCGGCATCGCCGAGACGGCGTCACTGTTCCTCGCCGACGCAGGCCGTCCCGAGGAGAGCGTACGGATCCTCGCGGCGGCCTCCGCCTGGCGCTCGGGCCAGCCCCGCTCGGTCCCGGAGGCGGCCGCCCTGGAAGGGCTCCCGGAACGCACCCTCGCCGCTCTCGGCGAGGCCGGCCGGGCCCGGGCGGAGGCCGAGGGCCGGACCCTGACCCCGGCGGAGGTCGTCTCCCTGCTCGGCCTCAGCGGCAGCTGATCACCGCGTCGGCCCAGCTGGCCAGCGTCGGGAGGTGCCCCTGCCCGGCCTGCTCCACCACCAGCCGCAGGGTCGAACGCCCGGCCAGCGGCACCTGGACCGGCACCGGGGCGTCGTCGTACCCGAGGGCGTCCGAACGCCACAGCCGCTGCCCGTCGCCGTAGACGGAGAACCGCACCGTCCCGTCGGTCGGCATCGACAGCCCGTCCACCCCGGCCCGCGCGGAGAAGCCCGTGCACTGCCGGTTGAGGGTGATCTCCACCGCGGAGCGGGAGTGCACGGTGATCCCCTGCCCGAACCGCTGCCCGCCCACCATCAGCCCCCACCGCTGCCACACCCAGCTGCTGCGCCAGGTCTCCAGCTCGGGACCGGTGTGCCGGCCGACCACGGAGTGCCCGAGCCCGGCGAGCGGGAACCCCTGCGGCGGCTGCGGTGGCGGCGGTGTCGTCGGCCGGGCCCGCGTGGGCGACGGCGTCGGCGTGGGGGAGGGCTTCGGCCGCGGGCTCGCCGGAGCGGACGGCGGCGCGGCCGTCGCAGCCGGCGCCGAGGGCGCGGGAGCCGACGGCGAAGCGCTGCGCCGGGGCGGCACCGACCCCCGTGCCGCCGGCGACGGAGCTCCCGGCGGCACCGACTCCGGTGCGGCGGACGCGGACGGCGCGGGCACCTCGGGCGCCACCACCCCGGGCGCGGGCCCGGCATGCGGCTCGGGCTCGTCCCCGGTCAGCGCGAACACCACCCCGGCAGCGGCGGCGACCGCTATCCCGGCGGCGATGGCGGCCTTGGCCGGCAGCCCCAGCCCCTCGGAAACCACCGCACCCCCGGCCCCGCCGGCACCCCCGGCCCCGGCCCCGGCGCCACCGGCAGCCCCCGCACCCGCACCCGCGGCACCCGCCCCGGCCCCGGCCGACGACCCTCCCGCCGCTGCGGCGGCAGCACCCGCACCCCCGGCGGCGACGGCCCCGCCGGCCACCACCCCGGCCGCCTTCGCGGCGTACCCGGCGGCGAACCACCCGATGACCGCCACCGGCAGCAGCGCGGGAATGCCCGCGTTGACGTCCTTCAGCTCCCCGGCGGCCAGCCGGCACTTGGAGCACTCCTCCAGGTGCCCCCGCAGCCCCCGCTCGGCCCGCATGCGCAGCCCGCCCCGGGCGTACGCACCCAGCCGGTCGGCGTACCGCGCGCAGTCGCCGCCCGCGCTGAGCGCGGAACTCACATGGGCCTGGAGGTAGGCCTGCTTGAGGCCCTCCCGGGCCCGGCTGGCCAGCACCGCCGTCGCGTTGGCGCTCAGCCCGAACAGCGGGGCGATCGCGCTCGGCGAGGCCTCCTCGACGGTGGTGTGCCACAGCACGGCCTGCCACCGCTCGGGCAGGCTCCGGAAGGCCTGCATCGCGAGCGACCGCTCGGCTTCGCGCATCGCCCGGACATCGGCGCCCAGTTCGAGGGTGTCGTCCCCGGACAGCCCGCCGGCGCTCTCCGCACCCGCGGCCGCCTGCTCCGCGAACACCGCGAAGTCCTCGACCAGATGCTCCCGCCGGGCGGTCTTCGCCCAGGCGGCGGCGACCCGCCGCACGGTGGTCAGGAGATAGGCCCGCACCGACTGGTCCGGCCCGGCCCCGCCCCGTACCGCCTGCAGCGTCCGCGCGAACACCTCGGCGGTCAGGTCGTCGGCGGTGTGCCCGTCCCGGCAGCAGGTCCGCGCGTAGCGCCGTACCGCCTCGGCGTGCCGACGGAACAGCTCCTCGTACGCCCCGTCGTCACCGCCCCGCATCCGCGCGATCAAGTCGCCGTCCGAAGGAGGGAGTTCACCGCCGGGCGTGCCGGATGCGGCGTGCCTGCCGCCGCGTTCGCGCTGGGCCGGGACCTGCCGGGCGGGCAGGCTGCCCGCCCCGACCTCGGCGCCGGTGCCACCGACGCCATCGAGGGACTCGTCCCGCCCGTCAACGCTCATCGCGGAAGCCTCCGCACGACACACTCGAACCGGTACACCGATCCAGCCTGTCACACGGCGATGGCACCCCGGGGCCCTCTCCGCGGTATCCACCCATCCGGGGACAATCCGGCGAATCGCCGGACCGCTCCTCACCCCTTCGGGCGACCTGCCGTTCGAGGGCCCCCGTTGACGGGCCGGCCCCCCCCCCTGCGGGGGCCGGCCCGCCCACGGCTCGGGCCAGTGCCACGGCTGCCCGCCCCGGCCGGGCCGGGGCGACGGCTCACGCCGACCGGGAACGCAGTCCTTCGAGCAGGATGTCCAGCAGCCGGGCCGAAGCCGCGGCCTGCTGCGCCGGGTCCGGCAGCGCGGGCGCGGCGGTCGCTATCACCAGCAGCACATCGGCCACCGTGACGTCGGTCCGCAGCTCACCGGCCTCCCGCGCCCGGTCCACCAGCCGGCCGACGACCTCCAGCAGCGCGCCCGCTCCGGCGTCCTCCGAGGGCTCGTCCTCGACCGAGGTCCGCGCGCCCACGACACGCAGCTCCGCCGTACCCGCCGCGGCGGCCTGGCGCTGCTGCGGCACCCGGGCCGCGGCCTCGTCCGCCTCGTCCTCGGCGGCCGCGCCGACCCGCAGCACCTGCGGCGGCAGCAGCCGGCCCGCGCCGGAGGCCACGGAGGTGCGCAGGAAGCGCGACAGCGCCTGCCACGGCTCCTCCTCCTGGCCCAGGGCGGACTTGGCCTGCTCGGTCAGCCGGGCGGTCTCCTCCTCGGCTATCCGCCGGACCAGCACGTCCTTGCTGGGGAACCGCCGGTAGACGGTGCCGACGCCGACCCGCGCGCGCCGTGCCACGTCCTCCATCGGAGCCCCGTAGCCCAGCTCGCCGAAGACCTCCCGGGCCGCCCGCAGGACGTGCTCCAGGTTGCGCTGGGCGTCGACGCGCAGCGGCGTGGAACGGCCCACGCCGTGGGTGGTCGAGCCCGCCATCACGCGTCCGCCGGTCTCCGCGGACAGAGCGGTGACAGAGCCATGGAAATCGGAAATGTTCATATGTATCCCCCGGTAATCACTTGTCTCCCCCCGGAGACACTCCCCGCCTTCGTGTCGAGGGGGGCCACGGTCATGAGGGCCCTGGTCCTACATCCTCGACGAGATACGAACATAGTTGAGCCAGAGTCAATTCAGAAGAGGCAGCCGCCGACCGAGCACCGCCCGATCGGAGCATTCACCGCCACTTTTCCGCCGCAACTCCCCGGAATCGCCCCCTCCGGAGTCCTGACCTGCGCACTTTTAACGTGATCCGGATCTCCTGACAGGCCCGTCCCGCCACCCCCACCGGTCACACAATTTGCCGGGCCTGTGGACAAACTCCCGGCCACGATGCGTCATGGGATGGTGAAGGCTGCTAACTCCCGGGGCGACGACCCCGGTACCCCGCCCCGCACGCGCATCCTCGTCGTCGGCGGCGGCTACGTCGGCATGTACACGGCCCTGGGCCTCCAGCGGAAGCTGAGATCCGGCGAAGCCGAGATCACCGTGGTGACCCCCGAGCCCTACATGACGTACCAGCCCTTCCTCCCGGAAGCCGCCGCCGGCGCGATCTCACCCCGGCACGTCGTGATCCCCCTGCGCCGCGTCCTGGACCGCTGCCGCATCGTCATCGGCGAGGCCCGGAGCATCGACCACGCCAAGCGCACCGCGACCGTCACCACCCTCGCCACCGCCGAGGAGGGCGCCGGCGGCATCGAGATCGAATACGACGAACTCGTCCTCGCCCCCGGCTCCGTCTCCCGCACCCTCCCGATCCCGGGACTCGCCGACTACGGCATCGGATTCAAGACGGTGGAAGAGGCCATCGGCCTGCGCAACCACGTCATCGAACAGATGGACATCGCCTCCTCCACCCGCGACCCCGCAATCCGCGACGCCGCCCTCACCTTCGTCTTCGTCGGCGGCGGTTTCGCCGGCGTGGAGGCACTCGGCGAACTGGAGGACATGGCCCGATACGCGGCCCGCTACTACCACAACGTCAAGCCCGAGGACATGAAATGGGTCCTCGTCGAGGCCAGCGACCGGATCCTCCCCGAGGTCGGCACCGAAATGGGCGTCTACACCGTCCGTGAACTGCGCAGCCGCAATATCGACGTCCGCCTCGAGACCCGCCTCGAATCCTGCGAGAACCGCGTCGCCGTCCTCAGCGACGGCTCCCGCTTCCCCACCCGCACCATCGTCTGGACCGCCGGAGTCAAACCACACCCCGTCCTCGCCGCCACCGACCTCCCCAAGAACGAACGCGGACGCCTCAGCTGCACCTCCTTCCTCACCGTCGAAGGAGTCGAACACGCCTGGGCCGCCGGCGACGCCGCCGCCGTCCCCGACATCACCGCCGCGGAACCGGGCAGCGTCTGCGCCCCCAACGCCCAGCACGCCGTCCGCCAGGCCAAACAGCTCTCCGACAACCTCGTCGCCGCCCTGCGCGGCGAGCTCCTCACCGAGTACGCCCACAAGTACGTCGGCTCCGTCGCCTCCCTCGGCCTCCACAAGGGCGTCGCCCTGCTCTACGGCCGCAAGCTCAAGGGCTACCCCGCCTGGTTCATGCACCGCGCCTACCACCTCAGCCGCGTCCCCACCTTCAACCGCAAAATGCGCGTCCTCGCCGAATGGACCCTCGCGGGCCTCTTCAAACGCGAGATCGTCTCCCTCGGATCCCTCGAACACCCCAGGGCAGAATTCGAACTCGCCGCCGGCGGCGGCCACCGCCACCACCCGCCCAGGCCCGCTCCCGACCCCCCGCAGGACAAGCAGGGCTGACGTTGTCAGTGCCGTCGGCCACACTGGACGTGTGACCATAGGTGGGCTCACGCCTGCACACAGTGACATCCAGAGCGCCATCGACCGAGCGACACCGTCCAGCGCCCGACCCCAGGGGCACCTCCCGGCACCACCGGGAGGACACACCGCGACCACTTGCGACACCACGAGGCTTGAACGCAGTGAACTTCACGCGCTGGAGCGCCCGCTTCCCCGGCACGCGCCGCGCCGCCGCCCGGAACGAGAACGCCGCGGCCCAGGCAAAACGCGGTGAGGGCTCCGTCCCGGCAGCCCGCGGCGCCGCCGCCCACCCCGCCGCGCCCTCCGACGGCAGCCCCGCCGACGCCACCGTCCGCGGCACCGGCACGGCCCCGCTCCCCGCCGCGCCCGCCCTCGACGAGCTCCCCGTACGGGAAGTCCTCGGCCTCCTCCCGGCCCTCGTCGCCCTCGTCCACGGCCCCGAGCACCGCGTCGCCTACGTCAACGACGCCTACACCGCCGGCTTCGGCCCCCGCACCACCGGCGCCCCCGCCCGCGAAGCCCTCCCCGAACTCGGCGAGCTCGGCCTCCTCGAACTCCTCGACCAGGTCCAGCGCAGCGGCAAGCCCCGCACCGCCAAGAACCGCACCGCGCCCGGCGGCGGCAGCTCGTACACCGTCACCTGCACCCCCGTCGAGTTCCCCAAGGCCGCCGCCGACGGCGAGACGGACCCCGAGCACACCGGCATCCTCGTCCACCTCGCCGACGTCACCGACCACGCCGAAGCCGTCGACCGCCTCCGCGCCAGCGAACGCCGCCAGCGCGAAGCCGCCGTCACCCTCCAGCGCTCCCTCCTGCCCCAGGAACTCGAACAGCCCGACGACCTCCGCGTAGCCGCCACCTACCAGCCCGGCGGCACCGAAGCGGCCGTCGGCGGCGACTGGTACGACGTCATCACCCTCGGCGCCGGCCGCACCGCCCTCGTCATCGGCGACGTCATGGGCCGCGGAGTCCGCGCCGCCGCCGTCATGGGCCAGCTCCGCACCGCCGTCCGCGCCTACGCCCGCCTCGACCTCCCCCCGCACGAGGTCCTCCAGCTCCTCGACGGCCTCGCCGCCGAGATCGACGCCAGCCAGATCGCCACCTGCGTCTACGCCGTCCACGACCCCAACGAAGGACTGCTGGCCTACGCCTCCGCCGGCCACCTCCCCATCCTCGTCCGCGACGAGGACGGCACCGTACGCCGCGCCGCCGACCCCACCGGCCCCCCGCTCGGCACCGGCGGCTGGCTCCACAGCTCCGGCACCATCGCCCTCGGCCCCGGCTCCACCGCCGTCCTCTACACCGACGGCCTGGTCGAACGCCGCGGCGAGGACATCGACGAAGGCGTCGCCGCCCTCGAACGCGCCCTGGCCGGCGCCCAGGGCACCCCCGCGATCATCTGCGACCGCCTGATGCGCGCCCTCGGCGTGGACGCCGACCACGACGACGACGTCGCCGTCATGGTCCTCCAGCAGCCCGCCCGCACCGGCGTGGACGCCGAGCTCTTCCACAACGCCGCCCTCGAACTCCTCGGCGGCGTCGAGGCCGCCCCCCGCGCCCGCGCCTTCGCCCAGGGCGTCCTCAGCTCCTGGCGCTTCCCCGTCGAACTGTGCGACCTCGGCGTCCTGGCCGCGAGCGAGCTCGTCGCGAACTCCCTCCAGCACGGCACCCCGCCCATGCGGCTGCGCCTGCGCCGCACCGACCGCCGGCTGATCGTCGAGGTCACCGACGGGGACGACCACCTCCCGCGCCGCCGCCGCGCCGAACCGGCCGACGAGACCGGCCGCGGCATCTCGATCATCGCCACCATCGCCTCCGCCTGGGGCTCCCGCCGCACCCCCGGCGGCGGCAAGGCCGTCTGGTGCGAGTTCGCCCTCCCGGACAAGTAGCGACACCAAAAGGGGAGAGCCCCCGGTCCCGAAGGACCGGGGGCTCTCCCCACTTTTCGCCGTACCCCTTACGCGGACACCCGCTCCGCCGCCTGCTCCGAGGCGACCGCCGGCCCCTGCGCCACGACCCGGCTCACCACCGACGGGTTGTCCTGCACCGGGCTCAGCCGCCTGCCCAGCCGCAGCGCCAGCACCGAGATCCCCAGCGACACCACCACGAACACCCCGATGTAGAGCATCGGAATCCCCGCACCCAGCGGCACGCCCAGCGGCCCGAGCGCCAGCGCCATCTGCTTCACGAGGGCGAAGGCCGAGTTGTACTGCCCGACCGAGCCCTCGGGAGCCAGATCGGCCACCAGCGGAGCCAGCGTCGGCGACAGCATCGCCTCACCGATACCGAAGAGCGCGTACGTCGTGATGAACGCGGCGGCGGCCATCATCGCGCTGCCGTGCCCCAGCCCCGAGAACCCGGCGATCAGCCACGCCACCGTCCAGATCAGCCCGACCAGCGCGATCACCCGCGACCGGCGGCGCTTCTCGACCAGCCTCAGCACCACGAACTGCGCCACGACGATCGCACCCGTGTTGGCGGCCAGCGCGAACCCGAGGGTCGAGGGCGAGATCCCCGCGGCCTCGGTGCCGAAGGCCGCCAGACCCGACTCGAACTGCCCGTAGCAGGCGAAGAACAGGACGAACCCCAGCACGCACAGCTGCACCATCGCCTTGTGCCGCAGCAGCCGCTTCCAGCCGCCACCCGCCGGCACCGCGTCCTTGGCCATCGCGTCGCTGATGTTCTGGACGTGCGGCATCCGCACGGTGGCGATCACGACCGCCAGCACCAGGAACATGACGGCCTCGATGCCGAACAGCAGGGTGAAGCTGCCCGGACGGCTCTCGTCGACGATCTGGCCGCCGACGAGCCCGCCGATGCCCAGACCCAGGTTCTGCATGAAGAACTGGAGGGCGAAGGCACGCGTACGGGTCGACGGCGTCGAGCACCACACGATCATCGTGGCCAGCGCCGGCTGCATCACGGCCTGCCCGGCGCCCAGCGCCAGGGCCGACAGCAGGATCGGCACGATGCCGGTGGAGAGCCCGAGCGAGAGCGCACCCACCGAAGCGGCGACGGCCGCACCCATGACCACGGGGACCGGACCACGCCGGTCGATGACCCGGCCGGTGAAGGGCAGCGCGACGAGAGCACCCAGGGCGAAGGCCACGAACGCGCTCGTGGCCGCCATGGAACCCAGACCCCGCACCTGCGCCACATAGATGTAGAGGAACGGAACCGTGAAACCGATGCCGAACGCGGTCAGCGCGTTGCCGGCCTGGATCCGCCGCATCGCAGCGCCCATCACCTTGGTCACTTCTCACCTGCCTTGAGAGCCGAAGACTGAAGACTTCAGAACTTCATACCTAAACTTCGATGCTTAACTCTACACATCGAAGGAGTTAGATGCCAACGGGTTCGTGCGATACTTCGGGGCATGCCTGACACCCCCGACGGCGCGGCGCCCGTCCAAGAGCCGAGCCTCGATGAGCAGATCGCCGTCTACCAGCGCGAGTTCCAGGACCTCGACCCCCAGGTCGAGAAGGTGGTCTCGGCCCTGAGCCGGCTGAACCGCCGCATGAACGTCGCGTACGGCCGCCAGACCGCGGCCCTGGGCATCAGCAACGCGGAGTGGGAGGTCCTCAAGGCCCTCGTCATCTCCGGGGCGCCCTACCGGATGGGCCCGAGCGAGCTCGCGAAGCAGCTGGGCCTGACGCCGGCCGCGATGACCCACCGGATCGACCGCATGACGGCGGAGGGCCTGGTCACCCGCGAACGGGACGAGTCCAACCGGGTCCGAGTGATCGTCGAGCTGACGGACGAGGGCCGCAGCAAGTGGCTGGACGCGATGCGCGCGGCCACGGTCTTCGAGGAGGACCTCCTCCAGGACCTCTCCACCGCGGAGCGCGGGGTGCTGGGCGACATGCTCACCCGCCTCCTGGACCGCGTCGAGGAGCTCCAGTCCAGGGCCTGACGGCCCCTGACCTCCCGGGTTGACACGCCCCTCGCGGATCCGTAAGGTTCTCCGAGTTGCCCCGGAGCCGGAAGGTTCCGGAGTCAACGAATCCCGCCGCCTCGTAGCGGCAACCTACTCAGCACGGACTCCCACAGGGAACGAATTCGGCATGCCCGAATTCATTTCCGAAGGCCCGATTATCGGTTGCCGGGGAAATCCGCTAGAGTTCAGGTGTCGGAAGGGCCCAACAGCCCGGAAGACAAACCCCGCTGACTGGGGGTCAGGCCCGAAAGGATCTGATAGAGTCGGAACCGCCGGAAAGGGAAAGCGCGAAAGCGAAGGACCTGGAAAGCAAGCGAGAAAGACTCTGATAGAGTCTGAATCGCAAGAACGAAAGCCCGGAGGAAAGCCCGAGAGGGTGAG
>NZ_JBNNPF010000100.1:0-12903 GCF_050275515.1 Streptomyces sp. NPDC004126 | reverse complement strand
GTGGCGCTGCAGACGGGCCGGCCGCGGCCGTGGCTGTCGACCCTGTTCGGGCCGGGACGTCCGCCCCGGACGTCGGGCGACCCCTTTTTCCGCGCCCGCACCCGGCGTCCGCACCCGGCACCTGTACCCGGCACCTGTACCCGGCACCCGGCACCCGCACCCGGCGCCCGCACCCCGCCCCCCGAACGAAAGGCAGACCCCTCGATGAAGGACATCCGCACCCGCGCGGTGCACGTGGCACACGAGCTCGAAGTCCCCGCGAGCCGACCGCTGTCCGTACCGCTCGTCCAGTCCTCCGCCTTCGCCTTCGACTCCGCCGACGCACTGGCCCGGGCCATGGCCGGCCCCGACGGCGACTACGTCTACAGCCGCCGCGGCAACCCCACCGTGCGCGCCCTGGAACGCACCCTCGCCGGACTGGAGGGCGGGGCCTCGGCCATCGCCTTCGCCTCCGGGATGGGCGCCATCAGCGGGGTCCTGCTCGCCCTGCTGCGCCCCGGCGACCAGGTGATCGCGCAGCGCTGCCTGTACGGGGGGACGTACGCGGCGCTCGGCGACCTGAAGGAGCGCTACGGCGTACGGGTCGACCACATCGGCGGCGACGACGTCCGGGAGTTCGAGGCGCTCGCCGGGCCCCGCACCCGGCTGCTGGTCCTGGAGACCATCGCCAACCCCACCGGCCAGGTCCCCGACCTGCCCGGCCTGCTGGCGGCGGCCCGGCGCCTCGGGGTGGTCAGCGCCGTGGACAACTCCCTGGCCTCGCCCGTCCTGTGCCGCCCGATCGAGCACGGCGCCGACATCGTGCTGCACTCCACCACCAAGTACCTCGCCGGGCACTCCGACGTCCTCGGCGGCGCGGCCGTCTTCGCGGACGACGCCCTGCGCCGGGAGGTGTGGCCGCGCACCGTCGAACTCGGGTCCAGCGCCGACCCGTTCGCCGTCTGGCTGACGCTGCGCGGGATCGCCACGCTGCCGCTGCGGATGCGCGAGCACTGCGCCAACGCCGGCCTGCTCGCGCAGCGGCTCGCCGCCCACCCCGCCGTGGCCGCCGTCCACTGGCCGTGGCTGGGAACGCACCCCTCGTACGCGATGGCCCGCAAGGTGCTCTCCGGCGGCGGCGGGCTGCTCTCCTTCGACCTGCGCGGCGGCCGCGACGCGGGCCGCGCCTTCGTCGAAGGGGTGCGCCTCGCGCGGCTCGCGCTGTCGCTGGGCGGGGTGGAGACGCTGGTCACGCACCCCGCCAGCACCTCCCACCGGGAGCTGGACGAGGGGGCGTTGGCGCGCGCCGGCATCGGCCCGGGCCTGGTCCGGATGTCGGTGGGGATCGAGGACCCGGAGGACCTCTGGGAGGACGTGGAACAGGCACTGCGATAGAACGGGCGGTGCGGTCTTCTTTTGGGTTGACAAAATAATCAGCTGATTCGTAGATTGGTTCACGCCAGAGAAACCACTTCTCTCCGTCAAGGGGGTTGCGTGATGCGCTACTTCGAGGACTTCCGGACCGGCGACGTCCACGAACTGGGCACCGTCACCGTCACGACGGAGGAGGTGCTGGAGTTCGGCAGGCGCTTCGACCCGCAGCCCTTCCACACCGATCCGGCGCTCGCCGCCCGGACCCCGTTCGGCGGCCTGATCGCCAGCGGCTGGCACAGCGCCTCGATGTTCATGCGCCGCTACGTCGACGGGCTCCTCGCCTACAGCGCCTGTACCGGCTCCCCCGGCGTCGACGAGATCCGCTACCTGCGGCCCGTCCGCCCCGGGGACGTGCTCACGGCGCGCGTCGAGATCCTGGGTTCGCGCCCCTCGCCGTTCAACCCGCGCACCGGCGTCGTCCAGCCCAAGTGCACGCTGGCCGACGCCGACGGGAACGTCGTGTTCAGCATGATCCTGCACAGCATCTTCGAGCGCCGGCCCGCCGAGTGCGACGCCCCGCACCCCGCCGCCGCCGAGGACCCCGTCGTCCGCGTCCGCTCCCTGGCCTGACCATCCCCCCGCCCCACGAGTGAAGGGAGCCTCCCGTGGAGGCCGTATCCCGCACCGCCCAGTGGACCGCCGCCGCGCGGGCCCTGGAAACCGAGCGCGAGGACCGGCTGTTCGCCGACCCGTACGCGCGCACCGTCGCCGACACCATCGGCTTCGACCTGCTGGAGCGCTACGCCGGCGCCGGCACCGTGCCGTTCCTCGCCATCCGCACCACCTACCTGGACCGGCAGATCGTCCGGACCGTCCGGGAACACGGCATCCGCCAGGTCGTGTTCCTCGCCGCCGGCATGGACACCCGCTTCTACCGGCTCCCGTGGCCCGACGGCGTCACCGTCTACGAACTCGACCGGCCCGCGCTCCTGGAGGCCAAGGCCGAGATGCTCGCCGGCGAGCCCGCCCCCGCCGGACGCACCCGCGTCACCGTCCCCGTCGACCTCACCCAGGACTGGACGGGTCCCCTGGAGGCAGCCGGCTGGCGCGCCGACCAGCCCGTGCTCTGGGTCGTCGAGGGCCTCCTCTTCTTCCTCCCCGAGGACGCCGTGCGCGGCCTCATCTCCACCCTCGCCGGCCACTCCGCGCCCGGATCCGTCCTGCTCGGCGACGTCATCAGCAAGGCCGCCCTGCAGAACCCGCTCTCCCGGCCCTTCCTCAACTGCCTCGAAGAGGACGGCAACCCGTGGCTCTTCGGCACGGAGACCCCCGAGGACCTCCTCGCCGAATGCGGCTGGGACGTGCGCGAGGTCCGCCAGCCCGGCGAGGACGGCGCCGACTTCGGCCGCTGGCCCTACCCGGTGCCCGCCCGCAGCATCCCCCGCGTCCCGCGCTCCTTCCTGTTCACCTGTGACCTCCCGACCGCCGAGGTGAAGGCAGCATGACCGCCGTCCACGACTTCCACCAGCGCGTCATCAGCGACGCCGGCGCCGCCGTACGCGGCCTGACCGTCGCCCTCGGCGAGCGGCTCGGCCTGTACCGGGCGCTGGCCGAGGCCGGACCGCTGACCCCCGCCCAGCTCGCCGAACGCACCGGGATCGACACCCGCTACGCCGAGGAGTGGCTGCACGCCCAGCTGAGCGCCGGATACGTCGAGCGCCACCCGAGCGCCGGCACGTACACGCTGCCCGCCGACCACGCCCCCGTGCTGGCCGACCCCACCGCCGTCACCTTCGCCGCCGGGTTCTTCACCGCCCTCAAGGCCCTCTACGGCACCGAGGACCTCCTCGTCGACGCGTACCGCACCGGCGAAGGCGTCGGCTGGGCCGAGCACGACCCGGCCCTCGACACCGGCATGGGCAGCTTCTTCCAGCCCACCTACGAGCACCGCCTCGTCCCCGAATGGCTGCCCGCCCTCACCGGCGTCACCGGCAAACTCGCCGCCGGCGGCACCGTCGCCGACGTCGGCTGCGGGGTCGGCCACACCACCCTGCTGATCGCGAAGGCCTTCCCGCAGGCGACCGTCCACGGCTTCGACTACTCCGAAGAGGCCATCGCCATCGCCCGCCGGCTCGCCGACGAGGCCGGCCTCTGCGACCGCGTCGTCTTCGAGGTCGCCTCCGCCGACGACTACCCCGGCACCGGCTACGACCTGGTCACCTTCTTCAACGCCCTGCACGACATGGGCGACCCGGTCTCCGCCGCCCGGCACGTGCACAAGTCCCTGGACGCCGACGGCACCTGGATGCTCGTCGAGTCGAACGTCTCGCCCGACGACATCGACACCCAGACCCCGGCCGCCCGCATGTTCATGGCCCTCTCCGCCGTCATGTGCCTGCCCGTCGCCGTCGCCCAGCGCGGCCCCCACGCGCTCGGCAACCACTCCGGCGAGAAGGCCTTCCGCGGCATCGCCGAAGAGGCCGGCTTCACCCGCTGGCGCCGCGCCACCGAGACCCCGGTCAACGCCGTCTACGAAGTCCGGCCGTAGGCCGCCGGGCCCGCCGCACCGGGCCCGCGCCGCGAGCGACGGGCCGCCCCGGCGGCCCCGCACCACACACACCCCGAGGAGTCACCATGGGCGTCACCGCCCCCCTGCCGGTCACCGACCGGTTCCTTGAAGTCCTGGAACGGCTCAGCCACCGCTCCATCGAGGAGTACTACAACCCCTACCAGCAGTTCGACTGGCCCGAGAAGCTCGACGAGGGCCGCATGTGGATGACCCCCGAACTGCTCACCGTCTACGGCACCCCCTTCTACGAGGAGCTCGGCGAGGAGACCCTCCAGCGCCTCTCCAAGTGGGAGAGCATCAACTTCTACAGCCTCAACGTGCACGGCATCCGCGAACTGCTCATCGAGGTCGTCGGACGCATCCACATGCCCGGCTTCGAGGTGCCCTCGGACTTCTTCCACCACTTCATCGGTGAGGAGAACGAGCACATGTGGTTCTTCGCCGAGTTCTGCCGCCGCTACGGCGACAAGATCTACGGCTCCACCGCCCTGCGCGCCGACTCCGCATGGGAACCGGAGGTGGAGAACTTCCTGGTCTTCGCCCGCATCCTGTTCTTCGAGGAGCTCGTCGACCACTACAACACGCGGATGGCACGGGACGAGGACCTCTGCCACACCATCCGCGAGGTCAACCGCATCCACCACCAGGACGAGTCCCGGCACATCGCCTTCGGCCGCGAACTGGTCTCCCTGCTCTTCGACCGGATGCGCCAGGCCGTCCCCGCCGCCCGCGTCGCCGAGGTCGAGGCCTACCTCAAGCGGTACGTCGTCTACAGCCTCAACTCCCTCTACAACCCGCACGTCTACCGCGACGCCGGCATCGCCGACCCGGTGGGCCTGCGCAACGCACTGGTCGCCGACGAGCGCCGCCGGCCCTTCGAGCGCAAGACCATCCGCAAGCCGCTCGGATTCTTCCTGAAGACCGGGATCTTCACGGACGACGTCCTGCCCGTCGTCTGAGAGGCCCACCGCCGTCCGAGAGGTGACTCCCCATGACCACCATGACCACCGCCGCCACCGCCACAGCCGCCGCCCCGGGCACCACGGGCCTGCCGTCGCTCGGCCCCGAGGGCACCGCCCTGCTGCGGCTGCTCGACGACACCTTCGAGAGCTGGGGCGTCCAGGCCGGCGCCCGCTCGATGACCATGCCCCCGCTCCTGCCGGCCGCCGACCTGGCCCGGCTCGACTACTACGACAACTTCCCCCACCAGGCCGTCGTGGCGGCCCCGCTGAACCTGGACGTCCGGGACACCAGCGAGTTCTGCGCCGACACCGGCTGCTTCCCCTGCGACGCGCTGGAACCGGCCGCCCTCGGCCTGCCGTCCGCGTCCTGTTACGCCGTCTACATCGACCACCAGGGCCGCCCGGCCGCCGACGACGAGCTCGTCACCGTCGTCGGCTGGTGCTTCCGCAAGGAGGCGCACTACGAGGGACTGCGCCGCCAGCTCGGCTTCCGCATGCGGGAGATCGTCGCCATCGGCACCCGCGAGCACGCCGAACAGCACCTGGCGACCTTCACCCGGCGGATCAACGCCTTCGCCGAGGCCCTGGACCTGCCGCTCAGCCGCGAGGCCGCCTGCGACCCCTTCTTCGACAAGGGCAGCTCCAAGGCCGTCCTCCAGCGCCTGACCCCGGTCAAGCACGAGTTCCTGTACGAGGACCTCGCGATCGCCTCGGTCAACACCCACCGCAACTTCTTCGGCGACCGGTGCGAGATCCCCCTCGCCTCCGGCGGCGGCCCCGCCTTCACCAGCTGCGTCGCCTTCGGACTGGAGCGCTGGCTGTCCGCGCTCACCCGACGCCACGGCAGCTGGGGTGCCGCGACCGCGGCGGTCCTGCGCGCGAACGCGGCCGGGCCGGCGATCTGAGGTGCCGACCCGACCCGTCGCCGCCCCGCCGGCGGGCGGCCTGGGCTGGGCGAACCTCGGCATGGACATCGTGTCCGTCACCCGTGTCCGCCGGCTCCTGCGCCTCTACGGCGAGGACTTCTTCCAGCGCATGCTCACCCCCGGTGAACTCGCCGACTGCCGCACCTCCGCCAAGCTCGACGTACTGAGCCTGTGCGGGCGGATCGCCGCCAAGGAGGCGGCGTTCAAGACCCTCCGCGTCCGCGCCGTGTTCCTTCCCTGGCGGGACATCATCGTGCGGCGCTCCGAGGGCGGCTGGCCCCTCGTCGAACTCCACCGGTCCGCCGCCGAGATGGCCGAGCGGTCCGGCATCGCCGGGATCACCGTGACCATCAGCCACGACGTGGACTACGCGGTGGCGGTCGCCGCCCCCGTACTGGACCCGCACGCCGTCCCGGAACCCCTCCCGCGGCCGGGCCCCGCCCCGGAACCCGCACCCGCGCCCCCCACCCCACCCGTACACAGCACTTCAAGGAGAGACACCATGTCCGACGGTCTGCAGCTCGTGAAGAACTGGCTCCTCGCCCGCCACGAGGAACTCGACGACATCGCCGGCGACCTCGACCTCATCGAGACCCGGCTGATCGACTCCCTGTCCTTCGTCGAGTTCGTCTTCCTGCTGGAGCAGCACAGCGGCCGCGCCATCCAGCTGGAGACCCTGGAGGTCGACGAGATCCGCACCCTCGACGCCATCCGCACCCACTTCTTCACCGCCAAGGCGGTCCAGGCATGAGCAAGCGGCTCTTCACCTCCGAATCCGTCACCGAAGGCCATCCCGACAAGATCGCCGACCGGATCAGCGACACGGTCCTCGACGCCCTCCTGCGCGAGGACCCGGCCTCCCGCGTCGCCGTCGAGACCCTCATCACCACCGGCCAGGTCCACATCGCCGGAGAGGTCACGACGACCGCGTACGCGCCGATCGCCGAACTCGTCCGCGGAGCCATCCTCGACATCGGCTACGACTCCTCCAAGAAGGGCTTCGACGGCGCCTCCTGCGGCGTGTCGGTGTCCATCGGCGCCCAGTCCCCGGACATCGCCCAGGGCGTCGACACCGCCTACGAGCAGCGCGTCGAGGGCGAGGGCGACGAACTCGACCGCCAGGGCGCCGGCGACCAGGGCCTGATGTTCGGCTACGCCACGGACGAGACGCCCGAGCTGATGCCGCTGCCGATCCACATCGCGCACCGCCTCTCGCGCCGCCTGACCGAGGTCCGCAAGAACGGGAAGATCCCCTACCTGCGCCCCGACGGCAAGACCCAGGTCACCATCGAGTACGACGGCGCCAAGGCCGTCCGCCTCGACACGGTGGTGGTCTCCACCCAGCACGCCGCCGACATCGACCTCGACTCCCTCCTCACCCCGGACGTCCGGGAGTTCGTCGTCGAGCACGTCCTCGCCCAGCTCGCCGAGGACGGCATCAAGCTGGACACCGAGGGCTACCGACTGCTGGTCAACCCGACCGGCCGCTTCGAGATCGGCGGCCCGATGGGCGACGCCGGCCTCACCGGCCGCAAGATCATCATCGACACGTACGGCGGCATGGCCCGCCACGGCGGCGGCGCCTTCTCCGGCAAGGACCCGTCGAAGGTGGACCGCTCGGCCGCCTACGCCATGCGCTGGGTCGCCAAGAACGTCGTCGCCGCCGGCCTGGCCGCGCGCTGCGAGGTCCAGGTCGCCTACGCCATCGGCAAGGCCGAGCCCGTCGGCCTCTTCGTCGAGACCTTCGGCACCGGCACCCTGCCCGACGAGCGGATCCAGGAAGCCGTCTCCGAGGTCTTCGACCTCCGCCCCGCCGCGATCGTCCGCGACCTCGACCTGCTCCGGCCGATCTACGCCCAGACCGCCGCCTACGGCCACTTCGGCCGCGAGCTGCCGGACTTCACCTGGGAGCGCACCGACCGCGTGCACGCCCTGCGCAAGGCCGCCGGGGTCTGACATGCGCATCGCTGTCACCGGGTCCATCGCGACCGATCACCTGATGACCTTCCCCGGCCGGTTCGCGGACCAGCTGCTCGCGGACCGGCTGGACCGGGTCTCCCTGTCGTTCCTCGCCGACAACCTGGAAGTGCGACGGGGCGGGGTGGCGGCGAACATCGCGTTCGGACTGGGCGTACTGGGCCTGCGCCCGTCGCTGGTCGGCGCGGTGGGCGGGGACTTCGAGCCCTACCGGGTGTGGCTCAAGGACCACGGGGTGGACACCGACTCCGTCCGCGTCAGCGACACCCGCCACACCGCCCGCTTCGTCTGCACCACGGACCGGGAGCAGAACCAGATCGCGACCTTCTACGCGGGCGCGATGGCCGAAGCCCGCGAGATCGACCTGCGGGAGGTCGTCGCCCGCCACGGCCGGCCGGACCTGGTCCTGGTCTCCCCGGACGACCCCGAGGCCATGCTCCGCCACACCCGCGGCTGCCGCGAACTCGGCATCCCCTTCGCCTCCGACCCCTCCCAGCAGCTGGCCCGGCTCGGCCGCGACGAGGTGCGCGAACTGGTCGACGGCGCGCAGCGGCTGTTCACCAACGAGTACGAGTCCGCCCTGCTGTGCGAGCGGTCCGGACTCACCGAGGAGCAGGTCCTGCGGCGCGTCGGCTCCTGGGTCACCACGCGGGGCGAGGACGGCGTGCGGATCCGCACGGCGGGCCGCGACACGCTCACCGTGCCCGCAGTGGCGGTCGCCGAGGTCGTCGACCCGACGGGCGTCGGCGACGCCTTCCTCGCCGGCACCGCCTGGGGCGTCCCCGAGCGGTACGCGGCCCGGCTGGGCTGCGCGGTCGCCGCGACCGTACTCGACCACACCGGCACCCAGGAGTACCGCCTGGAACGCGAACCGCTGCTCGCCCGGCTCCGCACCGCCTACGGCCCGGCCACCGCGACGGAACTGTCCACACACCTGGGGGCCCTGGAATGAGACGGTCACTGCGGGAGGAGCTCGCCAGACGCGTCGTCGTCGCGGACGGCGCCATGGGCACCATGCTCCAGGCCGCCGACCCCGCCCTGGACGACTTCCTCGGGCTGGAGGGCTGCAACGAGGTCCTCAACCTCACCCGCCCCGACATCGTCCGCTCGGTCCACGACGAGTACTTCGCCGTCGGCGTGGACTGCGTCGAGACCAACACCTTCGGCAGCAACCTGTCCGCGCTCGCCGAGTACGGCATCGAGGACAAGGTCTACGAGCTCTCCGAGGCCGGAGCCCGCATCGCCCGCGAATCGGCGGACGCGCACACCGCCCGGGACGGCCGGCCCCGCTGGGTGCTGGGCTCCCTGGGCCCCGGCACCAAGCTGCCCACCCTCGGGCACGTGGGGTACGACCCCCTGCGCGAGGCCTACCAGCAGAGCGCCGAGGGCCTGATCCGGGGCGGCGCGGACGCCCTGCTCGTGGAGACCACCCAGGACCTCCTCCAGACCAAGGCCGCCGTCATCGGCGCGCGAAGGGCACTGGACTGGTGCGGAATGGGCGACCTCCCGCTGATCGTGCAGGTCACCGTGGAGGCGACGGGGACCATGCTGCTGGGTTCCGAGATCGGGGCGGCGCTGACGGCTCTGGAGCCGCTCGGGATCGACATGATCGGTCTGAACTGTGCGACGGGTCCCGCGGAGATGAGCGAGCACCTGCGCTACCTGGCCCGCAACGCCCGCATCCCGCTGTCCTGCATGCCGAACGCGGGCCTGCCGGTACTGACGAAGCAGGGAGCGCACTACCCGCTGTCGGCCCCGGAGCTGGCGGACGCGCAGGAGACCTTCGTCCGCGAGTACGGGCTCTCCCTCGTCGGCGGCTGCTGCGGTACGACGCCGGAGCACCTGCGGCAGGTCGTGGAGCGGGTCCGGGGCACGGCGATCACCCAGCGCTCTCCGCAGCCGGAGCCGGGCGCGGCGTCGCTGTACCAGACGGTGCCGTTTAGGCAGGACACCTCGTACATGGCGATCGGTGAGCGGACGAACGCGAACGGGTCGAAGAAGTTCCGTGAGGCGATGCTGGACGCCCGCTGGGACGACTGCGTGGAGATGGCCCGGGACCAGATCCGTGAGGGCGCGCACATGCTGGACCTGTGCGTGGACTACGTGGGCCGTGACGGTGTCGCGGACATGCAGGAGCTGGCCGGCCGTTTCGCCACCGCCTCCACCCTGCCGATCGTGCTGGACTCGACCGAGGTCCCGGTGATCCAGGCGGGTCTGGAGAAGCTGGGCGGGCGTGCGGTCATCAACTCCGTCAACTACGAGGACGGTGACGGGCCGGAGTCGCGTTTCGCGAAGGTCACCCGTCTGGCGCAGGAGCACGGCGCGGCGCTGATCGCGCTGACCATCGACGAGGAGGGCCAGGCCCGCACGGTCGAGCACAAGGTCGCCATCGCCGAACGCCTCATCGAGGACCTCACCACGAACTGGGGCATCCGCGAGTCGGACATCCTCATCGACACCCTCACGTTCACGATCTGCACGGGGCAGGAGGAGTCCCGCAAGGACGGGATCGCGACGATCGAGTCGATCCGCGAGCTCAAGCGCCGCCACCCCGACGTGCAGACCACCCTGGGCCTGTCGAACATCTCCTTCGGCCTGAACCCGGCCGCCCGGATCCTGCTGAACTCCGTCTTCCTCGACGAGTGCGTCAAGGCGGGCCTGGACTCCGCCATCGTCCACGCGTCGAAGATCCTTCCCATCGCGCGGTTCGACGAGGAGCAGGTGACCACCGCTCTCGATCTGATCTATGACCGGCGTGAGGGTGATTACGACCCGCTGCAGAAGCTGATGGCGCTGTTCGAGGGCGTGAACACGAAGTCGATGAAGGCCGGCAAGGCCGAGGAGCTCCTGGAGCTGCCGCTGGAGGAGCGTCTTCAGCGGCGGATCATCGACGGGGAGAAGAACGGTCTGGAGGCGGACCTCGGCGAGGCCCTGCAGACTCGCCCGGCGCTGGACATCGTCAACGACACCCTCCTGGAGGGCATGAAGGTCGTCGGCGAGCTGTTCGGCTCCGGCCAGATGCAGCTCCCCTTCGTCCTCCAGTCCGCGGAGGTGATGAAGACGGCGGTCGCCTTCCTCGAACCGCACATGGACAAGAGCGACGGCGAGGGCAAGGGCACGATCGTGCTGGCCACCGTCCGCGGGGATGTCCACGACATCGGCAAGAACCTCGTCGACATCATCCTGACCAACAACGGCTACAACGTCGTGAACATCGGCATCAAGCAGCCGGTCTCGGCGATCCTGGAGGCCGCGCAGGAGCACAAGGCCGATGTGATCGGCATGTCGGGGCTGCTGGTCAAGTCGACGGTGATCATGAGGGAGAACCTGGAGGAGCTGAACCAGCGCAAGCTGGCGGCGGACTACCCGGTGATCCTCGGCGGCGCCGCCCTGACCCGCGCCTACGTGGAGCAGGACCTCCACGAGATCTACGAGGGCGAGGTCCGCTACGCCCGCGACGCCTTCGAGGGCCTGCGCCTCATGGACGCCCTCATCGCCGTCAAGCGCGGCGTCCCCGGCGCCGAACTCCCTCCCCTCAAGCAGCGCCGCGTGCCACCCCGGGCAGCCGTACTCGACGTGCACGGGCCGGAGGAGACCGGCGGCCGCTCCGACGTCGCCGTCGACAACCCGGTGCCCGAGCCGCCGTTCCTCGGCACCCGGGTCGTCAAGGGCATCCGGCTCAAGGAGTACGCGGGCTGGCTCGACGAGCAGGCGCTCTTCAAGGGCCAGTGGGGCCTCAAGGACGCGGGCTCCATCGAGACGGAGGGGCGGCCCCGGCTGCGCGGATGGCTGGACCGGCTGCACACCGAACGGCTCCTGGAAGCGGCCGTGGTCTACGGCTACTTCCCCTGCGTCTCCAAGGGCGACGACCTGATCGTCCTGGACGAGGACGGGGGAGAGCGGACCCGGTTCACCTTCCCCCGCCAGGGCCGCGGACGCCGGCTCTGCCTCGCCGACTTCGTACGCCCGGACGACTCGGGCGAGATCGACGTCGTCGGCTTCCAGGTGGTCACCGTCGGTTCGAGGATCGGCGAGGCCACGGCCAGGCTCTTCGAGTCCGACTCCTACCGGGAGTACCTGGAGCTGCACGGCCTCTCCGTCCAGCTCGCCGAGGCCCTCGCCGAGTACTGGCACGCCCGGGTCCGCGCCGAACTGGGCATCGCCGGGTCGGATCCGGCCGCCATGGACGGCATGTTCCGTACCGAGTACCAGGGCTGCCGCTACTCCCTCGGCTACCCGGCCTGCCCCGAGCTGGCCGACCGGGCGAAGATCGCCGACCTGCTCCGGCCGGAGCGGATCGGCGTCCACCTCTCGGAGGAGTTCCAGCTCCACCCCGAGCAGTCCACCGACGCCATCGTCATCCACCACCCCGAGGCCGGCTACTTCAACGCCGGAGGCCGCCGATGACCTCCGGCGCCGGACGAGTTCAAGGAGCACTTCCCATGTCTGACGGGTTCACGGACTTCAAGGTCGCGGACCTCTCCCTCGCCGCCTTCGGCCGCAAGGAGATCACCCTGGCCGAGCACGAGATGCCGGGTCTGATGTCGATCCGCAAGGAGTACGCCGAGGCGCAGCCGCTGGCCGGAGCCCGCATCACCGGCTCCCTGCACATGACGGTCCAGACCGCCGTGCTGATCGAGACCCTCGTCGCCCTCGGCGCGGAGGTCCGCTGGGTGTCCTGCAACATCTACTCGACGCAGGACCACGCCGCCGCCGCCGTCGCGGCCGCCGGGATCCCGGTGTTCGCCTGGAAGGGCGAGACGCTGGAGGAGTACTGGTGGTGTACGGAGCAGGCCCTGACCTGGCCCGGGCACGCCGGCCCGAACATGATCCTGGACGACGGCGGTGACGCCACCCTCCTCGTCCACAAGGGCGTCGAGTCCGAGAAGGCCGGGGCCGTTCCCGACCCGTCGACCGCCGACAACGAGGAGATGGCCCTCGTCCTCGAACTCCTGGGCCGCACCTCCCTGAACTGGACGGAGCTCGCCTCCGGGATCCGGGGTGTGACCGAGGAGACCACTACCGGCGTCCACCGCCTCTACGAGATGATGGCCGAGGGCACCCTGCTCTTCCCGGCGATCAACGTGAACGACGCCGTGACGAAGTCGAAGTTCGA
>NZ_JBNNPF010000099.1:0-13519 GCF_050275515.1 Streptomyces sp. NPDC004126 | reverse complement strand
GGATCCCGCCCCCCAGCCCACCGGCCCGCAGACAAGGGGGCGGGTGGGCAAACACCGCCCGACCCCACCCCCTCGCGGGGGAGACAGCCGGCCCGCGCCGCGAGCCGGCGTACGGCGGGCGCCCGCACCGCAAGGCGCGTACGGCTACCCCCGCAGCGCCCCCGCCAGCTGGGCCAGGAACGCCGAGACTGCCGCCGGGCCCGGGAGGACGAGGTCGGCTCGGGCCGCCAGTTCCGGGACTTCCGCCGAGCCGCTGCAGACCAGGAGGCCCGGGAGGCCGTCGGCGCGGCGCTTTTCGACCGCCGAGTACGCCGCGAGGTCGCCCAGGTCGTCGCCCGCGTACAGGACGGCTTCGGCGCCGCGCTCGGTGAGGAACTCGGTCAGTGCGACGCCCTTGTCCATGCCCGGCGGGCGCAGCTCCAGGACGGCGCGGCCCGGCTCGACCATCAGGCCGTGGCGGGCGGCGAGCTCCGCGAGGGGTTCGCGGAGGGCGTCGAAGGCGGCCGCCGGGTCTTCGGCGCGGCGGGTGTGGACGGCGAGTGCCTGGCCCTTCTCCTCGATCCAGGTCCCGCGCCACGCGCCGATGGCGTCGAGGAAGCCGGGCAGCTCGGCCCGTACGGCGGCGACGCCGGGGTGTTCGGCGGGGGCGCGGACGATGCCGGTGACGGCGTCCCAGCGTTCGGCTCCGTAGTGGCCGAGGACGACGAGGTGCTCCAGTCCGGGGATCCCGGCGAAGCCGCCGTGGCGTACGGCGACGCCGGCCGGGCGGCCGGTGACGACGGCGACGGCGTCGACCTGGGGGGCGAGCTCGGCGAGGGCCGGTACGGCGTCCGGGTGGGCGCGGGCCTGGTCGGGGTCGGGGACGATCTCGGCGAGGGTGCCGTCGAAGTCGAGGGCGATGACGGCTCTGCGGGGTGCGCGGAGGAGGGCTTCGAGTCCCTCGCGTCCGGCTGCGGTGGCGGGCACGGGCATCGGCTGCGGATCGTGCGGCTGGCTCCCCATACGGACGACCCTACCGGCGTGGCGTGCACCCCGCCCAGGGTTCCCCGGGGCCGCCCTACCGCCGGGCCCGCTGGGCGGCGCGGATGCGGCGGAGGCGGTTGATGGTGCCGGGGGCGTGGGCGAGGGCGCGGGGGTCGTCCATGAGGGCGTTGAGCAGCTGGTAGTAGCTGACCGGGGTGAGGCCGAGGGCCTCGCGTATCGCGCGTTCCTTGGCGCCGGGGCCGGGCCAGCTGCGGCTTTCGTAGGCGAGTACGGCGGCCTCGGCGGCGGTCAGCGGCGCGGGGGTCGCCTCCGCCGCCGCGCCGCCCGTGTCACCCGCCTGCCCGCCATCCGTCATACGGCCAGATTAACGGCGCCCACCGACAGCCCTCCGGGGAAGGGTCAGCGTTCCCCGTCCGCCTTGCGCGCGGCGACGGCGATCTCCTCCAGGACCTTCGCGGGCTGTCCGCCCGGTGCGACGGTCTTGCCGATGTTCTGCTTGACGTCCTCGCTGACCCCGGCCCAGGACTTCTTGCCGACGGGGTAGAGCCGGGCGTTGGGGAGGGCCGTGAGGAAGGTCCTCAGCTGTGTGGCCGAGCCGCCGGTGCTGCCGGCCATGGCCCGGTAGCCGCTGGTGGTGACGGGGAGGAGGTCGTACTGGTTGGTGAAGGTGGTCACGTTCTTCGCGGAGAAGAGGTGGTCCAGGAACTTCCCGGACTCCTTCTTGTGGCCGTTCTTGAAGGCCATGACCCAGTCGGCGACGCCCATGGTGGAGTGGTCGGTGCCGTCGATGGTGGGCATGGTGACCATGCCGAACTTCACGCCCTTGCCGGCGGCCTGCTTGAGCAGGGTGGGGTGGCCGTTGAGCATGCCGACCTCTCCGCGCGTGAAGGCGTCGAAGGCGGCCTGGCGGTCGAGCTTGGCCGGTTCGACGGGGCCGGTGAGCTGCTGGCCGACCATCTTGTCGCGGAGGAACTCCAGCGACTTGATGTTCTCCGCGGAGTCGATCGAGTACGCCTCCTCGTTGTCGGTGTAGCCGCCGCCGCCCGCGAGCAGCCACATCATCGTCTCGGCCTGGGCCTCTTCGCGGCCGAGCGGCAGGGCGAAGGGGGTGGGGACGTTGGCGGCCTTGAGCTTCTTGGCGGCGGCCTCGATGTCGGCCCAGCTCTTGGGCTGCCAGGGGGTGCTGCCGTCCTTGGGGATGATGCCGGCGTCGCCGAGGAGCTTGGTGTTGTAGAAGAGCAGGCGGGTGCTGGCGACGAACGGCATCCCGTACTGGACCCGCTTGACCTTGCCCGCGTCGGCGAGGGGGGCGAGGAAGTCGGCCTCGGTGGTGACGGAGAGCAGTTCGTCGGCGGTGTAGAGCTTGCCGGCTTCGGCGTAGTCGGCGTAGGCGCCGATCTGGGCGATGTCGGGGGCCTTGCCGGCCTTGACCATCGCGGCGACCTTGGCGTCGACCTCCGACCAGGAGTAGACGCTGACCTCGACGTGGACGCCGGGGTTGTCCTTCTCGAAGGAGGTGGCGAGGTTCTTCCAGTAGCCGGCGGAGGAGTTCTGCGGATTGTCCCCGTAGTCGGCCGCCACGACCCGCAGGGTCACCTCGTTGTCCCCGGTGAGGCCGGACACGGTTCCGCAGCCCGCCAGTGTCGCCACGGCCAGGCACAGTGCGGCGCCGGTCGCGGCCGGCCTCAGGTAACGGCCCTTCACAGTTCTTGATCCACCCCAGGTTGTACGTACGATCCGACGTAAGGTCTACACCACTTTGGCAGCTCCTCCACATCCGGAACGGGGTGTGCCGCGGACTGTTTCAAGACTGTGTCCGTTGGGCGGTCCGAATTTGTATGGCCGGTCAACAATCCCCTCCAATGGACTAGACCTTTCCCCGCCGAGCACGCGAGACTGTCTGCTGTGAAACCCGTGAAACACGTCATCGCCCTCGATGTGGGCGGCACCGGGATCAAGGCCGCCCTGATCGGCGCGGACGCATCCCTGCTGCACGAGGCACGCCGCGCCACCGGCCGCGAGCGGGGCCCCGGCGCCGTCGTCGAGACGATCCTGGACTTCGCCGCCGAGCTCCTCGACCTCGGCCGCGAACGCTTCGGCACGCCCGCCTCGGCCGCCGGCGTCGCCGTCCCCGGCATCGTCGACGCCGAACGCGGCCTCGCCGTGTACGCGGCGAACCTGGGCTGGCGGGACGTACCGATGCGCGACCTGCTCACCGCCCGCCTCGGCGGGATCCCGGTCGCCCTCGGCCACGACGTCCGCACGGGCGGACTCGCCGAGGGCCGCATCGGCGCGGGCCTGGGCGCCGAACGCTTCCTCTTCGTCCCGCTCGGCACCGGCATCGCCGGAGCCATCGGCATCGCCGGCCGCATCGAGGCCGGCGCCCACGGCTACGCGGGCGAGATCGGGCACATCGTGGTCCGCCCGGGCGGCCCCGCCTGCGGCTGCGGCCAGCACGGCTGCCTGGAGACCCTCGCCTCCGCCGCCGCCGTCAGCCGCGCCTGGGCCACCGCCTCCGGCGATCCCGACGCCGACGCCGCCGACTGCGCCAAGGCCGTCGAGTCCGGCGACGAGGCCGCCCGCGAGGTCTGGCTGGCCGCCATCGGCGCCCTCGCCGACGGCCTGGTCACCGCGATCACCCTGCTGGACCCGAGCACCCTGATCATCGGTGGCGGGCTCGCCGAGGCGGGGGAAACCTTGTTCACACCACTGAGGACGGCCGTCGAGGAGCGCGTGACGTTCCAGCGGCTGCCCGAGATCGTTCCGGCTGCCCTCGGGGACACCGCCGGATGCCTGGGCGCAGGGCTGCTCGCCTGGGACCTACTCGCCACGGAGGTACCTGCCTGATGTCCGGAAGCGCACAGAGCACCGTTCTCTCCGGCGCGAGGGTGGTGCTGCCCACCGGGATCGTGGCGGGCGGCCGCGTCATCGTCGAGGGCACCCGCGTCGCGGGCAGCGCGCCCGAGGACGCCACGGCCGTCGACCTCTCCGGGCACTGGATCGTCCCCGGCTTCGTGGACATGCACAACCACGGCGGCGGCGGCGCCTCCTTCACCTCCGGCACCGCCGAGGAGGTCCTCACGGGCGTACGCACCCACCGCGAGCACGGCACCACCACCCTCGTCGCCTCCACCGTCACCGGCGACCTGGACGAGCTGGCCCGCCGCGCCGGACTGCTCGCCGAGCTCACCCAGCAGGGCGAGATCGCCGGCATCCACTTCGAGGGCCCCTTCATCAACCCCTGCCGCAAGGGCGCCCACAAGGCCGACCTGCTGCGCGACCCCGACCCGGCCGAGGTCCGCAAGCTCGTCGACGCCGCGCACGGCGCCGCCCGCATGGTCACCCTCGCCACCGAACTCCCCGGCGGCCTGGACTCCGTACGGCTGCTGGCCGAGCACGGGGTCATCGCCGCGATCGGCCACACCGACTCCACGTACGACCAGACCCGCCAGGCCATCGACGCCGGCGCGACCGTCGCCACCCACCTGTACAACGCCATGCCCGGCCTGGAGCACCGCGCGCCCGGCCCGATCGCGGCGCTGCTGGAGGACGAGCGGGTCACCGTCGAGCTGATCAACGACGGCACCCACCTGCACCCGGCGATGCTGGAACTGGCCTTCCACCACGCGGGCGCGCACCGCGTCGCGCTGATCACCGACGCGATGGACGCGGCCGGCTTCGGCGACGGCACCTACCACCTCGGCCCGCTGGAGGTGGAGGTCAAGGACGGCGTCGCCCGGCTCGTCGAGGGCGGTTCCATCGCCGGCTCGACGCTGACCCTGGACACCGCGTTCAAGCGGTCGGTGACGGTGGACCGGCTGCCGGTCGAGTCCGTGGTCCAGGCGATCTCGGCGAACCCGGCCAAGCTGCTCGGCCTCTACGACGAGGTCGGCTCGCTGGAGCCCGGCAAGTACGCCGACCTGGTGGTCCTGGACGCCGCGTTCGACGTCAAGGGCGTCATGCGGCGCGGCGAATGGATCGTCAGCCCACTGGACTGAACCGGCCTTTCATACGGCGCAAAGGGGGCGGCCCGCCCAGGGGACTGGGATGGCCGCCCTCTATTTGGCATGATCCCGGCACACACCAAGACCGGGGCTGGCCATGATCCTCACCGTGACGCTCAACACCGCGCTCGACGTCACCCACCGGGTGCCGCGCATGCTGCCGCACACCTCCCACCGGGCCACCGGTGTCACCGAACGCGCGGGCGGCAAGGGCCTGAACGTGGCCCGGGTGCTCGGCGCGCTCGGCGAGGAGGTCACGGCGACGGGCTTCGCGGGCGGCGCCACCGGGCGGACCGTGCGCGAACTCCTCGCCGGCGCACCGGGGGTGACCGACGCCCTGGTCCCCTGCGCGGGCACCACCCGGCGCACCCTGGCCGTCGTCGACGAGAGCACCGGCGACACCACCCAGTTCAACGAGCCCGGCCCGCCGATCTCCGCGGCCGAGTGGGCCGCCTTCCTGGAGCGGTACGCCGAACTCCTCGCCGGCGCCCGCGCGGTGGCCCTGTGCGGCAGCCTGCCCCCGGGCGTGCCGGTCGGCGCGTACGCGGTCCTCGTGCGGGCGGCCCGCGCGGCCGGGCGGCCCGTGCTGCTCGACACCAGCGGCGAGGCCCTGCGCCGCGGGGTCGCCGCCCGGCCGGACATCATCAAGCCGAACGCGGCCGAGCTGGCGGAGCTGACCGGCGCCCGCGACCCGCTCCCCGCCACCCGTGACGCCCGCCGCCGGGGCGCCCAGGCGGTGGTGACCTCCCTGGGCCCCGCCGGGCTGCTCGCCGCCACCCCCGACGGCACCTGGGAGGCGGCCCCGCCCCGCCCGCTGCGCGGGAACCCGACCGGTGCGGGCGACTCCGCCGTCGCGGGCCTGCTCTCCGCCCTGACCCGGGGCCTGGACTGGCCCGGGCGCCTGGTCCGTGCGGTGGCCCTCTCCGCGGCCACCGTGCACGCCCCGACGGCGGGGGACTTCGACCCGCGCACGTACGAGGAGATCACCCCGCAGATCAGGGCCGTGCCGCTGCCCGCCCCGTAGCCGCGCGGGAAGGGCAGGGCGCGGGAACGGCCGGGGGAACGGCCGCGGGAACGGCCGGGGGAACGGCCGAGGGGGAGACGCACCGCGTGCGTCTCCCCCTCGTGGCGTCCGTCGCCGGAACCGGCCGTCGCGCCGGAACCGGCCGTCAGCCCTTGGCCCAGCCCGGGCTGAGGCGCAGCTGATCGAATATGGCTTCGCACTGGTTGCCGGCCTCACACGAGATCTTCATCGTGTTCGTGCCCTTCTTGAGGGTGACGAAGGCGTAGGTCCGGGTCCAGCCCTTGTCCCAGACACCCGCCTCGGCCTTGGAGAAGTTGGCCAGGTTCAGGGACTGCGTGGGGGTCTGCCCGTTGATCGTCAGCGTGACCTTCGCGTCCTTGCCCGGCACCGCGTAGTTGACGTTCAGCGTGTAGTCCCCGGCTTCGGGCAGCTCGGCCGTCCAGGTCAGGGCGGCGCCCGTCTGGTTGAAGTTGCCGACGTACTGGCCGCCCGAGCTCTTGGACCCGGAGACGCTGTTCTGGAGCGTCGCCCCGCCGGTGAGGGCCATGCCGGCGCCGGCGGCCTCGCCCTTGGGCAGCGGGGCCTTCGAGGGCTCCGGGGACGCGCTCGGCGCCGGCTCGGACTTATTCGAGGGCTGCACCGACTGGGTCGGGCCGACCGCCTGGTTCTTGTCGCCCTTGTCCTTGTCCTTGCCGAAGACCACGGCCGCGCCGATGCCGATGCCGACGGCCGCGACCACCGCGACCGCCGCGATCAGCATGCCCCGGCGGCTGGAGCCGCCGCCGCGGCCGCCGCGACGGGGCGGTACGGGCTGGCTGTGCGCGGTCTGCGCGGACGGCTGCTGCGGGACGCCGTAGCCGCCCGCCTGGAGGGCTTCGGGGGCCTGGTACTGGGCCTGGTAGGCCTGCGGGGGCTGCTGCTGCGGGACGGCGCCGCGCTGGCCGCCGTACGTCCGCTCGCCGACCGTGCGCACCTGGTTGTACGAGGTCCGGGGGACGCCGGGCTGCGCGCCGGGCGGTCCGCCGGCCGTCGGGCCGGGGTAGCCGTATCCGCCACCCTGACCGGGCGGGGTGGCTCCGGCGGCCTGGCCGTCCGCGTAGAGGTAGCCGAACGGGTCATCGTCCCCGGGCTGGTTGGCCCCACCGTGCGGGCCGTTGTTCGCGGGCGTCGTCATCGCAGGTCACTCCTTTCGACCCACGGGAGCCTACCCCGAACACGTGCGCACACGGGCGGCGCTCGGACTCAGCCGGCCCGCCGGTGCGCCTTGGAACGGGACCTCTTCTCGATGTACATGCGCTGGTCGGCGGAGCGCAGCACCTCGTCAGCGGACATCCCGCAGCTGGCCCAGCCGATGCCGAAACTCGCGCCCACGCGGACCGCGCGGCCGTCGACCCGGATCGGCGGGATGATCGCGTTGCGCAGCCGTACGGCGAGGTCGGCGGCGTCGGCGGCGCCCAGGCCGTCGGCGAGGACGACGAACTCGTCACCACCCAGCCGGGCGACGGTGTCACCATCCCTGACGCCCGTCGTCAGGCGGCGGGCGACCTCGATGAGGACGGCGTCGCCGGTGTGGTGGCCGAACCGGTCGTTGATCGACTTGAAGCCGTCGAGGTCGCAGAAGAGGACGGCGAGCCCCTTCGTGCCGTCGTCGATGTCGGTGGCGGGCGCCACCGTGTGCACGTGGTGGTCGAACGGGCCGTCCGGGCTGCCCGGGAAGGCGCCGGGGAAGTCGCCCGGGAAGTCGAAGGCGTCGGCCGCCTGCCCGGCCGCGGGGGCGGCGGGGGCGGCGGGGAAGCCGCTGTCGTAGGCGTGGTACTGCCCGGGGTGCTGCCCCTCGGGTGGAAAGCCGTGCTCGCCGGCACCACCCGCCTCGGGGCGGCCCTCGTAGGCCGCGTCCAGCGCCTCGACCGCGCCGGCCCGTACGGACTGGGGGCGGCGACAGAGGCGTGCGCCGAGCCGGGAGCGCAGTTCTGCGCTGTTGGGGAGGCCGGTGAGGGAGTCGTGGCTGGCGCGGTGGGCGAGCTGGAGCTCGTGCCGCTTGCGCTCCTCGATGTCCTCGACGTGGGTGAGGAGGAAGCGGGGGCCGTCGGCGGCGTCGGCGACGACGGAGTTGCGCAGCGAGACCCATACGTACGTGCCGTCGCGCCGCCCGAGGCGCAGTTCGGCGCGGCCGCCCTCGGCGGAGGTGCGCAGCAGGGTGCCGATGTCCTCGGGGTGGACGAGGTCGGAGAAGGAGTAGCGGCGCAGCACGGAGGCGGGCCGGCCCAGCAGGCGGCACAGGGCGTCGTTGGTGCGCAGCAGCCGGCCGTGCTGGTCGCCGCCCATCTCTGCGATGGCCATGCCGCTGGGCGCGTACTCGAAGGCCTGCCGGAACGACTCTTCACTCGCCCGCAGTGCCTGCTGCTCGCGCTCCAGCCGGACGAGGGCCCGCTGCATGTTCGCGCGCAGCCTCGCGTTGCTGATCGCAATGGCGGCCTGGAAGGCGTACATCTGGAGCGCTTCGCGCCCCCACGCGCCGGGGCGGCGCCCGTTGCGCGGCCTGTCCACCGAAATGACACCCAGAAGTTCCCCGCCGGTCGCGTACATGGGGGCGTAGAGCCGGTCCTCGGGGTGCCACTCGTCCTGGAAGCGCGGATCGGGGCCGTCGGTGTGCCACTGGGGGACGTCGTCCTCCATCAGGACCCAGCCCTCGGTGTGCGGGATGAAGCGCAGGCCGTCCCAGTCCTCGCCCATGGTCAGGCGGCGTTCCCAGGCGGCGCGGGAGCCGACGCGGCCGGTGATCAGGGCCTCGGCGGCGGGGTCACCTGCGAAGGCGGCCACGACGAGATCCCCGTCGGGGCGTACGAGGTTGACACAGGCGAGTTCGTAGCCGAGGCCCCTGACGATGCCGTCCACGACGGTCTGCAGGGTGTCCGCCAGGCTCCGGGCCGTGTTGAGCTCGGCCACCACCTGGTGCAGCTGCCGCAGGGTCGCAAGACGGACGTACGGCTCCGACTCGGTCTCCATTGCTCGCTCTCCCCGAGACCTCGACAGCAACTCCAGGTTTGTCATCGGCGTTTCGTTGCGGTGTCCCGTCCACTGAATCACAGTGAGCTGTGCGGCAGGTACACAGGGTCAACAAATCTTGCCCTCTGTGACTCAAGTCACATGAGATGAAGAAGGGCCGTGCCGAGAGGGGCGTACGGAGTGGGAGCGCTCCCCCTCCTTCCCGGCAGCAAACGATACGCCCGGCCTAGGCCGCGGGGCGGGGACGCGGCTCGGACCAGGGCCCGATGTGCGCCGCACGGGGGCGGGACTAGCGTTCGGTACGTGCCCAAGACGACCCCCGTACACCCGGCCCCCGTGCTCACCACCCCCCATCCTGAGGGGGTGAGCAACGACGAGTTCCGGGCCGCCATGTCCCGGCTGGCGGCGGGCGTGTGCCTGATCACCGCGCAAGAGCCGCCCCTGAGCGCCGACGGCCCGCGCGGCGAGGACGTCGGCATGACGGCCACCGCTTTCATGTCGGTCTCCCTGGACCCGCCGCTCGTCCTGGTCAGCGTCCGCGAGGGCTCCCGGATGGACGACCTGCTCGCCGAGCAGCCGCTGTGGGCGGTCTCCCTCCTCGCCGACAGCCAGCTCCAGGTGGCCGGCCGGTTCTCCATGAAGAACCGGATCAGCGACCGGCTGCTGTTCGAGGGCCTGCCGTACGTACGCGGCGCCCTGTCCGGCGCACCCCTGCTGACCGGCGCGCTCGCCACCCTGGAGTGCCGCACCGAGTCCCGCGTCACCGCGGGCGACCACACCCTCGTCGTCGGCCGCGTCCTCGGCGCCGGCCTGCCGGTCCCGGACGCGCCGCCGCTGACGTACTTCCGCGGCCGCTACCGCCACCTGGCCCCGTAGGACCCGGGAGCGGGCGGCTACCAGTCGCGCGAGCTGCGGTTGCGCTTGGTCTCGCCGCGGGCCTTCTTCTCCCGCAGGCGCCGCTCGTTGATGCCCCGGGGGATCTTCGTCGCCCGGCGCGGCTTCGGCGGCGGGGCCGTGGCCTCCGCCAGCAGCGAGGTCAGCCGGACCAGGGCCATCTCCCGGTTGCGGAACTGCGAGCGGTGCTCGGAGGCCCGTACCGTCACCACCCCGTCCACCAGCCGCGACGCGAGCCGCTCCAGCGCCCGCTCCTTCCACACCTCCGGCAGCGCCTTGGTCGCCGCCAGGTCGAACAGCAGCTCCACGCGCGAGTCCGAGGTGTTGACGTGCTGACCGCCCGGCCCGGAGGAACGCGAGAACCGCCAGGCGAGCTCCGCCTCGGGGAGCACGACGGAACCGCGGATGACATAGGGACCAGGCATGGCCCTATGATCGGCCCCCGCCCGCGCCGCCGTCACGCGCATTTCCGCGTCAAGGAACCTCCGCGCCCCCTCGCCGCGTTATGAAGGGCAGCGGTAACTTGACCCCACATCGCGGTCAAGCGTCGAGGAAGGACACCAGTCAAAATGGCAGTAAGCCTGTCCAAGGGCGGCAACGTCTCGCTCTCGAAGGAGGCCCCGGGCCTCAGCGCCGTCACGGTCGGCCTCGGCTGGGACGTGCGCACGACGACCGGTGTCGACTTCGACCTCGACGCCTCGGCCATCGCGGTCAACGCGATGGGCAAGGTCGTCTCCGACGGCCACTTCGTCTTCTTCAACAACAAGTCCACCCCGGACCAGACCATCGTCCACACCGGCGACAACCGCACGGGCGCGGGCGCCGGCGACGACGAGGCCATCAACGTCAACCTCGCGGGCCTGCCCGCCGACGTCGACAAGATCGTCTTCCCGGTGTCGATCTACGACGCCGAGACCCGCAGCCAGAACTTCGGCCAGGTCCGCAACGCCTACATCCGCGTCGTGAACCAGGCCGGCGGCGCCGAGATCGCCCGCTACGACCTCTCCGAGGACGCCGCCACCGAGACCGCCATGGTCTTCGGCGAGCTCTACCGCAACGGCGCCGAGTGGAAGTTCCGCGCCGTCGGCCAGGGCTACGCCTCGGGCCTCGTCGGCATCGCCCAGGACTTCGGCGTCAACGTCTGACCCGCGTCCCACCGGGCCCACGGGCCCACGGGCCCGAAGCCCCCTGCCGGCCCGCGCCGGGAGGGGGCTTCGCGGCTTCGCGGCCGTGCGGCCTACGCCTTGGGGCGGCCCTCCCCGTACAGCCACACGTCCCACACCTTCTTCAGGTCGTGGCCCGTGCGCCGCTCCGCGTACGCCGTGAAGTCCGCGGTGCTCGCGTTGCCGTACCGGTGGTCGGCGACCCAGCCGCGCACCAGGTCGAAGAACTTCTCGTCCCCCACCTCCTGCCGGATCCGGTGCAGGACCATCGCACCCCGGTAGTACACGGGCGCGTCCGAGACGTGGTCGGCGCCGGGCGGCGCGGCGGGCGGGAACGCCGCCCAGTCCCCGCCGGCCTGGTCGTCGACCGAGGTGTCACCCGTCAGGAACGCCTCGAAACGGCGCTGCGCGCTCACCCCGCCGTGGTCCTCGGACCACAGCCACTCCGCGTAGGTGGCGAAGCCCTCGTTGAGCCACATGTCCTTCCAGGTCTTCGGCGAGACCGAGTTCCCGAACCACTGGTGGGCCAGCTCGTGCAGCACGAGCAGCTCGTCGGGCGCGCCCGAGTAGACGGGCTTGGTCTGCGTCTCCAGCGCGTACGCGAGGGTCCGCGCGGGCATCACGATCGAACCGGCCGTGCCGAAGGGGTACGGGCCGAACTTCGCGCTGCCCCACTCCACGATCTCCGGCAGCCGCTTCAGCGCGGCCTCGCTGCCCGCCGCCTCACCGGGAGCGACGGCGTCGTACACCGCCACCCCCGACGGGGTCCGACCGGTGGTCACCTTGAACTTGCCGATGGCCACGGTCGCCAGGTAGCTCGCCATCGGCTCCGGGCTGTGCCACGCGAACTCGGTCCGCCCGTCCCCCACCTCCCGGCGGGAGCGCAGCTGCCCGTTGGACACGGCCTCGTACCCGTCCGGGACGGTGACCGTCACGTCGTACGCGGCCTTGTCGCTCGGGTGGTGGTTGCCGGGGAACCAGCCCATCGACCCGACCGGCTCGCCGACGGCCACCGCACCGTCCTCGGTGGTGATCCAGCCCTCGTGCGACCCGTCGGGATCCACGACGGGCTTCGGCCGCCCGGTGTAGTCCACCGTCGTACGGAAGACCTCGCCCTTCTTCAGGTCCTTGGCCGGGCGCACCGTCAGCTCGTTGCCGGTCCGGTTGAACCGCGCCCCCGCGCCCTGCACGTCCACGCCCTCGACCTTCAGCCCGCTCAGGTCGAGGTTGAAGGAGCTGAGCCCCTGCTCGGCGCGGGCGGTGATGACGGCCGTGCCGTGCAGCTGCCCGTCGGCGGGGTCGTAGGCGAGGTCCAGCGCGTAGTGCTCGACCTGGTAGCCGCCGTTGCCCGCCCGCGGGAAGAACGGGTCCCGCAGCCCGGACGCACCGGGCCGCCCCTGCACCGTCGCGCCCGTACATCCCGTCGCGAGGACGAGCAGGGCGGTGACGGCGGGGACGGCCAGGCGCTTGAGTTCCACGCCCCGATCCTAAGGAGCGGAGCCGGAACTCACTTCTGCAGGGACTCCACGCCGGCCTTGGCGAACTTCTCGTCCAGGTCGCCGCTCGGGGCGCCGGCCACGCCGATGCCGGCGACCGGGGCGCCGTTCGCCTGCACGGGGGCGCCGCCGCCGAGGAAGAGGGTGCCGGGGATGTCCTTCAGGTTCGGGGTCTGCGCGAGGCGGCCGACGAGGACGGAGGTCGGGGCGTTCCAGGACACGGCGGTGAAGGCCTTGCGCTGCGCCGACTCGTAGGACTGCGGGCCCGCACCGTCGCCGCGGAGGGTGACGATCGTGTTGCCGTTGCGGTCGACGACGGCCACGGTGACCTTCTGGTTCTCCTTCTCGGCGGCCTCCAGCGCGGCCTGCGCGGCGCGGGTGGCGGCACCGATGGTGAGGTGCGTGGAGGTGGTGAAGTTCTTGTCCGAGTCCTTCTTGGCCGGCGCGGCGGGGGTGGCGCTGGCGCTGACGGCGCCGAAGGTCCCGGCGCCGAGGACGACGGCGAGGGCGGTACCGGTGAGAACGCGGGTGCGGGTGTTCATGTCAGCTCCTGTTGGGTCGTCGGCTTGGCTCCCTCCAAGCCTCGCCCCGCCCCCTGCCCCGGCCCCTCCCCGTACCGGCTCGGCCCGGCGACCGCACCGGTTGACCCGGGGGTCATCCGATCGGCCGATGCGGTGGGGCGGACCGCCCGTTTGGCTGTTCTTCACGCGGCGCTCGCACGGCTCGGCCGCGGGCGGCCTCCCCGGCTTCGCGCCGCTGCGCCGGACTCCGTCCGGCGGGTGCGGGGCGGGGCCGGTGCCCGTGGCCGGGGCCGGTGGCTCGTCTGCGGGTGGGTGGGCCGCTGCGCGGGCGAGGTCCCCTACCCGCCCTTCCACCGTTCCCAGGGGCTCCGCCCCTGACCCCGGTCCTCAAACGCCGGACGGGCTATAGACAGCCCCGCCGGCGTTT
>NZ_JBNNPF010000098.1:0-14671 GCF_050275515.1 Streptomyces sp. NPDC004126 | reverse complement strand
CCGCCTGTTGAGCAACGCGGACCCCCCCTGCCCCCGCATCCGGGGGCTCCGCGCCCGGTGCGCTCAATCGCCGCGCGGGCTGGATTTCGCGCAGCGAAATTCCAGCCCCGCCGGCGATTGAGGCGCGGGGGTCCGGGGCGCAGCCCCGCAGGGCCGGGGCCGTCACGGGGCGCCCGGGGGGAGGAACGGCAGCCCGGCCGGGGCGCCGCCCTCGATCAGGCGCAGCAGCGCAGCGGTGTCGGCGTGCTCGGCGATCAGGTCGCCCAGCAGGTCGAGCTGTTCCTCCCGCAGGGAGGCGAACGAGGTGTCGGGGGCGGGGACGAAGCGGCGGCCCGCAGCCGCGGCGACCTCGCGCAGGAACGCCCGGCGGAAGCCGTCCGACTCCAGCGAGCCGTGCCAGTGGGTGCCCCACACCGATCCGACCCGGCAGCCGTCCAGGAAGGGTTCGCCGCCCAGCACCTCGGCCACCCCGTGGTGGATCTCGTAGCCCGAGACCTCCTCGCCGAGGGCGGTGCCCTCCGGCCGGGCCAGCGTCTTCTCCGCCGCGAACCGCACCCGCACCGGCAGCAGCCCCAGCCCCGCCACCGAGCCGGCCTTCGACTCGACCTCGTCGTCGATGTGCTCGCCCAGGGCCTGGAAGCCGCCGCAGATGCCGAGCACCGGCCGCCCCTCCGCGGCCCGCCGGGCCAGCGCGTCGGCGAGGCCCCGCGCGCGGAGCCACTCCAGCGCCTTCACCGTGCCGCGCGTGCCCGGTACGACGACCAGGTCGGCGTCGGCCAGTTCCTCGGCCCGGTCCACGAACCGCACGATCACGCCCGGCTCGGCCGCCAGCGCGTCGACGTCGGTGAAGTTCGACATCAGCGGCACCGCGCACACCGCGACCCGCAGCACGTCCTCGCCGACCGGCGGGGCGACCACGGACTCGCGTACCGCGCCCCGCAGGGAGACCCGCAGGCCGTCCTCCTCGTCGATGCCCAGCCCGTGCTGGAACGGCAGCACCCCGTACGTCGCCCGCCCGGTGAGGGACCGCAGCATCTCCATGCCCGGCTCCAGCAGGGACACGTCGCCGCGGAACTTGTTGACCATGTAGCCGGCGATGAGCGACTGGTCCTCCGCCGACAGCAGGGCCGTCGTCCCGAAGAAGGAGGCGAAGACCCCGCCCCGGTCGATGTCGCCGACCACGACCACCGGGAACCGCGCGGCCCGCGCGATGCCCATGTTCACGATGTCGGTCCGGCGCAGGTTGATCTCGGCCGGACTGCCCGCCCCCTCGCAGATCACGGCGTCATACGTGCCCCGCAGCTGCTCCAGGCAGTCCGTGACGATGCCGAGGAGCTGCTCCTGGCGGCCGCCGTGGTAGCCGCGGGCGCTCATCTCGCCGACCGGCTTGCCCAGCAGCACCACCTGGCTGCTGCGGTCGCTGCCGGGCTTGAGCAGGACCGGGTTCATCAGCGCGGTCGGCTCGACCCGGGCGGCCTGGGCCTGCATGGCCTGGGCGCGGCCGATCTCGGCGCCCTCGCGCGTCACGAACGAGTTCAGGGACATGTTCTGGGCCTTGAACGGGGCCACCTTCACGCCCTGCCGGGCCAGCCAGCGGCAGATGCCCGCGGTGACCACGCTCTTGCCCGCGTCCGATGTCGTACCGGCGACCAGCAGTCCGCCGCCGCGCCCCGTCCCGCTCATGCCCGTCCCCTTCTCGTCATCGCCGCGGCCGAGCGCACGGCCACGCAGGCCCCGAGCGCCAGCCAGGTCACCCGTCGCGACAGCCGTACGGCCCGTTCGATGTCCGCGACCTCCACGGGCCGCCCGCGCTCCCCGTTGAGCACGGCCCGGTGTTCGATCCGGCCGCCGTAGGACAGGGTCCCGCCCAGCCGGACGCCGAGCGCCCCGGCGAAGGAGGCTTCGACCGGGCCGGCGTTGGGGCTGGGGTGGGCGGCGGCGTCGGCGCGCCAGGCCCGTACGGCTCCGCGGCGGTCGGGGCCGGCGGCCACGGCGGCGAGGGCCGTGAGCCGGGCGCCGGGCCAGCCGGCCAGGTCGTCGAGGCGGGCGGAGGCCCAGCCGTAGCGCAGGTAGCGGGGCGACTTGTGGCCGACCATCGCGTCCAGGGTGTTCACGGCGCGGAAGGCCAGCAGTCCGGGGACTCCGGCGACGGCACCCCAGACCAGGGCCCCGACGACCGCGTCGGAGGTGTTCTCGGCGACGGACTCCACGACGGCCCGGGCCATCTGCTGCTCGTCCAGTGCCTGGGGGTCGCGCCCGCACAGGTGCGGGAGCCGCTCCCGGGCGACCTCCGCGTCCCCGGCGGCGAGGGCCCCGCCGATGGCGCGGGCCTCCCGGCCGAGGGAGGTGCCGCCGACGACGGCCCAGGTGGCCGCGGCGGTCAGGGCGATACGGGCGGCCGCGGGCCGGGAGCGCACGGCGCGTGCGCCCAGCGCGCCGACGGCGGCGGCGCCGCCCGCGCAGACGAGGGTGTGCAGGAGGCCGCGGGCGCGGTCGTCGCGCCACAGGGCGCCCTCGACGGCGGCGGCGGCTCGTCCGAAGGCGGCCACGGGGTGCCCCCGGCGCGGATCCCCGAGGATCCGGTCGCCGATCAGCCCCGCCGCGGCGCCGTACGCGAAGACGCGGTCGGCACGCATGGTGGCAGGTATGTCCTCACTCAGGGTCCGCGCCCTGGTTCGACGTGTCCGGCGGCGAGAGTTCCTGGCTCCCGGGGCGCACGCGCGGCGTGCGCTCCCCGGTGACAGTGGCGGGACCGCGCCGGATTCGCACCGGACTTCCTCTCCATGCCGCCGTATTGGCTCGGGCAGTCCACCACGCCCCGCGAACGCCCGTCAACTTGCCGTTGACCTGGTGGGACGGACGGCGGAGGAGGGGCGCGGGTACGCGAAAGCTCCCTCCGGGGAATCCCGGAGGGAGCCGTCGTACGCGGTGCGGCGGTGTCAGCTGACGATCAGGTAGATCCCGTAGGCCACGGCCGCCGCGCAGAGCGCGAAGCAGGCGTAGGCGCCGCTGCGGGCCAGGGTCGCGGCCCCGCCCTGCTCGGTGGCGGTCTCGTGCTTGGAGAGGCCCACCAGGCCCAGGGTGAAGAGGGCCACGAGGGCGACGGTGGCGGAGAGGCTGACCCCGAAGACGGAGCCGAGTGCTGCCCAGTCGATCTTCATACTGCCGTTTCCTCTGTCGTTCTCGGGGTCAGACCGCCGCGGCCGGGGCCGTGGGGGTCGTCGGGGCGGCCGGGTTGGCCGTCGCGGCCGGGATGGTGGCCTTGAGGTCCTCGTCGGTGACGGCGGCGGTGGTGCCCGCGAGCGGCGGGACCGCGACGGCGGCCATGGCGGTGGTGACCACGCCGGGCTCCTCGGCCTCGGCGGTGGCGGTGCCCGCCTCGTTGACGTTGGTGTGGTCGACGACCTGGCGGCGGGAGATCAGCCAGATGGCGACGCAGGAGCCGACCAGGAAGACGGTGACGGCGACGACGCCGATGTCACCGGTGCGCATGACCAGCTCGGCGCCGGAGGCGACGAGGGCGGCGGCCGGCAGGGTCAGGCCCCACGCGACGAACATGCGGGTGGCGGTGGACCAGCGGACCACGCCGCCCTTGCGGCCCAGGCCCGCACCCATGACGGCGCCGGAGCAGGCGTGCGTGGTGGAGAGGGAGAAGCCGAGGTTGGACGAGGCCAGGATGACGCTGGCGGCCGAGGTCTGGGCGGCGAAGCCCTGCTGCGGCTGCAGGTCGGTCAGGCCGGAGCCCATGGTGCGGATGATGCGCCAGCCGCCCAGGTAGGTGCCCATCGCGATGGCCAGACCGGCGGAGACGATGACCCAGACCGGCGGGTTGGAGCCGGGCGCGAGCGCGCCGCCGGCGACCAGGGCCAGGGTGATGATGCCCATCGTCTTCTGCGCGTCGTTGGTGCCGTGCGCGAGGGAGACGAGACCGGCGGAGGCGATCTGGCCGGCCTTGTAGCCCTTGGCCGAGGTCTTCTCGCCGATCTTGCCGTTCAGCGCGTACGTGACCTTCGTGGCCAGCATCGCGGCCACACCGGCCACGATCGGCGCGGCGACGGCGGGGAGCAGCACCTTGGTGACGAGCGTGTCGCCGTTGACGGCGCCGAGGCCGGCGGAGGCGACGGCCGCACCGACCAGGCCGCCCATCAGGGCGTGCGAGGAGCTGGAGGGGAGGCCGACCAGCCAGGTGACGAGGTTCCAGAGGATCGCGCCGACCAGGGCGGCGTAGATCACCTCCGGCTGAATGCCCTCCTCGTTGACCAGGCCCTTGGAGATCGTCTTGGCGACCTCCACGGACATGAACGCGCCGACGAGGTTGAGCACGGCGGACATGGCCACCGCCGTCTTGGGCTTGAGGGCGCCGGTCGAGATGGTGGTGGCCATCGCGTTGGCTGTGTCGTGGAAACCGTTCGTGAAGTCGAACACGAGAGCGGTGATGATCACGATCCCGAGGAGAAGCGTTATGTGCTCCATTTACCCAGGCTTCTGTTTGGCGTCAGTGGCTCGGCGACCGTAGGCAACCTGGGTGAACGGAAGATGAACTGACTCGGGCGGCACGGTGTCCCCACGCGCCACACGATCGGGTCATTCGTCCTGATTCTGTCGTAGCCATCCCGATTCCTGCACGTCAAAGCAGGGTGAACGGCCCCCTCCGGGCAGGGCCCGGGGCCGGTGCGCGCCCCTCCTCGGACCCCGCGAAGAGAGGTAGATCACTCCGTTCGGAGCGATCTGCTCCGGTGGCCCCTCCGCCCCCGCGCGCCGAAACTGGAACGGTGCGTACCGCCACAGCGACGGCAGCGGCCGTCACCACGACCCTGATCGGCGCCGGAGCGGCCGCGGTCGCGGCCGGCCGGTACGCCGCCGACGCGGCCCTGCGGCCCGAACCGGGCCGCCCGCTGCCCGGCGGCCCCCGCCTGAGCGTGCACTCCACCGGAGCCGGCCGGGTGGTCCTCACCCGCTCGCTGGCCTCCCTGCGCCCCGGCGTCCACGCGCTGGAGGCGCCCGGGGTGCACGCCGTGGTCGGCTCCGTCCTCACCGACGTCCCGCACGACCCGGACACCGTCGTACGCCGCCTCCTGTCCGTCGGCCACGGCGAGCTGACCCCCGGCACCCGGGTCGCCCTCACCCCCCAGGTGCACCGGGGCAACCCGCGCTCCGCCCTCGGGCTGGACCACGCCGACGTGGACGTCCCCGGCGAGCTCGGCCCGCTCCCGGCCTGGTTCCTGCCCGGCGCCCGGGGCACCTGGGTGATCACCGTCCACGGGCTCGGCACCGGCCGGGAGCACCCGATGACGGTCATGCCCTTCCTGCACCGCCACCGCCTCCCGGTGCTCGACCTCGCCTACCGGGGCGACATCGGCGCACCCGCGCCCCCGGACGGCCTCGGCCACCTCGGCGAGTCGGAGTGGCGGGACCTGGACGCCGCCATCCGCTACGCCGTGCGCTACGGGGCCCGCCGCGTGGTCCTGTACGGCTGGTCCACCGGGGCCGCCATGGCCCTGCGCGCCCTGGAGCGCTCGGCCCTGGCCGGCCGGGTCTCCGGGCTGGTGCTGGACTCGCCCGTCATGGACTGGCACACCACCCTGCGGGCCCTGGCCGCCGCCCGCGGCACCCCGGCCCCGCTGCTCCCGCTCGCCGTCCGGGCCGCCGAGGGCCGTGCCGGGCTGCGCGCCGACCACCTCCCGCCGGGGGCCGACCCCGGCGCGCTGCGCGTGCCCGTCCTGCTCTTCCACGGGCCCGCCGACACGATCGCCCCCTGGGAGCCCTCCCGCCGGCTCGCGGCCGCCCGGCCCGACCTGGTCACCCTGCACACCGTGATGGACGCCGGGCACGGGGCGATGTGGAACGCCGACCCGCTGCGCTACGAGGAGGCGCTGCGACGCTTCCTCACTCCCCTCATGTGACGTGTGATGTGGCGCCCGGGTGAAGGGCCTGTGGCGGACGGGGCGCAGTGGGGGATTCCTCCCGGTTCATCCACCCTGTGACCTGTGGAAATGACCCGTTCCGTTTGGGCTTTCGGCCAGTGACGGGCGAGACTGCTTCCGTGACGTCCCGAAAGCCTGATGAGCAGTTGGCTCGCGACTCCAGACTCCGACTCGTCTCCCAGCGCTCCGTCGCCACGGCGCGCAAGGCGGTGACCGACCGGCGAACCCGGCCGGCCACCCGGCCCCCGGCGGGCACCCCCGCCACGGCGGACCTGGCGAACCGCGCCCGGGCCTCGCTCGCGGACGCGGTACGGCTGGCCCGCTGGGCCGAGCTGAACCTCGGCGCGGGCGACGGCGGCCGCCCGGCGCCCTCGGGCGCACTGCCCGCCGTGGACGTCGAACGGGCTGCCGCGGAACTGGGCCTGACGCACGGGCAGATCCGGGTCGGCTGGGACCGCGCCCGCCTCTCCGGCCTCGTCGAGGTGCACGGCGGACACGCCCGCCCCGGCTGGCGGCTGCGCGCCTGGGACCGCGACGACACCGCCGTACTGCGCGGCTGGGTAGCCCTCTTCGACGCCTGGTCGCTCGTCCACCCGGCCCCCGCGGACATCGCCCCCTCGGCCGTCGCCGAAGTGGTCGAGGCCATGCCGCAGCTGCTGTCGCTGCTCCAGCTGTCCGCCGGCCCGGTGACCGTCCCCGACCTCCTGGACCTGCTCGGCCAGCGGGTCACCGAGCTGCGCGACGAGCGCTGCGAGGTCCCCTACGGCCCCGAGCCCGCCGCCGGCTCCACCGCCGCCGCCGAACCCCGGCCGCTGCCGCTCGCCCGGCTGCTGCGCTGGGCCCTGGGCGGACTCGCCGCCGTGGACGCCGTCACCCTCGGCCCCGCCATGGCCACCCTCACCCCCCTGGGCAGCTGGGCCGTGTGGGTGAAGCTGGAGCAGATCTGCGTCGCCGCCCAGAGCCCGGCCGGGAACATCGAGCAGTCCGCCGCCGCCATGCTGCACGGCTGCGCCCGGCTCACCCCCGGACCGGCCCGCGCCGAGTACCAGGCCTGGCTCGCCGCCCGGCCCGTCGGCCACGCCGTCAGCGAGCTGCTGCACGCCGCCCGCGGCGAGGACGCCCTGCTGCGCGGCCTCGCCTTCGAGGCGCTGCGGGTGGTCGGAGCCCCCGCCGAGCGCGAGGTGCGCGCCGCCCTGCGCGAGCCCGCGCTGCGCCCGTACGCCCTGCTCTGGCTCGCCGAGCACGACGGGGTGGACCCGGACGACGCCCAGGACGTGCTCACCCCCGAGGAGTCGACCTGGCTGTGGGTGGACACCGCCGCCGCCATCGCCGACCACGGCGAGGCCGACCTGCTCGCCCGGCACCTCGACTCCGCCGTCCGCACCACCGTCCCCCGGCTGCTGGACGAGGTCCGCGCGGTCGGCCACCCCCGCACGGTGCAGGTGCTGGTCGCCCTGGCGGCCGCCCACCCCGACCCCGCCCTCGCCAAGGCGGTCCGCCGGGCCGCCTTCCAGGTCCACACCGGCGGCGCCTGACCGCCGCCGTACGCGCGGACGCGCCGCGGGGTCACAGCTGCGGCGCGTACGTCCCGAAGCTCCAGACGTTGCCCTCGGCGTCCCGGGCCATGTAGTCCCGGGACCCGTAGTCCTGGTCGGTGGGCTCCATCAGGATCTCCACGCCGTGCTCGGCCGCCCGCCGGTGATGGGCGTCCACGTCGTCGACCACGACGTAGACCCCGGCCGGGCCCGCCGCCTCCATGGCCTTGTCGAAGGCACCGCCGCGCCCCTTGCTGCCCAGCATCACCGCGCCGTTGCCGTACGCCAGCTCCGCGTGCATCACCGTGCCGTCGTCGCCCTCGTAGACCGCGACCTGGGTGAACCCGAACGCCTCGGTGAGCTGCTGGATCGCCGCCCTCGCGTCGCGGTAGAGCAGCGCGGGGTAGATGGACGGAACGCCTGCCATGACGATCACTCCCTCTCGTGACGGTGGTCGAAGTGACCCGCGTCACAGCATGGCAGGCGGCGCCGACAGTCAGCGGAAGGTGTTGCACTGGGCCATGTCGCCCGTGCGGTAGCCCTGGTAGAACCACTGCTGGCGCTGCTCGGCCGAGCCGTGGGTCCAGGACTCCGGGGTGACCCGCCCCTGGAACTTCTCCTGGATCCGGTCGTCGCCGACCGCCGCCGCCGCGTCCAGGCCGTCCCGGATGTCCTGGTCGGTGAGGGTGGTGATCAGCGGCCGCCCCGTGGACTCGTCCGGGGTCCTCGTCGCGTTGTGCGCCCACACCCCCGCGTAGCAGTCGGCCTGGAGCTCGACCTTCACCGCGTTGCTGTTGGCGCCCTGCCGCCCGTCCTGGGCCCGCTGGAGCGTCCCGGTCAGGTTCTGGATGTGGTGCCCGTACTCGTGGGCCACCACGTAGGCCTGGGCGAAGGGGCCCCCGCTCGCCCCGAACTTCGTCCGCAGCTCGTCGAAGAAGCCCAGGTCCAGGTAGACCTGCCGGTCGCCCGGGCAGTAGAAGGGCCCCACCGCCGAGGTGGCCGTCCCGCAGGCGGTGTTCACCCGGCCGGTGAAGAAGACCGTCGACGCCGGCCGGTAGGCGCCGCCGCGCTTCTGGAACTCCTGCCTCCAGAAGTCCTGGGTGCTGTTGACCACCGCGACCAGCCGGCAGTCCTCGCGCGTGTTCGCGTCCCGCCCGCTCTTGCAGGCCTGCTGCACCTGCGCGGCCGAGGAGGAGGTCGCCACCGGCTCCGGACTGCCGTCCGACAGGCCCAGCTGCTCCGGGCCCACCCCGAAGAGCAGCCCCAGCACCAGCGCGATCAGACCGACGATGCCGCCGCCGATCGTGGCCCTCCCGCCCGGGACACGGCTGCCGCGCACGTCCTTGACCTCGGACGTGTCCAGATTGGCGTTGTCGTCGAACTGCATCCCGCACCGCCCGTATCGGTGAGACCCCAGGGGCCGCCTGCCGCCCCTGCGGCGAGTGTCAACCCCTTCATCCTGATACGTGCCCGGGCGCCCCCGCGTGGCCCGTGGGCCGAACGGGGGACGGGAGGTCCAGAAAAGTGGTTGCGCACCCCCGGTAGAATGAATCCCATGGCAAATCTCCTCGCGGATTAGCGGCGTCGAAGCAACGCGCGTCCTGCCCCCACTTCCGCCGTCCCCACCGCCCTGGAGTATTTCCGTGATCACCGCCACCGGCATCGAGCTGCGCGCCGGCGCCCGCATCCTCATCGAGAACGCGTCCTTCCGTGTCGCCAAGGGCGACCGCATCGGGCTCGTCGGCCGCAACGGAGCGGGCAAGACCACCCTCACCAAGTGCCTCGCGGGCGAGGGCCAGCCCGCCGGCGGCACCATCACCCGCTCCGGTGAGGTCGGCTACCTCCCGCAGGACCCGCGCACCGGCGACCTCGACGTGCTCGCCCGCGACCGGATCCTCTCCGCGCGCGGGCTCGACGTACTGATCAAGAAGATGCGCGCCAACGAGGAGCGCATCGCCACCGGCTCCGGCGCCACCCGCGACAAGGCCCTCAAGCAGTACGAGCGCCAGGAGACCGAGTTCCTGACCAAGGGCGGCTACGCCGCCGAGTCCGAGGCCGCGACCATCTCGGCCGCCCTCAGCCTCCCCGACCGGGTCCTCGGCCAGCCCCTGCACACCCTCTCCGGCGGCCAGCGCCGCCGCGTCGAGCTCGCCCGGATCCTCTTCTCGGACGCCGACACCCTGCTCCTCGACGAGCCCACCAACCACCTCGACGCCGACTCGATCGTCTGGCTGCGCGACTACCTGAAGAACTACCGCGGCGGCTTCATCGTGATCTCCCACGACGTCGACCTCGTCGAGACCGTGGTCAACAAGGTCTTCTACCTCGACGCCAACCGGTCCCAGATCGACGTCTACAACATGGGCTGGAAGCTCTACCAGCAGCAGCGCGAGGCCGACGAGAAGCGCCGCAAGCGCGAGCGCCAGAACGCCGAGAAGAAGGCCGCGGCGCTGAACTCGCAGGCCGACAAGATGCGCGCCAAGGCCACCAAGACCGTCGCCGCCCAGAACATGGCCAAGCGCGCCGAACGGCTGCTCTCCGGCCTGGAGGCCGTCCGCGCGTCCGACAAGGTCGCCAAGCTCCGCTTCCCGGAGCCGGCGCCCTGCGGCAAGACCCCGCTGACCGCCGAGGGCCTGTCGAAGTCCTACGGCTCGCTGGAGATCTTCACCGACGTCGACCTGGCCATCGACAAGGGCTCCCGCGTCGTCATCCTCGGCCTCAACGGCGCCGGCAAGACCACGCTGCTGCGCCTGCTGTCGGGCACCGAGAAGCCCGACACCGGCACCGTCGTGCCCGGTCACGGCCTCAAGCTGGGCTACTACGCCCAGGAGCACGAGACGCTCGACCCGGACCGCACGGTCCTGGAGAACATGCGGTCCTCCGCCCCCGACCTGGACCTCGTCGAGGTGCGCAAGACGCTCGGCTCCTTCCTGTTCTCCGGCGACGACGTGGACAAGCCCGCGGGCGTGCTCTCCGGCGGCGAGAAGACCCGTCTGGCCCTGGCCACCCTGGTCGTCTCCTCGGCGAACGTGCTGCTCCTCGACGAGCCCACCAACAACCTCGACCCGGCCAGCCGCGAGGAGATCCTGGGCGCGCTGCGCACCTACAAGGGCGCGGTCATCCTCGTCACGCACGACGAGGGCGCCGTGGAGGCCCTGGAGCCGGAGCGGATCATCCTGCTCCCGGACGGGGTCGAGGACCTGTGGGGCCCGGACTACCGGGACCTGGTCGCCCTCGCCTGACCGGCGCCGGGCGGCCCCGCCCGACGGCCCCCCGACGGCCCCGCGGGGTTGATCCAGTTCCTTATGGATCATTCGGCTCAGACGTGATCCATCATCTGAGTGAGACGGTCTCGTACCGCCGCGCCCTGTACATCGGCCCCGGCCGCGTCCTCCCGGACGCGCGTCCGGGGCCGGCCGTTTTCCGCTTCCGGCCCCTGACCTGGTGATTCCTTCCGGCACCGGAGAAATGTGACGGAGGTCATGCGGCGGAAGAGAAGATTCCGTTCTGCTCGGGTGTCCACGGACCGGGAAATGCCGTCGCACCGACCTTGCTGAATGGGTGGCCAGGAAGCCGGGGAGGGGTGATCATGAGAAGTCCAGAGCGCACTTCCCACGAGGAGGCACGGGTGGCCGAGACTCTGAAGAAGGGCAGCCGGGTGACCGGCGCCGCGCGCGACAAGCTCGCGGCAGACCTGAAGAAGAAGTACGACTCCGGTGCGAGTATCCGGGCGCTGGCCGAAGAGACCGGCCGGTCCTACGGATTCGTCCACCGGATGCTCAGCGAGTCCGGAGTCACGCTGCGTGGTCGCGGTGGCGCGACACGCGGCAAGAAGGCGGCCGCGGCCTGACCCTGGCCGTCAGGCCGGGGCCGGTGCCGGAGACCGCCCGACAGCTCCGTTCTCTTTCACGCTGTCTGATCCATGCTGTCGGTTTCGTCCCGATCCACGCACGGTACCTTTCGGTGACCCCCGGTCGGCCCCGCGGTCGGCTGGGTGGTTACTGTGCAGTCACTTAGGCCGGGCACACGGCCGCGACTGCACACCGGAGGCACCAGATGGCTCTGCTCGACAAGGATGGCGTACGGCTCACCATCGACGACACGGTCGCCACGGTGACACTGACCAATCCGGCCAAGCGAAACGCCCAATCCCCCGCGCTCTGGCGGGCGTTGGCGGAGGCCGGACGGTCGCTGCCCGGTACCGTCCGGGTCGTCGTACTGCGCGGCGAGGGCAAGTCCTTCTCCGCCGGGCTCGACCGGCAGGCGTTCACCCCCGAGGGTTTCGAGGGCGAGCCGTCCTTCCTCGATCTGGCGCGCGGTTCCGACGAACTGCTCGACTCCACCATCGCCGAGTACCAGGAGGCCTTCACCTGGTGGCGACGCAATGACATCGTCTCCATCGCCGCCGTACAGGGGCACGCGATCGGCGCCGGCTTCCAGCTCGCGCTCGCCTGCGACCTGCGCGTCGTCGCGGACGACGTGCAGTTCGCCATGCGCGAGACCAGCCTGGGCCTGGTCCCCGACCTGGCCGGCACCCAGCCGCTGACCGCCCTGGTCGGCTACGCCCGCGCGCTGGAGATCTGCGCCACGGGCCGCTTCGTGCACGCCGAGGAGGCCGAACGGGTCGGCCTGGCCAACCTGGTCGTCCCGGCCGCCGAACTGGAGGCCGCCGTCCAGGACCTCACCACCGCCCTGCTGGCCCCGCCCCGCGACGCCGTCATCGAGACCAAGGCGCTGCTGGCCGCGGCCCCCTCCCGTGCGTACGACGACCAGCGCACCGCCGAGCGCGCCGCCCAGGCCCGCCGGCTGCGCGACCTCGCGGGCCTCTCCGACTGAGACCCCGCGCACGCACGCACGTCCGGAGGGCCGGAACGGGGACACCGATGCGGCCCTCCGGCCCTCCGGCCGTCCGGCCCAGTCCCCGGGGCGCCCGCGCCCGTACGCGCTTACCGTGGTCGGGAGACCTCCCCTTCCCCAAGGACGTCCGATGACCGAATCCGCCCCGGGGGGCTCCGCCAGGGCCCCCGCAGACCGCGGCCGCACCACCATCGCCGACGGGGTGGTGGAGAAGATCGCCGGGCTGGCCGCCCGGGAGGTACCCGGCGTCCACGCCATGGGCAGCGGCACCGGGCTCTCCCGCACCTTCGGGGCCGTCCGCGGCCGCGCCCCCGGCGGGGCGAAGTCCGCGGCCGCCCGAGGGGTCAAGGCGGAGGTCGGGGAGGTGCAGACCGCCCTCGACCTGGAGATCGTCGTCGACTACGGCGTCGAGATCCGCGAGGTCGCCCGGGCGGTCCGGGAGAACGTCATCGCGGCGGTCGAGCGGATGACCGGCCTGGAGGTCGTCGAGGTCAACATCGCCGTCAGCGACGTCAAACTGCCCGACGAACCGGACGAACGCGACGAGCCCGACGAGGAACCGGACTCCCGGCTCCGGTAGCGGCCCGCGGCAGCGGAGAGGAGCCAGGTCATGAGCATGGCGGTCGCCGGCCTGTTCGCCGGCATCGCCCTGGCGTTCGCCGGATGGTTCGGCGGCTTCGGGGCCTTCCTGCTGGTGGCGGCACTCGGCGCCATCGGCTTCCTCGTCGGCCGCTGCCTCGACGGCGACCTCGACCCGGGCGACCTGTTCCGGTCCCGCGGCCGCGATCGCGGCGACCGGCGCGGGTGAGGCCGCCGATGGGCACGCCGCGCCCCCTGCCGCCGAAGGTGCCGCCCGCCGAGCGGGGTGCCCTGCAGATCTCCGACCGGGTCGTCGCCAAGATCGCGGCCCAGGCCGCCCGGGAGGCCCTCGACGTCCTGCCCGGAGCCGTCCCGCACGCCACCGTCACCGTCCACCACGACATCGCACGGGTCCGGGTGAGCCTGGAGCTCGACTACCCCTGCGACCTCGCCGCCCAGTGCGCCGCCGTACGCGCGCAGGTCGTCCGGCGCGTCGAGCAGTGCACGGCGATGGCCGTGCCCGAGGTCGACATCGACATCGAGCACCTGCACTCCACCCGCACCCGTCCCGGCGCCGCCGGCCGGGACCGGAGGCTGCGGTGAACGCGCCGCACCGGTTCCGGTCCCCGCGCCGGGTACCGGCCGCGATCACCGCGCTGGTGGTGCTCGCGGTGGCGGGGCTCTTCCTCTACGACCTGGCCGCGGTACGCGCACACCGGCCCGGCATGCGCTGGCGGCGCGAACTCGGCGCCCTGCTGGAGCGGTACACCCCGGCCGGCGCGCTGCTGGTTTTGGCCGGAGCGGGCCTCCTGCTGCTGGCGCTGACCCCCGGGCTGCGCGGGGTGCTGCCGATGCGGACGGAGTCGGGGGTGCGGGCGGGCATCGGCCGCCGGGCCGCCGCGCTGGTGCTGCGGGACCGGGCCATGGAGGTCGCCGGGGTCCGCTCGGTGCGGGTCAGGGTGGGCCGCACCCGGGTCGGGGTCCGGGCCACCTCGCACTTCCGCGAACTGGACGACGTACGGGCCGACCTGGACCAGGTGCTCGCCGTCGGCATCGGGGAGCTGGGCCTCGCGCACCCGCCGCGGACCCGGATCAGGCTCAGGCGGTGAGCGGCGTGCTGGGGGCCGTCAACCGGGCGGTGCTGGCGCTCGGCGGCCTGGTCCTGCTGGCGGCCGGCCTCGCGCTCCTCACCGGGCGCCACGCCCCGCTGCTGCGGGGGCGCCGGAGCCTGGACGGCGGGTGGTGGTGGGCGGTGTCCGCCGCCCTCGCGGCGTGCGTGCTGCTGGCGCTGTGGTGGCTGGCGGCGCAGCTGCGGCGCCCACGGCTCGCGGTGTTGGCGGTGGACACCGGCGACGGCGGCTTCGCGCTGCTGCGGGGCCGCGCGCTGGAGGAGGCGGTGGCGGCCGAGGCGGCGGCGGTGGGCGGGGTCGCCGACTGCCGGGTCGCGCTGCGGGGGCGGCGCGGTGCCCCGACCCTGCGGGTGGCGCTGGAACTGGAACCCCACGCCGTCCCGGCGGACGTCCTCGCCGCGCTGGCGGGCCCGGTCCTCACCCACGCCCGCACCACGACGGCCCTCCCGGCCCTCGGGGTGGAAGCCCGCCTGAAGGCGACCCCGCATCCACCGCAACGGGCCGTCTGATCCCCGCCGCCGGTGCCGGTGGCTAGCGCGCGTTGGCCGGGTTGAACGGCTCCGCCGTGGTGACCGAGATGTGCCGGCGCGCGAGGGTGGCGGTCAGGCGGTCGGCGCGTGCGTCGTCGGGCAGCGGGAGCCAGGTG
>NZ_JBNNPF010000097.1:0-15404 GCF_050275515.1 Streptomyces sp. NPDC004126 | reverse complement strand
GCGCCTCAAACGCCGGCGGGGCTGGAATTTCGCTGCGCGAAATCCAGCCCGCGCGGCGTTTGAGCGCTCCGGGCGCGCAGCGTCCGGTACCGGGGTCCGGGGCGGAGCCCCGGGGAACGGGCGAAGGGCGGGTAGGGGACCTCGCCCCGCGCAGCGGCACACCCCCGGCACCCGACGCACCGGCACCAGCCACCCGGACCGCCCCCGCCCCGCGCCTGACGGACGGAGCGCGTCGGGGATAGGGTCGAAGACGTGAGGGTCTTCGCCGCCGTACTGCCCGCAGCCAGCGCCGTCGCCGAGTTGCGGGACGCCCTCGCGGCGGTGCCGCGGGCCGACGGGCTGCGGTGGACCGCGGAAGCGGGCTGGCACTTCACGCTCGCCTTCATGGGCGAGGTCCCCGACCCCCTCCTCCCCGACCTGCACGCCCGCCTCGCCCGCGCAGCCCACCGCAGCGCCCCCTTCCCCCTCCGCCTCCGCGGCGCCGGCCACTTCGGCGACCGCGCCCTGTGGACCGGCGCCGCCGGCGGCATCGACGCGATGCGGCTGCTCGCCGAGCGGGCCGACGCCGCCGCCCGCCGGGCCGGGGTGTCCATGGAGCACCACCGCCGCTACACCCCGCACCTCACCCTCGCCCGCGGCCGCCCCGGCACCGACCTGCGGCCCTGCCTCGACGCCCTCGCCGGCTTCGAGGGCACGCCCTGGCAGGTCGACACCCTCAGCCTGGTCCGCAGCAACCTCCCCGCCTCCGGCGTCCCCGGCGAACAGCCCCGCTACGAAGTAGTCGAGGCCTGGCCCCTGTCCGGCTGAAGGTTCGGGGACGGTTCATCCCCCGGTGGCCCGCACTTCGGGGCCCGGAATCCGGATTCCGGTGAAACAGAAGCAGTAGAGGCGGCCCCGGCATGCTCCGGAGCAGTACCTGGCCAGCCGCCCGCTGACACCGCACCGACGGCCGCCCCGCCACCACCCCGCGGGCCGGCCCGGAGTCCCTCCGGCCACCCTCGAAGGAGTCCCCGTGCCGCTCACCGAGCCGACCACCACCCCGACGGCCGCCCCGACGGCCACCGCGCGCGTCGCCACCCGCCGCAGGCTGCTGATGTGCCGACCCCGGCACTACGACGTCACGTACTCGATCAACCCCTGGATGCACCCGGAGCACAGCACCGACCCCGCCCTCGCCGTCCGCCAGTGGGAGCGGCTGCGCGACCTGTACCGCGAACTCGGCCACTTCGTCGAGGAGATCGACCCCGTCGAGGGCCTGCCCGACATGGTGTTCGCCGCGAACGGCGCCACCGTCGTCGACGGCAAGGTCTACGGCGCGCGGTTCCGGCACGCGCAGCGCACCGCCGAGGGACCCGCGTACCTGGGCTGGTTCGAACGCCGCGGCTACCGCGACGTGCTGTGGCCCGAGTACATCAACGAGGGCGAGGGCGACTTCCTCACCGTCGGCCGCCGGATCCTCGCCGGCACCGGCTTCCGCACCGACCCCCGCTCGCACGCCGAGGCCCAGGAGTTCTTCGGCCTGCCGGTGACGAGCCTGACCCTCGTCGACCCGGAGTACTACCACCTGGACACGGCCCTGGCCGTGCTCTCCGACGACGAGGTCATGTACTACCCGGCCGCCTTCTCCGAGGGCAGCCGGGCCGTGCTCCGCACGATGTTCCCCCACGCGATCCTCGCCACCGCCGAGGACGCCGCGGTCTTCGGGCTGAACGCCTTCTCCGACGGCCGCCACGTGCTGCTGCCGGAGGCGGCGACCGGCCTGATGGCCCAGCTCAGCGCGCGCGGCTTCGAGCCCGTCGGGGTCGGGCTCTCCGAGCTCCTCAAGGCGGGCGGCAGCGTGAAGTGCTGCACCCTGGAGCTGCGCGACCGCTGAGTCACCACCGACGTAGTTTCCGGAAAGGACAGTTGTGACCTCTGCGACCGCGATCGCGGACAGCCACGCCCGCCTGCTCGACCTCCTGGCGGACGCGGGAGCCGGCTACCGGCTGCTGCGCCACGCCCCGGAAGGGCGTACCGACCTGGCCAGCCTGATACGCGGCCACAGCCTCGAACAGGCAGCCAAGTGCCTGGTCATCAGAGTGGCGCTGGGACGCAAACAGCGCCGCTACGTGATCGCCGTGGTGCCGGGGCACTGCCGCGTGGACCTGGAGGCGGTACGGGCCGAGTACGGCGGCACGAACGCCTCCTTCGCCGTCCGCGAGGTCGCCGAGGAGCTGACGGGCTGCGTCAGCGGGTCGATCATGCCGGTGAGCTTCGACCCGGCCGTGGAGGTGGTCGTCGACCCGGCACTGCTGGAACACGAGGAGATCTGGTTCAACGCGGGCCGCCTCGACGTGTCGGTGGCGCTGCGCACCGCCGGCTACCTGGCGCTGGTGCGGCCGCGCGTGGCGCCGGTCAGCGCGGAGCCGGCGCTGGTGCCGGCGGCGGCGGTGAGTGGCCGAGGGTGACGTAGAGGTACTCGTCGAGCACCTTCGCCAGTGGCAGCCCGGGCCGTCCCAGTGCGGCGGTGAGCGCGTCCTCGTCGAGGCCGCTCTCCGCCAGCGCGGCCCGGGCCCAGGCCCGGCCGGTCCGCAGGTGCCGGCCGAAGGCCCGTTCGTCGCGGGCGCCGTGCAGCCGGGCGGCGGCCCGCAGCCCGTCGAGTCCCGGCGCGGGCGGCAGGGCGGCGTCGGCGGCGGTGACCATGACGCAAGTCTCGCAGCCCGTGGCGAGGGGCGCGGGTGGGAGCGGGTTAGTCTCGACGGGTGGACCCGAAGACCAGGAACCGTGTCATGGCCGGTGTGCTCGTGCTGATGTTCGTCGTCGTGGCGGTGGCGGCCGCGGTGGGCCAGTAGCCCCCGCACCCCGGCCGCTCCGCGTACGCCCGTACCGGTAGTACCCGTAGACCCGTAGTACCCGTAGACCCGTACCGCCCCGCCCGCGCTCGAAGAGCGGGCGGGGCGGTGTGCTCGGGCGGTACGGGGCCGGCCACCGCCTACCAGGCGAAGGCCTCCGGCGACGGGCCGGGGCCCGGGAAGATCTCTTCGAGGCCGGCCAGCACCTCCTCGCCCAGCTCCAGCTCCACCGCGCGCAGCGCGCTCTCCAGCTGTTCGGCGGTGCGCGGGCCGACGATCGGGCCGGTGATCCCGGGGCGGGTCAGCAGCCAGGCCAGGGCGGCCTCGCCGGGTTCCAGGCCGTGCTTGTCGAGGAGGTCCTCGTACGCCTGGACCTGCGCCCGTACGGTCGTGTTGGCGAGGGCGTCCGCCGAGCGGCCGGAGGCCCGCCGGCCGACGGTGGCCTCCTTCTTGAGGACGCCGCCGAGCAGACCGCCGTGCAGCGGGGACCAGGGGATGACGCCGAGCCCGTACTCCTCGGCGGCCGGGATGACCTCCATCTCCGCGCGCCGCTCGGCGAGGTTGTAGAGGCACTGCTCGCTGACCAGGCCGACCATGCCGCGGCGGGCGGCCGTCTCGTTGGCCTGGGCGATCTTCCAGCCGGGGAAGTTGGAGGAGCCCGCGTAGAGGATCTTGCCCTGCTGGATCAGGACCTCGATGGCCTGCCAGATCTCCTCGAAGGGGGTCCGCCGGTCGACGTGGTGGAACTGGTAGACGTCGATGTGGTCGGTCTTCAGGCGGCGCAGGCTGTCGTCGACGGCCCGGCGGATGTTCAGGGCGGAGAGGCGGTCGTAGTTGGGCCAGGTCTCGCTCTCGCGGTACATGGAGCCGTAGACCTTGGTGGCGAGGACGGTCTTCTCGCGGCGGCCGCCGCCCTGTGCGAACCAGGTGCCGATGATCTCCTCGGTGCGGCCCTTGTTCTCACCCCACCCGTACACGTTCGCCGTGTCGAAGAAGTTGATCCCCGCGTCGAGGGCCGAGTCCATGATCGCGTGGCTTTCCGGCTCGCCCGTCTGGGGGCCGAAGTTCATCGTGCCGAGTACGAGGCGGCTGACTTTGAGACCGGTGCGTCCGAGCTGCGTGTACTTCATGGGGCCCTAGCCAACTGCTTGGAGTGCGCTCCAGGCAAGCCCCTTTCGCGGGACGGGGTTTACCGGGCCGGCGCGGGCCGGTAGGGGCCGCCGACGCCCCAGGCCTGGTGCAGGACGGCCGCGAACTCGCCCGCGAGGCGGTGCTCGCCGGAGGCGTTGGGGTGCGTGCCGTCGTAGGTGTCGCGGTGGATGTCGTACGCGTCCGGGCGGGCCGCCAGCAGGATCGGGGAGGCGTCGGTGGTCAGGTCGGCGACGGCCTTGGCGAGGAGTTCGTTGAACCGGGCGACCTCGGCCGCGAAGGGGGGTTCGTCCTCGGCGCGGACGTTGGGGATCACCGGGAGGAAGACCATCCGGATCGCCGGGCGGGCCTCGCGGGCGGCGGCGACGAAGGCCCGGACGTTGCCGGCGGTCTGCTCGGCGTTGGTGTAGAAGCCGAGGTCGATCAGGCCGAGGGAGACCAGCAGCACGTCGGCCCGGTGGCCGGCGGCGGCGGGCCCGATGAGGGGGGCCATGTGCTGCCAGCCCTCGCCCCAGCCGGCGAGGTGCCGGCGGGCGTCCGCGGGGAAGTCCGGGGCCGCGTATTCCTGGCGGGCGGGGCCGTCGGCGCCGGTGTCCTCGTACAGCGCGGTGCGCGGGCCGACGATCTCGAACCGGCCGTCGCCCAGGGTGGCGCCGAGGTGCTGCCACATCCGGTAGCGCCAGGTGTAGTCGCCGGCGCGTCCGATGGTCATGGAGTCGCCGACGAACATGAAACGCATCCGGTCATCATCGCGGATCACGCGCCGCGGGCCCCTGTGATGCCGGACACGCCAGGCCGGGTGGCAGGCTTGTGGGATGCGCCTGCTGCTCCGGTCGACCGCCGTCCCCGCCGCCCTCGTGCTCGCCCTGCTGCCGGGGGCCGCCCTCGCCGCGGAGACCCCCGCCGCGCCCGGGACCGCATCCGGGACCGCGTCCGGGTTCACCATCACCGATCCGCGGATCAAGGAGTCGAGCGGACTCGCGGCCAGCCGGATCCACCCGGGCGTGTACTGGACGCACAACGACAGCGACGACGGCCCGTACGTGTACGCGGTGGACTCGGCGACGGGGAAGACGGTGGCGCGGCTGACGCTCACCGGGATCGGGACCCCGCGCGACGTGGAGGCGATCTCGCTCGGACCGGACGGGCAGCTGTACCTCGGGGACATCGGCGACAACAAGGACGGCACGTGGGACCACGTGTGGATCTACCGCTTCCAGGAGCCGAAGGAACTCGGCGACCGGACCGTCGCGGCAGAGCAGTTCACGGTCGCGTACGCCGACGGGCCGCGCAACGCCGAGGCGCTGATGGTGCATCCGGTGACGGGCCGGGTGTACATCGCCAGCAAGAACGAGCAGGGCGGCGGCCTGTACGAGGGCCCCGAACGGCTGTCGGCGGACGGGCGCAACGTGTTCCGGCGGGTCGCGGAGGTGCCGTGGGTGACGGACGGGGCGTTCTCCCCGGACGGAACGCGGCTGACGCTGCGCGGCTACCTCACGGCCCGCACGTACGCCTGGAAGGACGGCCGCCCCGAAGGCCCGGGCGAGCGCGTGGACGCGCCGTGGCAGGGGCAGGCGGAGTCGGTGACGTACACACCGGACGGCAGGACGCTGATGTTCGGGGCGGAGGGCGCGAACAGCAGGGTGGTGGCCGTACCGGTGGCCCCGGCGGCGGCCGCCTCCGACCCGGCCCGCTCCCCCGCCCCGCGGCAGCCGGGCGGCGCCCCGACGGGCTCCGCGGGGGCGCAGGGGGCACCCGCCGGGCAGGACTCCGGCAGCTTCACCAAGGGGGCGCTGGTCCTCGCGGCGGGCACCGCCCTGGTCCTGGCGGGCAGGCGCCTCTTCCGCCGCCGCAAGGCCTAGAGGGCGTCCGCAGCGTCCCGTAAACCTCCTGCGCGCAACGTCAACGATCCTTGCGCGCAGTGCACATGACCTCGAAGAACGTCCGTCTAAGCTCGCTGTCGGCGAGGGGCCCCCGTCGTTCACGGGGGTGACGACAGGGGCCCGTTCCACGCCGTCCGACGTGATCCGGGTCACAACCTGTCACACGTTCCCGGCACCCGGTGTCTTGTGTCCGAACCCCAACGGAGGAGGACACGATGAGCGAGAACAACACCAACGTGGTCGTGATCGGCGGCGGTTACGCGGGCGTGATGGCCGCCAACCGGCTCACCCTGCGCGGCGACGTCACGGTGACCCTGGTCAACCCGCGCCCGTCGTTCGTGCACCGCATCCGCCTGCACCAGCTCGCCGCCGGCAACGACGCGGCCGTCGTCGAGTACAAGGACGTCCTCGCCGAGGGCGTACGCCTGGTCGTCGACACCGTCGACCGCATCGACGCCCCCGCCCGCACCCTCGCCCTCGCCTCGGGCGACCGCCTCGCCTACGACTACCTCGTCTACGCCGTCGGCAGCACCGGCGCCGAACTCCGCGTCCCCGGCGCCGCCGAACACGCCCACCCCATCGCCACCCTCGAAGACGCGCGGCAGCTGCGCCCGGTCCTGGACGCCGCCCCCGCCGACGCCCCGGTGACCGTGGTCGGCGCCGGACCCACCGGCATCGAGACCGCCGCCGAACTCGCCGGCGCCGGCCGCCCCGTCACCCTGGTCTGCGGCGGCACCCTCGGCCCCTACCTCCACACCCGCGGCCGCCGCTCGGTCGCCCGCCGCCTGGCCCGCCTCGGCGTCACCGTCGTCGACGGCCCCGACAGCACCGTCACCCACGTCACCGACACCGCCGTCCGCCTCGCCGACGGCCGCGAACTGCCCAGCCGGGTCACCGTCTGGACCGCCGGCTTCGCCGTCCCCGACCTCGCCGCCCGCAGCGGCCTGGCCACCGACACCGCCGGCCGCATCCTCACCGACGAGACCCTCACCAGCGTCGACGACGACCGCATCGTCGCCGCCGGCGACTCGGCCGCCCCCTCGGGCCTGCCGCTGCGGATGAGCTGCCAGGCCGCCATGCCCATGGGTGCCCGCGCCGCCGACACCGTACTGAGCCGCCTCGCCGACGAGCGCCCCGAAACCCTCAACCAGCCCTTCGGCGCCCAGTGCATCAGCCTCGGCCGCCACGACGGCATCTTCCAGTTCGCCAAGGCCGACACCGCGATCTGGTTCCACGTCGACGGCAAGCCCGGCGCCAAGCTCAAGGAGACCGTCTGCACCGTCGTCGTCAAGCACCTCGCCGACGAGGCCCGCAAGCCGGGCGGCTACCGTCTCCACCGCGGCTCGGGCGCCGCCACCCGCCAGAAGAAGCTCCAGGCCATGGGCGGACAGACCACGGCCGCGTGACACCAACGGGGACGACCACATGAACAACGACGACCTCACCACCGACGCGGCGACCGACGCGGCGACCGACGCCTTCGTCGCCCACCGCAACCTGCTCTTCACCGTCGCCTACGAGATGCTCGGCTCGGCCTCCGACGCCGAGGACGTCCTCCAGGAGACCTGGCTGCGGTGGGTGAAGGTCGACCTCGGCCAGGTCGAGGACCGGCGCGCCTACCTGGTCCGCATGACCACCCGTCAGTCCCTGAACCGGCTGCGGTCGATGAGCCGCCGCAAGGAGTCGTACGTCGGCGAGTGGCTGCCCGAACCCCTGCTCACCGCACCCGACGTGGCGCAGGACGTGGAGCTCGCGGAGAGCGTTTCCATGGCGATGATGCTCGTCCTGGAGACGCTCTCCCCGACCGAACGCGCCGTGTTCGTCCTGCGCGAGGCCTTCGACGTCGGCTACGACGAGATCGCCGCGGCCGTCGACAAGACCCCCGCCGCCGTACGCCAGATCGCGCACCGCGCCCGCAAGCACGTCGACGCCCGCCGCCCCCGGCAGTCCGTGTCCGCGAGCCAGAGCCGGGCCGTCATGGAGTCCTTCCAACGCGCCCTCGACAACGGGGACCTCCAGGGGCTCCTGGACGTACTCGCCCCCGACGTCGTCCTCGTCGGCGACGGCGGCGGCATCAAGCAGGCCGCACTGCGCCCCGTCACGGGCGCCGACAAGGTGGGCCGCTTCATCATCGGCGGCGTCGGCAAGAAGGCGGAGCGGTTCAGCATCACCCCCACCGTGGTCAACGGCAGTCCGGCGCTCCTCGCCCACCTCGACGGGGAACTCGACGGCGTCATGGCCTTCCACGTGGAGGACGGCCGCATCGCCGGGATCTACTTCGTCCGCAACCCCGAGAAGCTGGGCGCCGTCGCGGCCGAGACCGCGATCACCCTGCGGTGAACCGAGGGCGGGCGCCGCACCGCGGCGACCCGCCCCTCACCACCCGGTGACTACGAGTGCCCGAGGTCGGCGGACGGGAGGTCCGCCGAGGGCACCGAACCGGTGTCCGGCGCCGGGCGCAGCGGGAACTCGTCCGTCGCCATCGAGTCAAGCACCGGCGGCGCGGGCCGCGGCGGCTTGGGCATGACGGCGGCCTCCGAGTGGCCGCCGCAGCCGTACGACAGGGAGACGAGCCGGCCGTCCGCCGGACCGAACTCGTTCGCGCAGATCCCGAAGGCCTGCCCCAGCGAGCCCCCGATCGCCACGAGGAAGCCGCAGGAGACGCACGACGCGGGCGCGGCCTGCGCCATCGGCGTCTTCGCCCCGAAGGACTCGTCCCAGCGGTCGGCCGCCGTGTGCAGCCCGTACCGCGACAGGACGCGGGCGCGGCGCATGCCGAGCTCCTCCGCCACCGCGGTGATGGAACCGCGCTCCGGGACGACCACCCGGTCGGTGACGTCCGCGTCCTCGGCCTCGACCAGTTCGGCCATCTCGGTGGAGACGACCGAGTTCGGCGGCGGCGCGTCCTCCCCGGACCAGCCCTGCTCCAGCCGCAGGTCGTCGGCGTCCGTCGGGAGCAGGTCGCCGGGGCCCATGTCACCCGGGCGCAGCCGCTCGCTCCACGGCACCCATTCGGGGGCGAGCAGCGCGTCGTCGCCGGGAAGGAGCACCGTTTCGTCGAGGGTGACGTTCTTCGCGCGGGAGGCGCGGGTCACGGTGACGGCCCAGCGCCAGCCGCGGTAGCCCGGCTCCTTGCACTCGAAGAAGTGGGTGACGACCCGGTCGCCCTCCGCTACGGCGGACACGTGCTCGCCCACCACACCGGGGTGGGCGGCCTCCTCGGCCGCCTCGCGGGCGAAGTCCACCGCCTCGGCGCAGAGGCGGTCCGGGGCGGGCGTACGCGGGGTACGCGGGGTACGGCTTCGCGTCGTCGCAGCACTCACAGGTCTCGTTCTCTCCTACGCCGTCTCACGAGTGCGCCGTCCGTACTGTCGTTCACAACGACCCGTCGGTCTCGTCCGTACGTAGCGCGGGCGGAGCGGACCAGAGGGCCGCGTCGACGTCCGCGCCCCGATCGGCCTCGGGCGCACCCCACTGTGATCCATTCTGCGGGATCACGAAGAGGCGCGCGGCCAAGTGCAACCGCCGGTGGCGCGCTACGCACGCTACCTCCTTCGAAGCCTTCGGCCCACATGCGGAGTCCGATTCGCGGACAACACACGCGCGCGGAACCCGGGCGGAAGCCGCACGGAAGCGGCGCGGAAGCCGGACGGAAGCCGCGCGAGGACCCGTCAAGGCCTCCCGGAACCGCGCCCCGGACGCCCCGGACGCGCCGGGAGGGGTCCCGGACGGCCTCGTGGGGCACTATGGGCCACGTGGCTCCCGCACGGTCGTCCGCAGACGGCTCGGGACCGGCCAGGCGGGCCGGCCGGGCGGTCGGGCGTGCCCTGCACCTCCCCATCACCGGTACGGCGCGCGGTATCCGGCGCGCCACGCACGCCCACGGAGCCGGTGAATCCGGACTGGGCCGTCTGATCGAACTCCACGCCATCAACGGCGCCGGAGACGTCATGATCACCGTCGCGCTCGCCTCGACGGTGTTCTTCTCGGTCCCCACCGACGAGGCACGCGGACGGGTGGCCCTCTACCTGGCGATCACCATGGCGCCCTTCACCCTGCTGGCCCCCGTGATCGGCCCCCTCCTGGACCGGCTCCCGCACGGCCGGCGGGCGGCGATGGCGGGCGCCATGCTGACGCGGGCCCTGCTGGCCCTGATGATGTCCGGCGCCGTCGCCACGGGCGGCCTGGAGCTGTACCCGGCGGCCCTGGGCGTCCTGGTCGCCTCGAAGGCGTACGGAGTCGTACGCAGCGCCGTCGTCCCGCGGCTCCTCCCGCCGAAGTTCTCACTCGTCAAGGCGAACTCCCGGGTCACGCTCGCCGGCCTCCTCGCCACCGGCGCGGCCGCACCCGTGGCCGCCGGACTGCACACGATCGGACCGCCCTGGCCGCTGTACGGAGCCTGCGCGATCTTCGTGTGGGGCACCTTCGCGGCGTTCCAGCTGCCGCACAAGGTCGACGACGCCAAGGGCGAGCGCCGCGCCCGGCTCTCCACCCACGAGGCCCACTCCAAACGCCCCGGGCTGCGCACGGTCAGCCGCCCCGTCCTGTGCGGGCTGCTGGCGAACGCGGCGATGCGCGGCCTGTCCGGGTTCCTGATCTTCTTCCTGGCGTTCCTGCTGCGCGAGCACCCGCTCGCCGGGCAGAGCGCGGCGGTGTCGCTGGGCATCGTCGGCGTCGCGGCGGGCATCGGCAACGCCGCCGGGACCGCGGTCGGCGCGTGGCTCCGCGCCCGGGCCCCGGAGGCGATCATCGCCTCGGTCCTCTCCGTCACCCTGGGCGTGGCGATCCTCTCGGCCGTCCTCTTCAGCGGCCTGCTCATGGCCGTCCTGGCCGGCACGGCCGGCTTCTGCCAGGCCCTCGCGAAGCTCTCGCTCGACGCGATGATCCAGCGCGACGTCCCGGAGGCCGTCCGCACCTCGGCCTTCGCCCGCTCGGAGACCCTGCTCCAGGTGGCCTGGGTCCTGGGCGGCGCGATCGGCATCGCCCTGCCGCTGAACGGCGTCCTGGGCATGGCGGTGGCCGCCGCGGTGGTGGCCGCCGGCACCGCCATGGCCCTCCGCGGCCTCCTCACGTCCCCCCGCCACCACCCCCGCTCCGCCCGCCCCCGGGTGGCGTAATCCCGGCCTCGCCGGCGTTTGAGGCGCGGGGGTCTGGGGGCGGAGCCCCCAGGGGGTCCGGGCGCAGCCCTGGGGGCACCTCCCAGCGGTAGCTGGGGGAGGAACGGGCGAAGGGCGGGGCGGGGAGCAGCCCGCGCAGCGGCCACCCGACCCCACCCGGCGGCGCAACCGGACGGCGGCACCCGGGGCCCCGCCCACCCGGGCCGCCGGCGCGCAGCCAGGCCGCCACCCCACCCCCCGCCCGGCAGGGCAACGGCCGACGCGGCCCAAGGACCCCCGTGCGGCGGCGCAGCCCACCGGCCCGATAGCCTTCGGCTCATGACCGCACCGCTTTTCCCGGGTAGGGCCCGCCGCAGCGTCGCGGCCCTCGGAGCCGTGTCCGCCGGCCTCCTCCTCCTGTCCGCCTGTGGCGGCGACAAGCCGACCCCGCTCGCGACGGTGACCGTCGGCAGCTCGTCGGTGTCCGCCGAGTCCGAGGGCGAATGCAGCGCCAACGGCCAGGACCTCACCATGGACAAGGTCCAGAACTGCCTCACGGACCCCAAGAAGGCCAAGACCGTCGAGTACGGCCGCGGCGACACGCTGCGCCTGGGCGTCGAGCCCGAGGTCGTCGAGGACGGCAAGAAGTGGCAGGCGGTCCTCGACGGACAGCCGATCACCGAGCCCTCCTCGAACACCTACCGCAGCTTCCAGGGCGCCGACGTCTTCGCGACCGGCGGCCAGGGCGAGGCGCCCCAGTCGAAGCTGCTGGGCTTCGTCCAGGTCGGCGAGGACGGCAAGCCGCTCTCCGTCTGGACCTTCAAGCTCAAGCTGAAGAAGTAGCGGCAGGCGCAGCGGCGTGCGCGCGCTGATCGTGACCGCGGTGGCCGCGGAGGCCGACTCCGTGGCCGCCGGTCTCACCCCTCATCCGGACCCGGTCACCCCCGAACCGCGCACGCTCCCCTGGGGGTCCCCCCGGACGAAGTCTGGGGGCGGCTACCTCATCACCCGCCGGGACCTGCCCGGCCTCGCCGCCGACGTGCTCGTCGGCGGTGTCGGCCCGGCCGCCGCGGCGGCCGGCACGGCCACCGCGCTCGCGCTGGCCGACTACTCCCTCGTGATCTCCGCCGGCATCGGCGGCGGGTTCGCGCCCGCCGCCCCGCTCGGCTCGCTGGTGGTCGCCGACGCGCTCGTCGCCGCCGACCTGGGGGCCGAGACCCCCGAGGGATTCCTGCCGGTGCAGGAGCTCGGCTTCGGCCGCAGCGTGCACCTGCCGCCCGCCGAGCTCGCCGCCCGTGCCGCCGAGGCCACCGGGGCGCTCCTCGCACCCGTGCTGACCGTGTCCACCGTCACCGGCAGCGCCGCCCGTGCCGCCGAGCTCGCCGCCCGGCACCCGCTGGCGGGGGCCGAGGCGATGGAGGGCTTCGGGGTGGCGGAGGCCGCCGCCGCGCACGGACTGCCCGTGCTGGAGGTCCGCGCCGTGTCCAACGCCGTCGGGCCGCGCGACCGGGCCGCCTGGCGCATCGGGGACGCGCTCGCCGCCCTGACCGCCGGATTCCGCGCACTGGGACCCGTACTCGTCAACTGGGGAGAACGCCATGAGCGCCATGAGCAGCACGAGCGGCACGAGCACCACGAACACGGCTGAGGCCGAACCGCTCGCCATCGCCTACTCGCCCTGCCCGAACGACACCTTCGTCTTCGACGCCTGGGCGCACGGCCGCGTCCCGGGCGCGCCCGCCCTCGACGTGACCTTCGCCGACATCGACGTCACCAACGGCATGGCCGAGCGCGGCGAGCTGGACGTGCTGAAGGTGTCGTACGCCGTACTGCCCTGGGTGCTGGAGGAGTACGCGCTGCTGCCCTGCGGCGGCGCCCTGGGCCGCGGCTGCGGCCCCCTCGTCCTCACCCGTGAGCCGGGCGTGGACCTGTCCGCCGGCACGGTCGCCGTGCCGAGCGAACGCTCCACCGCCTACCTGCTGTTCCGGCTGTGGGCGGCGGACGTGCTGCCGGCCGGGGTCGGGAAGGTCGTCGTCCTCCCGTTCAACGAGATCATGCCGGCCGTGCGCGACGGCCGGGTGGACGCGGGACTGGTCATCCACGAGGCCCGGTTCACGTACCAGGAGTACGGGCTGCACCGCCTGGCCGACATGGGCGAGCACTGGGAGTCCACCACCGGCCTGCCGATCCCGCTCGGCGCGATCATCGCCAAGCGCTCGCTGGGCGCGGAGAAGCTGCGTGCGCTGGCCGAGTCGGCCCGTACGTCGGTGCGGATGGCGTGGGACGACCCGGAGGCCTCGCGGCCGTACGTGCGCGCCCACGCGCAGGAACTGGACCCGGCGGTCGCCGACCAGCACATCGGGCTGTACGTCAACGAGTTCACCGCGGACCTCGGCGACGCCGGGTACGCGGCCGTCCGCGGCCTGCTGACCCGGGCCGCCGCCGAGGGCCTCGTCCCGCCCGTCCCGGCGGACGCCCTGCGCTTCCCGTGACGCGGCACGCGTGACATGCCGGTGCCCCGCCGCTCCGAGGGAGCGACGGGGCACCGGTACGCGTCCTCGTCCGACTACACGTCGAGCTACACGTCGAGCTGATCGGCCACCGCGCGCAGCAGCCCGGCGATCTTCGTGCCGTGCGACTTGTCGGGGTAACGGCCGCGCTCCAACATCGGGGTGATGTTCTCCAGCAGCGTCGTCAGGTCCTGCACGATCGATGCGAGCTCGTCGGGCTTGCGGCGCTGGGCTGCCGCCACCGAGGGCGCCGGATCCAGCACCGTCACCGAAAGTGCCTGGTCACCGCGCTGTCCCGCGACGACTCCGAATTCCACCCGCTGCCCGGGCTTCAGCGCGTCCACGCCGGCCGGGAGCACCGACGAGTGCACGAAGACGTCGCCGCCGTCGTCACGGGAGAGAAAGCCGAAGCCCTTCTCGCTGTTGAACCACTTGACCTTGCCGGTAGGCACGTCCGTCCTCTGTCCTTGTGCTCGTCGGGTCCGGGCGACCGTGGAAAACGGCTCCGGATAGCAGTACAGCGGGTCCTTTGACCCGCCTCCTCCAGGCTAATGGTCCGGAAACCGCTGACAAGACGTTCCCCGGTCCTTCCCGCTTCACCGCTTCGGCCAGGGAACTACCCTGGTGGGGTGACTGTTACTCCTCATCCCGACGATGCGCGGCCCGGCGACGGCCTGATCAAGACCGGCGGCATCGTGTTCATCCTCGGCGCGCTGGCGACCCTGGCGACGATGGCCCCGCTGTTCCTGGGAACCGACCCGTTCCCGTCGTACGCGTGGGCCGTGTGCATGCTCATGGGCGTCGGCTTCGCCATCTCCGCGGCGGGTGTGCTCCGCTCCGCCGCCGCACAGCGCAAGGCGGCCCGGGCGTCCCAGGCCGCCTGAGCACCGGTTCGTCAGGCCGCGCGGTTCCGCTCGTACTCCGCGAGCCACTGCGGCAGCTCCGTGAGGTCGGTCAGCACCACGTCCGCACCGGCCTCACGCAGCTCCGACTCCGCGCACGGCCCGGTCGGCACCGCCACCGACAGCGCGCCGGCCGTCCGGGCGCCGCGCACGTCGCCGATGTGGTCGCCGACGTAGACCTGCGCCCCGTACTCGCGCAGCGCCTTGGCCTTGGCCTCGGCCCAGAGCCAGCCGACGACGGCGTCGGGCTCGATCCCCAGGTGCTCCAGGTGGTGCCGGGCATTGGGCTCGTTCTTCGCCGTCACGACGATGGCCCGCCCGCCGAGCGCCTGCACGGCCTTGACCGCCTCGCGGGCGCCGGGCATCGCGGGGGTCGGCTCGATGGCGTGGTGGACGTACATCTCCCGGTAGAGGTCCGCCATCGCCGGAACCTCCGCCTCGGGGAACCAGTAGGCGAGCTCCTCCTCCAGCGGAGGCCCGAGGCGCGTGACGACCTCGTCGGCGTTGACGTACGTCCCGGTCTTGGCGGACAGGGCCTCGAACGCCGCCTTGATGCCGGGACGGGAGTCGATGAGCGTCATGTCGAGGTCGAACCCGACGGTGAGCTGCGCGGGGATGGGAGCGGGGCTGGGGCTGCCTGAGGTCATAGCGCCATTGTGCCGAGGCTCCAGGGGGGCGCGGAACCATGGCCGGAGGTTGGCTGACCTCCCGACGTTTTTTGGCGGAATGCCAGCTATGTACCGATTTCCTTGACGGGGACTTGACGCAGACCTGAACGCGGGGGCGGTACGCGGCTTGCGGCGCGGGCCGCCATTTCCCCCGCGAGGGGGTGGGGCCGGGCGGTGTTTGCCCACCCGCCCCCTTGTCTGCGGTCCGGTGGGCTGGGGGGCGGGATCCCCTCGGACGGGATCGGGGAGGGTTTGGGGGTTTCCCGTCAGTCCCATCGTCCTTCCGTGTCGGGCCGTCCTGTCAAGGGCGCTCCCTGCGGTCGCGTCGCTTCGCGATCGCCTTCGGCGACCCTTGACAGGCCGAC
>NZ_JBNNPF010000096.1:0-15475 GCF_050275515.1 Streptomyces sp. NPDC004126 | reverse complement strand
TACCCCCCCTACCCCGGTCCCCGGGGGCTCCGCCCCCCAGACCCCCGCGCCTCAAACGCCGGCGGGGCTATGAATGGAGCCCGTACGGGGTCCGGGGCGGAGCCCCGGTTTCGGGAAGGGGCGGGGTGGGGAACGGCTCCGCGCAGCGGCACCCCCCGCACCCCCCGGAGCACCCCGCAGGGGGCCGGCGGGGCAATCACCCGGAACTACCAAGAAGGCGGCAGCACATGGGTATGACGACTCCCCAGGTCGTCGTCCACCGGGACAAGGAGCTGATGGCCCAGGCCGCAGCGGCCCGGCTCATCACGAAGATCGTGGACGCGCAGGCCGCCCGCGGCAGCGCCTCGATCGTCCTGACCGGCGGCCGCAACGGCAACGGCCTGCTCGCGGCCCTCGCCGCCGCCCCCGCGCGGGACGCGGTCGACTGGTCCCGGATCGACCTCTGGTGGGGCGACGAGCGCTACGTCCCCGCCGACGACCCCGACCGCAACCACGTGCAGGCCCGCGAGGCGCTGCTGGACGCCGTCCCGGTGGACCCGGCGCGCGTGCACGCGATGCCCGCCTCCGACGGCCCGTACGGCGACGACGTGGACGCCGCGGCGGCCGCGTACGCCGCCGAGCTGGCGAAGGCCGCCGGGCCCGAGGACCACGGCCCGGTCCCCACGTTCGACGTGCTGATGCTGGGCGTGGGCCCGGACACCCACGTGGCGTCCCTGTTCCCCGAGCACCCGGCGGCCCGTGAGACCGAGCGCACGGTCGTCGGCGTCCACGGCGCCCCGAAGCCGCCGCCGACGCGCGTCTCGCTCACCCTCCCGGCGATCCGCGCGGCCCGCGAGGTCTGGCTGCTGGCGGCCGGCGAGGACAAGGCCGGAGCGGTCGCCATCGCCCTCGGCGGCGCCGGCGGGGTCCAGGCCCCGGCCGCGGCCGTCCACGGCCGCAGCCGCACCCTGTGGCTGCTGGACCGCGCGGCGGCGGCCAAGCTGCCCGCCGGGCTGTACCCCCCGGCCTCCGCCTGAGCGAAGGCCGAGCGCAGGGGCCCCGCACCGGACAGGATCCGGTGCGGGGCCCTTGCGCATGGGTCAGCTGCGCCCGCGCAGCTCCCGGTAGGTGGCCACCAGCGCCCGCGTCGACGGGTCGAGGCTCTCCACGTGCGAGCCCTCGGTCAGCGCCGGCTCCACCCGCTTGGCGAGGACCTTGCCGAGTTCGACGCCCCACTGGTCGAAGGAGTCGATGTTCCACACCGCGCCCTGGACGAACACCTTGTGCTCGTAGAGGGCGATGAGCTGGCCCAGCACCGACGGGGTCAGCTCACCCGCGAGGATCGTCGTCGTCGGGTGGTTCCCCTGGAAGGTCTTGTGCGGGACGAGCGCCTCGGCGACGCCCTCCGCGCGGACCTCCTCGGCGGTCTTGCCGAAGGCCAGGGCCTGCGTCTGGGCGAAGAAGTTCGCCATCAGCAGGTCGTGCTGGGCCGCCAGCGCCGGCGACAGCTCCGCCACCGGGCGGGCGAAGCCGATGAAGTCCGCCGGGATCACCTTGGTGCCCTGGTGGATCAGCTGGTAGTAGGCGTGCTGTCCGTTGGTGCCGGGCGTGCCCCACACCACCGGGCCGGTCTGCCAGTCCACCGGATTGCCGTCCCGGTCCACGGACTTGCCGTTCGACTCCATGTCGAGCTGCTGCAAGTACGCGGTGAAACGGGAGAGGTAGTGGCTGTACGGGAGCACCGCGTGCGACTGCGCGTCGAAGAAGGCCCCGTACCAGATGCCCAACAGGCCGAGCAGGAAGGGGGCGTTGGCCTCCATCGGCGCGGTGCGGAAGTGCTCGTCCATGGCGTGGAAGCCGCCGAGCAGCTCGCGGAAGGAGTCCGGTCCGATGGCGATCATCAGGGAGAGGCCGATGGCGGAGTCGAAGGAGTAGCGGCCGCCGACCCAGTCCCAGAAGCCGAACATGTTGGCCGGGTCGATGCCGAACTCGGTGACCTTCTCGGCGTTGGTGGACAGGGCCACGAAGTGCCGTGCCACTGCGGCCTGCTCGCCGCCCAGCCCCGCGAGCAGCCATTCCCGCGCCGAGGTGGCGTTGGTGATGGTCTCGATGGTGGTGAAGGTCTTCGAGGCGATGATGAACAGGGTCTCCGCCGGGTCGAGCCCGCGCACGGCCTCGTGGAGGTCGGCGCCGTCCACGTTGGAGACGAACTTCAGGGTGAGGTCGCGGTCGGTGAAGGCGCGCAGCGCCTCGTAGGCCATGGCGGGGCCGAGGTCGGAGCCGCCGATGCCGATGTTGACCACGTTCCTGATGCGCTTGCCGGTGAACCCGGTCCACTGCCCCGACCTGACCTGGGCGGAGAAGGCCGCCATCTTGTCGAGGACCTCGTGCACACCGGGGACGACGTTCTCGCCGTCGACCTCGACGACGGCCTCCCGGGGGGCGCGCAGCGCGGTGTGCAGGACCGCGCGGTCCTCCGTCACGTTGATCTTCTCGCCGCGGAACATGGCGTCCCGCAGCTCCGCCACGCCGGTGGCGGACGCCAGTTCGCGCAGCAGCCCGAGCGTCTCGTCGGTCACGAGGTGCTTCGAGTAGTCGATGTGCAGGTCCCCGACCCGCAGCGTGTAGCCGGTGCCCCGGTCCGGGTCCGACTCGAACAGCTCCCGCAGATGCGTCTGCCCCAGCTCTTCCCGGTGCTTGCCGAGTGCGTGCCACTCGGGCGTCCGGTTGAGCCTCGTACGGCTGTCTGCGTTCATCTCGGACATCAACCCACTTCTTCCGTCCTGTTGTGCCCCGCCAGCGTCCAACCTAAGGGATCGGAACGGGGACAACGCACACAAAGGGGCCCGGCCCGCGGGATTCGTTCTCCCACGGGCCGGGCCCTGAGTCGCTCTTGAGCCCGGCGCCGTCCGGCTCGGACGGACCGGCTCAGATCTCGCCGCGGAGCTTGGCGAGGGCCTCGGCGAGGATGGCCTCGCCGTCGGCGTCGGTGCGGCGCTCGCGGACGTACGCGAGGTGCGTCTTGTACGGCTCCGTGCGCGGCGGTGCGGGCGGGTTGTCCCGGTCCTGGCCGGCCGGGAACCCGCAGCGCGGGCAGTCCCAGGTGTCCGGCACCTGCGCGTCGCTGGCGAAGCTGGGCTGCGTCTCGTGCCCGTTCGAGCACCAGAAGGAGATGCGCAGGCGCGGCGCGGATTCACCGCGCTCGGCCTCGCCCATCGGCCCGGCTCCGACCCGACTTCCACGAATCGCGTTGCCACTTGCCACGGTCGTAACTCCCTGCGTGATGGTGCCGCGGAGCGTGCGGGATGTCCGCTGCGGGCGCCCCAGTCTACGTAAGGCCCAACGCACGTCCAGCAACCGGAGTTACTCGCTCCAGGGGCGGACGCAGGTCCTCATGATAGGCCGGGCGCTGCCGGCGGGACGGCCCGAATGGCCAGAACCGTCAGGAGCCGTTGGACTTCATGAGCAGGCCGAGCGCGACGATGCAGGCGAACCACAGCAGGCCGACGACGACCGTGATGCGGTCGAGGTTGCGCTCGGCCACGGAGGAGCCGCCGACCGAGGACTGCATGCCGCCGCCGAACATGTCGGAAAGGCCGCCACCCTTGCCCTTGTGCATCAGCACGAGCAGCATCAGCAGAGCACTGAAGACGATCAGGGCGACCGAGAACCCCATAACCACGGCTGATTCCTACTTTCTGGGCTTGCTGGGAGGAAGCGGGGGCCGTCTGCCGCGCGCACGCGGCCCCCGGCCCCCGCAAGGGTACGACGGATCGGCCCTACCGCATACTCACTGGTCGCGGAAGCGGACGATCTTGACGAACTCGTCCACGTCCAGCGCCGCGCCGCCGATCAGGGCGCCGTCCACGTCGGGCTGGGCCATGATCGCGGCGATGTTGCCGGCCTTGACCGAGCCGCCGTACTGGATGCGGACCTTGTCGGCCAGCTCCTGGGAGTACAGCTCCGCGAGGCGGCCGCGGATCGCACCGCAGACCTCCTGCGCGTCCTCGGGGGTGGCGACCTCGCCGGTGCCGATCGCCCAGACCGGCTCGTACGCGATCACGATGGACTCGGCCTGCTCGGCCGGGAGGTCCGCCAGGCCGCCGTCGACCTGGGCCAGGGTGTGCGAGACCTGGTTGCCGGCCTTGCGGACGTCCAGGCCCTCGCCGACGCAGAGGATCGGGGTGATCCCGTTGCGGTAGGCGGCCTTGACCTTGGCGTTGCAGACCTCGTCGGTCTCGGCGTGGTACTGGCGGCGCTCGCTGTGGCCGACGGCGACGAAGGTGCAGCTCAGCTTCGACAGCATCGGGCCGGAGATCTCGCCGGTGTAGGCGCCGGAGTCCTGCGCCGAGATGTCCTGGGCGCCGTACTTGATCTTCAGCTTGTCGCCGTCGACCAGGGTCTGCACGGAGCGCAGGTCGGTGAAGGGCGGGAGCACCGCGACCTCGACGGCGTCGTAGTCCTTGTCGGCGAGGGCGAAGGCGAGCTTCTGGACGTGGGCGATGGCCTCGAGGTGGTTGAGGTTCATCTTCCAGTTGCCCGCCATCAGCGGGGTGCGGCCGTTGGCAGTGGTCATAGGGGTTCAGCCCTCCAGGGCGGCGAGGCCGGGGAGCGTCTTGCCCTCGAGGTATTCGAGGCTGGCGCCACCACCGGTGGAAATGTGACCGAAGGCGTTCTCGTCGAAGCCGAGGATGCGGACCGCGGCGGCGCTGTCGCCACCGCCGACCACGGTGAAGGCCTGGCTGTCGACGAGGGCCTGCGCGATGGCGGTGGTACCGCCCGCGTAGTCGGGGTGCTCGAAGACGCCGACCGGGCCGTTCCAGAAGACGGTCTCGGCGTCGGTGATCTTCGAAGCGTACAGCTCACGGGTCTTGGGGCCGATGTCCAGGCCCTCCTTGTCCGCGGGGATCTTGTCCGCGTCCACGGTGTCGGGGTTCGCCGGGGCCTTGGTCTTCAGGTCCGGGAAGTCGGCGGAGACCAGGACGTCGACGGGGAGGACCAGCTCGACGCCGGTCTTCTCGGCGCGCTCCATGTACTCCGTGACCTTGGGCAGCTGGTCTTCCTGGAGCAGGGAGACGCCGACCTCGTGGCCCTTGGCCTTGAGGAAGGTGTAGGCCATGCCGCCGCCGATGAGGATGCGGTCGGCCTTGCCGAGGAGCTCGTCGATGACGGCGAGCTTGTCGGAGACCTTGGCGCCGCCGAGGACGACGACGTAGGGGCGCTTGACGTCGGCGGTCAGCTTCTTCAGGACGCCGACCTCGGTGGCGATGAGGTAGCCGGCCGCGTGCGGGAGGCGCGCGGGCAGGTCGAAGACCGAGGCGTGCTTGCGGTGGACGGCGCCGAAGCCGTCGCCGACGTAGACGTCGGCCAGCTCGGCGAGCTGGTCCGCGAAGGCGCCGCGCTCGGCGTCGTCCTTCGAGGTCTCGCCCGCGTTGAAGCGCAGGTTCTCGATGACCGCGACCCGGCCGTCGGCGAGGGCCGCGACGGTCTCCTTGGCGGAGGCGCCGACGGTGTCGGTGGCGAAGGCCACCTCCGTGCCGAGCAGCTCGCCGAGCCGCTTGGCGGCCGGGGCCAGCGAGAACGCCGGGTCCGGGGCGCCCTTGGGGCGGCCCAGGTGCGAGGCGACGACCACACGGGCGCCGGCCTCGGCGAGCTTCGCGATGGTCGGCTGGACGGCGCGGATGCGGCCGTCGTCGGTGATCTCACCGTTCGCCAGCGGAACGTTGAGGTCCGCGCGGACGAAGACCCGCTTGCCGGCGACGCCCTCGGCGAGCAGTTCGTCGATCGTCTTCATGTGTTTCCTACTCCTTGGGAGACCTTCGCCCGGTGGGCGAAGAGGGGAGGGCCAGGCAAGCAACAGGGCCCGAACGGCGCCTCATCGCGCCGAGCGGACCCTGTGCTCACACCGTGTTGCCTATTGCCTTGCCCTACGTTCTTAGAGCTGACCGCCGACGAAGGTGGTCAGGTCGACGAGTCGGTTGGAGTAGCCCCACTCGTTGTCGTACCAGCCGACGACCTTGACCTGCTTGCCCTGGACCATGGTCAGGGAGGAGTCGAAGGTGCAGGAGGCCGGCCAGTTCACGATGTCGGAGGAGACGATCGCGTCCTCGGTGTAGTCGAGGATGCCCTTGAGCTGGCCCTCCGCGGCCTTCTGGAAGGCGGCGTTGATCTCGTCCTTGGTGACCTCGCGGTCGAGCTCCAGGACGAGGTCGGTGACCGAGCCGGTCGGGACCGGGACGCGCATGGCGATGCCGTCGAGCTTGCCCTTGAGCTGCGGCAGGACCAGCGCGGTGGCCTTGGCGGCACCGGTGGAGGTCGGGATGATGTTCTCGGCGGCGGCGCGGGCGCGGCGCAGGTCCGAGTGCGGGAAGTCCAGGATGCGCTGGTCGTTGGTGTAGGCGTGGACCGTCGTCATCATGCCCTTGACGATGCCGAAGTTCTCGTCGAGGACCTTGGCCATCGGCGCCACGCAGTTGGTGGTGCAGGAGGCGTTGGAGATGACGTGGTGGTTGGCCGCGTCGTACTTGTCCTGGTTGACGCCCATCACGATGGTGATGTCCTCGTCCTTGGCCGGGGCCGAGATGAGGACCTTCTTCGCGCCGGCCGCAAGGTGCTTGGCGGCGTCGGCCTTCTTCGTGAAGATGCCGGTGGACTCGATGACGATGTCGGCACCCAGCTCGCCCCAGGGGAGGTTCGCGGGGTCGCGCTCGGCGAAGGTCTTGAAGGTGTTGCCGCCGACGGTGATGGTGTCGTCGGTGTGGGAGACCTCGGCCTTGAGGCGGCCCAGAATGGTGTCGTACTTGAGCAGGTGCACCAGGGTGGCGTTGTCCGTCAGGTCGTTGACACCGACGATCTCGATGTCCGCTCCCTGCTCGAGAAGAGCCCGGAAGTAGTTACGGCCAATTCGGCCAAAACCATTGATGCCTACGCGGATCGTCACGAACCGATCTCCTCGTTGGTGCGCCGGCCTGTCCCGCCGGCGAGCTGTATGGGATGTCCCCGACCGCTTACGACCCTACCTCTCTGTGAGCTTTTGAGTGACATCGGTCGGAGCCTGACACTCCCCGCTCTGCGCGGGGGACATGCCCGGGGCCCTGTACCAATGGACGCGGCACGGGACCTCGGGGACTTTGGTCCCCGTCACCGAGAGTGAACGGGGACCGGGTCGTGGATCAGCGGTCCAGGGACCTGAGCGCCTTGCCGAGCACCGCGGCGCGGTCGGCCGGGGCCGTGACGTGCTCCAGCCCGAAGCCGAGGAGCACCGTGTCACGCGTAGTGACAGCCGCGTACGACTTGAACAGCTCTCCGGTCCTGGACCAATCTCCCGGAACGTCGGGACTTCCGGCGGGCGCCGGCTGCGCGGTCCACGTTCCGAGGGAGGTCTCGAAGCCCTCGGCGGGCTGGTCGGCACCGCCGACGGACAGCCGCGCCTCGTCGGCGAAGACGCCCCGGCCGCCCGAGGCGGGGTCGGTGATGTAGGCGAGGGAGACCTCCACCGTCTTGCCGGCGTAGGCGCTCAGGTCGAAGGCGACCTGCTTCCAGCCGCCGGAGGAGCCGGTGAAGCTGTTCCACGCTCCGCTGCTGCCGGACGCGGTGCAGCCGCCGGCGGCGAGGGTCAGGTAGCGGCGCAGGAACGGGTGGCCGTTGACGAGGAATCCGGCCTCGCACTCCGCCGGGACTGTGGCGGAGCTCAGCCCTCCCGCGTCCGGGAGTGTGGTCCAGTCGTCCCCGCCGGCCGTACGGGCCTCCAGGACGGCGTGGTCGTAGCCCTCCTCGGTGTTCCAGTTGAGGGCCAGCTTCAGCTTGGGCTGGTCGGCGGCGGTGACCTTGGTGAGGTCGATGGTGCGCGTGAGGCGCTTCCAGTCGTCGTCGTCATGGGTCGCCGACGCCATCCCGGTGCCCGCGTAGGGGGCGTACGGGTTCGTCACCCCGGCGTACTGGCCCGCCTGGGCGCTCTTGAACTGCGGGAACTGCGCCGCCGGAAGGGCGTCGGAGGTGACGGTGTAGGCGCCGGGGGCGTTCAGCGGGTTGCCGGCCGCGTCGCCGAGGGCGCCCTTGGCGCCGGCCAGGCTGCCCGCGCCGGCGAAGCCGGTCGGGCCCTTGACCGGGGCGCGGCCGTAGGCGCCGAGGTAGTACTGGCTGAAGTCGTCGGTGAGGGCGCGGCCGACCTGGGCCCGGCCGCCGGCCAGTTCACCGGCCTCGACGAGCTTGCCGCCCTCGTTGAGGAAGTCGCGGACCGCCAGCTGGGTGGGGCCGCCGGGGGCGCCGGCGCCGGTGTAGTGGACGGCCGTGCGGAAGTGGGAGAGCACGCCGAGGTGGTGCGGGACGCCCTGGGCGGCCACGTCCCACACGGCGGCCGACTTCCCGTTGGCCCGCAGCGCGTCCACGTAGCTCTGGGCGTGCTGGGCCTTGGCACCCTCCTCGGCGATCACCAGGACGTCCGCGCGCGGCCGCTCGGCCACGGTGTACGTGAAGTGCTCGCTGGAGACCTTCTTGTCGGAGCGGTCGCGGCCGGTGAACCAGACCTCGACCTTGTCCCCGGGCCTGGCGCCGTCCACCTTGCCCCGGTACTCGTCGAACCAGTTGTTGTCATCGCCGCCGTAGACGTCCCCGCCCTTCCAGGCCTTGAGCCCGTCGTCGTGCGTACGGCCGCCGTTGATGCGGAAGTTGAGCTGCTTGTCCCCCAGCGCCTTGCGGGCGGTGACGGCGACCGTCTGGTCCTCGCCCTTGGCGACGTAGGAGGTGGTGAAGGGGTCGAGGGTGAAGTCGGCGGCGCTCAGGCCGACGGCGGAGGAGGGCCGGTCGGGGTGTGCGGCGCTCTCGCCGACGCTCAGCGCGAAGGGGACGTTCTTGGCGAACTCCTGCTGGATCAGCTTCTCGTCGTCGGGGAAGTTGAACCCGGAGGCGCAGTCCTCGGGCTTCCAGGCGTCGTTCGGGTCGATCGCGGACGCCGTCTGGCAGGTGGTCATCTCCGGCGTGAACATCATGACGCCGTTGACGTTGGCCGCGTGGCCGTCCGCCTCGCCGTTCGTCGTGTACAGCTCGGAGGAGAGCTGCGGGTAGTAGCCGGGCACGGCGGGGTTCTCGGGGGTGCCGGCCAGCGCCTTGTAGGCGACGTCGTCGGGGGTGGGGGTGGCGACCTGCCAGCCCACGCCGTAGAGGATCAGCTCGGACGCCGAGTGGTAGTTGATCGCGTACTCGAAGCCGATGCGCTTCTCGAAGCCGTCGAGGGCGGTGGTCTCGGGCTCGGACTGCGCCTTGGGGCCGCGGAAGGTCTCACTGGAGGGGCTCGGGGAGGAACCCTCGTTGTCGTAGCCCCACTTGTGGGCGAAGTTGCGGTTCAGGTCGACGCCGTCCACCGCGGTGATCTTGCCGTCCCCGTTGTTGTCGCGGAGGTTCTTGCGCCACAGCCGGGTGCTGTCGGAGGTGAACGTGTAGTCGTAGCCGTCGGGGTTGGCGGAGAGCAGGAACCACAGCTCGGTGGAGTCCACCAGCTTGGTGATCCGCGGGTCCTTGCCGTAGTTGTCGAGGGTGTGGTGCATCAGCCGCCGGGTCATCTCGGGGGTGATCCACTCCCGGGCGTGCTGGTTGGACATGTAGAGCACGGACGGCTTGTCGCCGTCCTTCGTCCGCTTGGCGTCCTTGGTGACCTTGAGGGCGAGGATGTCCTTGCCCTGGACGCTCTTGCCGATGGAGACGACCTTGGTGAGCGCCGGGTTCTCCCCGGCGGTCCGCAGGATCTCCTCCTGGAGGCCGCCCTTGCCGCTGTACGGGCGGAAGACGCCGTCCCCGGCGGCCTTGGCGCGGGCCAGGCCCTGGGCGGGGACCTTGCGCTCGGCGAGCTTGACCCCCTGGGCGGTGAGCTGCCCGGCCTGCTCCCCGGTGAGGAAGAGCTCGACGCGGGCGGTGCCCGTCTCCGGGGCGCGCTCGGAGAGCTCGTGGGCGTCCTGGCCGGCGGCCAGGACGAGCGGGACCTGCTCGCGGGTGATGTCGGCGTCGTAGACCCGTACCTCGTCGGCCCCGGACGCCGTGCCGGACGCGGGCTTGGCCTGGGCCTGGGCGTGGGCGTGGGCCGCGGCGGGTACCGCGGCCAGTGTGGTTCCGAAGACGAGTGCGCTTGCGGCGAGGATCGAACTCGCGCGGTGCCTCATGTGCCCCCCTGGGCGTCGTCTGCCACGAAAGCTTCGGACGCAAGGCTCACGATCTGATGATGCACATGTCAACGGGACAAACGGGAACGGAACGGGCCCGCACGCGGGTGGGCGTGCGGGCCCGTCGGGAGCGTTCCGGGGAACCGCGGGTCAGCCGGCCATGTTGTCGGCCAGCTCCTCGCTGAGGTCCAGGTTCGACTCGGTGCCCGGGATGCCGAGGTCCTGGGCCCGCTTGTCGGCCATCGCCAGCAGGCGGCGGATCCGGCCGGCGACGGCGTCCTTGGTCAGCGGCGGGTCGGCGAGCGCGCCCAGCTCCTCCAGGGAGGCCTGCTTGTGCTCCATGCGCAGCCGGCCGGCCGCGGCGAGGTGCTCGGGGACCTCCTCGCCGAGGATCTCCAGCGCGCGCTGGACCCGGGCGCCGGCGGCCACCGCGGCCCGTGCCGAGCGGCGCAGGTTGGCGTCGTCGAAGTTGGCGAGGCGGTTGGCGGTGGCGCGGACCTCGCGCCGCATCCGCCGCTCCTCCCAGGCGAGCACCGACTCGTGGGCGCCGAGGCGGGTCAGCAGGGCGCCGATCGCGTCGCCGTCGCGGACCACGACCCGGTCCACGCCGCGCACCTCGCGCGCCTTGGCGGCGATGGAGAGCCTGCGGGCGGCGCCCACCAGGGCCAGGGCCGCCTCCGGGCCGGGGCAGGTGACCTCCAGGGAGGAGGAGCGTCCCGGTTCGGTGAGGGAGCCGTGGGCCAGGAAGGCACCGCGCCAGGCCGCCTCCGCGTCACAGGTGGCGCCGGAGACCACCTGCGGGGGAAGACCCCGGATGGGGCGGCCGCGGCCGTCCACGAGGCCCGTCTGGCGTGCGAGCTGGTCCCCGCCCGCGACGACGCGCACGACGAAGCGGCTGCCGCGGCGCAGCCCGCCCGGGGCCATGACCACCAGGTCGGAGGAGTGGCCGAAGATCTCCAGGATGTCCTTGCGCAGCCGCCGGGCCGCGATCCCGGTGTCCAGCTCCGCCTCGATGACGATGCGGCCGCTCACCAGGTGCAGGCCGCCCGCGAACCGCAGGATCGCCGAGACCTCCGCCTTCCTGCAGCAGGTCCGGGTGACGGGGAGGCGTGAGATCTCATCCTTCACCGCGGGCGTCATCGCCATGGGCCGATCCTTCCATGCATCCGAAAAATACGGTCGTACGCGGCGGCCAGCAGCTCCGGATCGTGCTTCGGAGAGCCGTCCTGCCTGGCCACGGGAGCCAGCTCGACCGCGGCACCGAACCGTTTCGCGGCATCGGCGAGGGACTCGCGGTCGGGCACGGCGGCCTCGTCGGCCAGCACCACGTCCAGGGCGAGTTTAGGGGCGTGTCGGGCCAAAACCTCCAAATGACGCTGCGGAGAGAAGCCCTCGGTTTCACCGGGCTGCGGCGCCAGGTTCAGCGACAGGACCCGCCGGGCCTTGGTCTGCACCAGCGCGTCCAGCAGCTCCGGCACCAGCAGGTGCGGGATCACGGAGGAGAACCAGGACCCCGGGCCCAGCACCACCCAGTCGGCGTCGAGCACGGCGGCGACGGCTTCCGGCACGGCCGGCGGGTCCGGCGGCACGACCTGTACGGAGAGCACCTCGCCGGGGGTGAGGGCCACGGTGGCCTGCCCCCGGACGGTGTCGACCTCGTCCGGGCGGGCCGGGTCGTGCCCCCTGACCAGGGCCTGCAGCTCCAGCGGCACCGCCGACATCGGCAGCACCCGGCCCTGCGCGCCCAGCAGCTTCCCGACCAGGTCGAGGGCCTGGACGGGGTCGCCGAGCTGCTCCCACAGGGCGACGATCAGCAGGTTGCCGACCGCGTGCCCGTGCAGGTCGCCCTCGGACTGGAAGCGGTGCTGGATGACCCGGGCCCAGGTCTGGCCCCAGTCGTCGTCGCCGCACAGCGCCGCGAGCGCCTTGCGCAGGTCGCCCGGCGGCAGCACGCTCAGCTCCTCGCGGAGCCGTCCGCTGGAGCCGCCGTCGTCCGCGACGGTGACCACGGCGGTGAGCTCGCCGGTGATCCGGCGCAGCGCGGCGAGGGAGGCCGACAGGCCCATGCCGCCGCCGAGGGCGACGACCTTGGGCGCGGCCACCTTCGACGCCGCGCGGCGGCCGGCGCGGCCCGCGCCCTCCTCACCCCGTCCGGGGGTGAGGCGGCGCAGGCGTCGCAGCCGCAGGGTGCGTCCGGTCACTCGCGCCCCATGTCCCGGTGGACGACGACGGTCTCGACTCCCTCGGAGGCGAGGCGGGCGGCGAGCTTCTCGGACATGGCCACGCTGCGGTGCTTGCCGCCGGTGCAGCCGACGGCGATGGTCACGTACCGCTTGCCCTCGCGGCGGTAGCCGGCGGCGATGAGCTGGAGCAGCTCGGTGTAGCGGTCGAGGAACTCCTTGGCGCCGGGCTGGCTGAAGACGTAGCCCGACACCTCCTCGTTGAGCCCGGTGAAGGGGCGCAGCTCCGGGACCCAGTGCGGGTTGGGGATGAAGCGGCAGTCGACGACGAGGTCGGCGTCGACGGGCAGGCCGTACTTGAAGCCGAAGGACATCACGGTGGCCCGCAGCTCGGGCTCCTCGTCGCCCGCGAACTGGGCGTCCATCTTGGCGCGCAGCTCGTGCACGTTCAGGCTGGAGGTGTCGATGACCAGGTCGGCGTCACCGCGCAGCTCGCGCAGCAGGTCGCGCTCGGCCGCGATGCCGTCGACGATGCGGCCGTCGCCCTGGAGGGGGTGCGGGCGGCGGACCGACTCGAAGCGGCGGACCAGCGCGTCGTCGGAGGACTCCAGGAAGACGATGCGCCGGGTGACCCCGCGGGCCTCCAGGTCGGAGAGGGACTCGCGCAGGGCGTCGAAGAACTGGCGGCCGCGGACGTCGACGACGACGGCGATCCGCGCCACGTTGCCCTGCGAGCGGGCGCCGAGCTCCACCATGGTGGGGATCAGCGCGGGCGGGAGGTTGTCGACGACGAACCAGCCGAGGTCCTCCAGACACTTGGCCGCCGTACTGCGGCCGGCTCCGGACATCCCGGAGATGATCACCAGCTCGGGGATGGCGGCCTCGGCGCTGTCGCCGGGCTCCACGGTCGTGCCCGTACTCACCTGTGCTCCGTCTCGGTCGTGCTCGTTCGTGTGCTCGGTCGTCTGCTCGGTCATCTGTGCGGTCGTCTGTGCGGTCTCGTGCTGGGTCATGGCGCGGTCCCCCGTTCGGACGATGTCTCCGCAGGTGCGGAGGCCTCGTCCTCAATGATCTCTCCTGTCGCCGTGTTGACGGCAGGACCGGCGGGAACCGCCCCGGCGAGGGCGGCGGCCACGGTCTCCGCCGTCTTCCGGCCTATGCCCGGGACCTCGCAGATCTGGTCGATTGTCGCCTGTCTCAGCTTCTTCACCGAACCGAAGTGCTTCAGCAGGGCCACCTTGCGGCTCTCGCCGAGGCCCGGGACCTCGTCCAGCGGGCCCGCCTTCAGGCGCTTTCCGCGCTTGTTGCGCTGGTACTGGATGGCGAAGCGGTGGGCTTCGTCACGTACCCGCTGGAGCAGGTAGAGGCCCTCGCTGGTGCGGGGCAGCACGACGGGGTCGTCCTCGCCGGGCAGCCAGACCTCCTCCAGCCGCTTGGCGAGCCCGCACACGGCCACGTCGTCGATGCCGAGCTCCTCCAGGGCCCGCTTGGCGGCCGCCACCTGGGGCTGCCCGCCGTCGACGACGACGAGCTGCGGCGGGTACGCGAAGCGCTTGGGGCGTCCGTCGTCCTCGGGGGCCTCCCCGTCCTCCGCGTCCCATTCGCCCGTCTTCAGCTTCTCCTGGAGGTAGCGGCGGAAGCGCCGGGAGACGACCTCGTGCATGGAGCGGACGTCGTCCTGCCCCTCGAAGGTCTTGACCTGGAACCGGCGGTACTCGCTCTTCCTGGCGAGCCCGTCCTCGAAGACGACCATGGACGCCACGACGTCGTCGCCCTGGAGGTGGGAGATGTCGAAGCACTCGATGCGCAGCGGCGCGCCGTCCAGCTCCAGGGCCTCGGCGATCTCCTCCAGGGCCCGGGAGCGGGTGGTGAGGTCGCTGGCGCGCTTGGTCTTGTGCAGGGCGAGGGACTGCTGGGCGTTGCGGTGGACGGTCTCCATCAGCGCCTTCTTGTCCCCGCGCTGCGGGATGCGCAGGCTGACGCCGGACCCGCGCCGATCGGCGAGCCACTGGCCGAGGGCGGGCGCGTCCTCGGGCAGCGCCGGTACGAGCACCTCCTTGGGGACGGCCTCGCCCTTCTCCTCCCCGTACAGCTGCTGGAGGGCGTGCTCGACGAGCCCGGCGGTGTCGACGGCCTCGACCTTGTCGGTGACCCAGCCGCGCTGGCCGCGGACCCGGCCGCCGCGGACGTGGAAGATCTGCACGGCCGCCTCCAGCTCGTCCTCGGCGACCGCGATGAGGTCGGCGTCGGTGGCGTCGGCGAGGACGACGGCGTTCTTCTCCATCGCGCGGCGCAGGGCGCCTATGTCGTCGCGCAGCCGGGCGGCCTTCTCGTACTCCATCTCCTCGGCGGCCTCGTGCATCTGCTTCTCCAGCCGGGAGAGGTAGGTGCCGGTGCGGCCCGCCATGAAGTCGCAGAAGTCCTCGGCGAGTTCCCGGTGCTCCTCGGGGGTGACCCGGCCGACGCAGGGCGCGGAGCACTTGCCGATGTAGCCGAGCAGGCAGGGGCGGCCGATCTGCGCGGACCGCTTGAACACCCCGGCGGAGCAGGTGCGCACCGGGAAGACGCGGAGCATCAGGTCGACGGTCTCGCGGATCGCCCAGGCGTGCCCGTACGGGCCGAAGTAGCGCACGCCCTTCTTCTTGGGCCCGCGCATGACCTGGACGCGGGGGTACTCCTCGTTCATCGTCACGGCGAGGGAGGGGTAGCTCTTGTCGTCCCGGTACTTGACGTTGAACCGGGGGTCGAACTCCTTGATCCAGGAGTATTCGAGCTGGAGCGCCTCGACCTCGGTGGACACGACGGTCCACTCGACGGAGGCGGCCGTGGTGACCATGGTCGCGGTACGGGGGTGCAGGCCGGCGATGTCCTGGAAGTAGTTCGCCAGGCGCTGGCGCAGGCTCTTGGCCTTCCCGACGTAGATCACCCGGCGGTGTTCATCGCGGAACTTGTAGACCCCCGGGGAGTCGGGGACCTGCCCGGGCTCGGGACGGTAGCTGGAAGGGTCGGCCATGCCAACCACCCTACTGGCGGGGGCCGACAACCCCCGGCACCCCGGGGCCGTACTCGGCCCCGGCGGCAAATCCAGCCCCGCCGGCACCCTCCAGCCCCGCCGGCGTTTGAGGCGCGGGGGTCTGGGGGCGGAGCCCCCTGGGGGCACCTCCC
>NZ_JBNNPF010000095.1:0-17478 GCF_050275515.1 Streptomyces sp. NPDC004126 | reverse complement strand
TGGCGCCGCCGCTACGCCGACTTCCCCGCCCCGGCCGGAGGCACGGAGGTGCTCCCGCAGTTCGACCGCGCGGCCGTCGTGGCGTGACTGCTCGCTCACGACAAGATCGAGGTTCCCATCGGCATGCCGTCGGCGTCGCTGACCGTGGTCGGCCCGGGACGCCGTACGGCCCGGTTCTGGCTCGACAGCCGGGCCTCCGGGCCCGGGGCGGAGGCCGGGTGCGGGTAGCCCGTGCCGATATGGCGTGCGCGGGTGAGGCCCGCTGCCCAGCGTGTGCGGGGGCAGTACCGCGGGGCCGCCTACGCCTTCAGCACGCGTTCCAGGGCGGCGCGGACGACGTCCCCGGTCGTCGTCACCTGGGCGGCGGCGCGTTCCCGTTCGGCGAGTGCCTCGGGCGGGGCCGCGGAGCGCCCGGCGGCGGGGCCGGGGCCCTATCGGTCGGTCCAGGGCTGGAGGGCGTGGACGTGGGGCCGGTTGTTCCAGTACACCCCGCGCGTCAGCGGCACCCACAGTGCCTTGGGCAGGGTGACCACCAGACGGCCGGTGAGTGCGAGGCCGGGGTACGGGCCCGTCCCGCCGAAGGCCTGACCGGTTGTCGGCGCGTTCGGCCTCGGGGGCCGGTCCGACTGTGTGCCGGCCGAGGCGGCGTCGGTGCGGCCGGCCGGTTCGTGTGGCGGGGCGACGTCCGAGAAGCCGGCGAAGGGCCCCTCGTGCCCGTCGGTGGGCAAGGAGGACGCGTGCCCCGGCGGCGCCCGCCCGGCCCCGCCAAGGAGAAAGCCCCTGGTCCAAACGGCGGGGCATCGCGCGAACTTCGGTGCGTTCGAGTTTCGAGTCCGGAGGCGGGTACTACGCCACGGGCTGGCTGTCCTCGTCGGACACCTCACCCCCGCCGATCGCGAAATCCTGGCCGAGGTCGAGCGAGAAGCTGTCGAACTTGCCTTCCTGGCTCTCGGCGGCAACGGTGTCGTCGGGCTGGTCAGGCATCGGGGACTCCTTAACTCAGGTGATCTTGCCGGTTCGGACCTTAGCCGCTGACGGACATGCGCGGGTCAAGAACTCGCGATGTTCACCCGGTCAAGGTGCCGGCCCTCGTGTGGCGGGACGGGCGGGGCTGGCGTCCGTCCGCCGGCGGCCGGTATCCCCTGGCGTCCGCCCCCGGCCTGGATGCCGCAGCCGGCCTGATGGCCTGTCTGGCGGGCCTGGGGGACCGCCCGGGAGGCGCCGAGCTTGCGGCGGCGGTGCGGGGCGCAGCGGGGCCCCGGTAGGGGCCTTCGGGTGCGGATCACGGTTGCTGCGGCCACCGTGAGTGCTTGCGCCCGACGGCTTTGCCACGGAGGGAAAACCGTCGGGCGCGATGGGTCGGCAGGTCAGGCGGTGCGCTTGTACTTGCGTACGGCGGTCTTGCCCTGGAAGGAGAAGGTGGTGGTCATCTCGTCGGCGCTGAACGTCCGGGTGATCGTGCCGTTCTTGCCGCCGACGGTGAAGGTCTCCACCAGCTTGTTCTCGGCGGGCTGGGTGAAGACCGAGGTCCCGCCGATGCCGTCCATCTCGTCGGCTTCGAGCCGGGTGGGGACTTTCTCCCCGAGGGAGAAGACGCTCTCGCAGTTTTTCAGCTCGGAGAGGTTCTTCAGAGACCACTTGCCGTCGGTGACGGTGATCTCGGTGGTCGGCTTGATCATTGCCCACGCGTCGCGGAGGGCATCGGTCACTCCGACCGCGGTGAGGAAGTCGTTCCACGCCTTGTCGGTGGGGTCGGACAGCAGATCGTACTTACCTGCGGGAGAACTCACTGATCAACCTCTCTGGACGGGGGGCCGTCCCGGGGAACCCGGGGTATGGCCCGTGCCGCAGGCGCCCGGATGCACCTCCGAACGAGGGGCAGTGCCGGGGGCGTCTTTGGTAGGGGCATCCCATCGCGTCCCGCCCGCCGGTGTGTCCGTGTTCGCGCCCAGCGAATGATCTTCCCGCGGTGTATCGCCGTCCGGGGCCGTGGTTGGCCGGGGTGTGCCCGGTCGGCAGGGGTTGGGGGGATGGGTGGGGGTGGCCCGTGCCGGTACGGGGTGGCGCTTGTGTTGTGTGTGGTCGCGGTGGCACAGGTTCATCTGATGCGGCGAACCGTCGTTTTTCGGTAACTATGGTGTGTTTTTGCGTCATTGTGTGGGCGGGTTCCGGGGGTTGTGTCCTGTTACGGGTGGCCTGCTGGTCAGGATGAACGGGTTCGTGTCGGCCGGTGCGCTGCGCGCGCCGGGGGCATCGGGGTGTCGGGAGAGAGGTGTGCGTGATGGGTGGAGACGGGTCGCCCGCGGAGCGGATCGAGCGGTTGAAGGCGCTGCTGGTGGGGGGTAGTGACAGTGCCAGGTCGAGGGCGGCGCTGGCGTCGGGGAAGTACGGCAATCTGCTGTTCGGGGTGGCGTTGCATGGTGCGGACGCGCGGGGGAGCCGGGCGTTGACGGGCCTGGAGCAGCTGCTGGTGGATGCGCTGGCCACGGTGGTGGAGGATTCTGAGGTGGCGGCGTGGGGGGCTGCGTACCGGGAGACGGTGACCACGGCGGACCCGGGGGTGCTGACGGTGCCGGCGGTCATCGCCGAGCGGCCGGTCTCCTCCGGGTTCACGATGGCGGACCTTCAAGAGGAGTTGCCGCGGCTGGCGCAGGAGGCGTGGGAGGCGCCGAACGTTTCGCTGCTGCGCCTTGAGGATCTGGCGGCGGGCCGGATCGAGGAGGACGAGGCGTTCGTCGAAGCGATGGGCGAGCGGGGCTTCGCCGTCACCGGCGTGGCCCGCTACCCCGACGCCGGGAACACCACCCGCGCCGACGCCGGAACGGGGGTGGCGGGTGACTCGTGGCGGGTGCGGATGGAGATGAAGACCTTCTACGTCTCCCGCGCGGTCGGGGACCAGGGCGGCGGCCGGGACGAGATCTACTTCACCTCGGCCGCCAGCCTGGGCGAAGGGGCGGGGCAGACGTTCGTCTCGGAGGAGTTCGGGAAGGTCAAGCAGGGCCAGACCCGCACGTTCGACTCCGACAACAACGTGTTCATCGACCAGAACTCCGACAGCGGCTACATGGTCGCCAGTGTGCAGGTATGGGAGGCCGACCAGAGCAGCTCACGCTGGTACGACGCTCTGAACAAGGCACTGAACGACGCGGTCACCACGATCGACGCGGCCCTGGAAAGCCCGGTCGGCATCATCGTGGACCCGATCCCCCTGCCGGTGGCGATCGGCTTCGAGATCGCCAAGGTGTTCATCTCCCTCATGGACGCCCTGCGCAACAACGACGACCTCTCCTGCACCCGGACCTTCGTCCTGACCCGTGACGACATGGCCGTCCTGCACCACCAGGGCGATCTGAAGTGGGAGTTCAACGGCGACGGCCACCACACGCTCCGCGTCGCCTACACCGGCGAACGCCCCGTCTACCCCTCCGGCAGCATCGAGATCACCAGCCGTGACTACGGCACCGGCCCCACCGACCCCGGCCCCTGGAGCGCGCCGGTCCCGCTGGGCTGGAAGACCACGACCACCCCCGCTCTGGCCTCCTACCGCGACGAGCTCCATGCCGTGTTCTCCCGGCCCGGCGACCACCGGATCCTGTGGAGCCGCCACGACGGCACCGCCTGGACCAGCCCGACCCCCCTCGGCACCACCGTCAGCTACCAGCCCTCCGCCCTCGCCGTCTACAACGGCTGTCTCCACTGGTTCCACACCGGAACCAACAACCTCATCTACCACGCCTGGTTCGACGGCCAGGATTGGACCCACGGCCAGGCCGTCAAGGGCTGGAGCAGTGGCCTGGCCCCCTCCGCCCTCGCCGACGGCCCCGACATGTGGGTCGCCTACAACAACAACCACCGCATCTACGTTGCCGGCCGCATGCTGGGTACTTCCTGGGGCACCCCCGAGCGCGTCGGCCTCGACAACTCCTCCACCGCGCACAGCGCCCCCGCCCTGAGCCGCACCCGCGGCGTGAATTGCGTCGACCACCGCCAGGAAAACGACTCCATCTACTCCCGGTACCGCACCGGGCCTGCCGAGTACCGATGGGAAGGGCAGGAGATGGGCACCTGGCGCACCCGGCACGCCCCGACCGTGCACCGCGCCGGCCAGTACGAGTGGATGGCCCACCTGGGTATGGACCGCCGCGTCTACCTGAGCTGGCGTGACACCACCCTGGGGTGGGTTCACCCCGCCGACCGGATCGGCCACGGCCAGTGGACCTGCACGGCCCTGGGCGCGCCCGCGTTCACCACCCACGAGGACCGCATGTACGCGATCTACCACGCCTAGATGCCCGGCAGGCGGCGCTGCTGGCGGCCTGTGAGAGTTCGGCTCGGCCGACAGATCCAGACGGTGGGTGGTGTCCGCTCTCGGGTAGGGCCCGGGCGCAGCTTCCGGCTGGCGCAGACGGCTGGCCATGACGCGTCTGACGGGTGGGCGGGGTCGCTGCCGACGCGGCAGGGGCCCGTTCGCAGCGGGTCCGGCCCGCCGACGACACCTCATGCCGCTGGGCCGACGGCGGTCTGCCGGCGCCGGACACGGCCGGGCCGAACCGCCGTGCCCGGCCTTCTGGCTGCACGGCGAGCGCTCGCGCGGGCTGATGCAGTCCCAGCCTCGGCTGCTCGGGCCGTGCACGATCTTTACTCAGGGAAAGGACGCCATGCCCATCGCACGTGGACCTCAGCCTCCGCGCCCCGGGGGTTGGCGTGGAGGCAGAGGGGAGCGCACGGCCATCATGGGGGTCCAGACTTCGGTGGCCGCGTTTCTTGTCGGCGCGGCGGGAGACGCCTGGCACCCGTCGGGTAGGGCGTTCGCGTCTTGGGGGTGGGCGGCGTGGGTGATGCCTGGCATGCTGCGGCCGCGGACTTTAGCCGAACTGCGGACGCCGGGCAGGGCGTGGACGGAGTGGCTTGTCGTCCGTGCCCCCGTGGCCGTGGCGGGGGGCCTCCCGGTATCCGCCCGCCCCTACCCCGTAGGGGCGGGCGGATACCGGGGAGCCGTGTCGGGCTCCAAGTCGGGGATCTCGCTCGGCAGGTCGGGGTCCTCCAGGATCAGTGCCCGAACCGCCCACGGGAGTGGCGGCGGACCGCAGGCCCAAGGCCGGGGAGAGCCGCTGTGCTGCCCGGCCGCGGGGTGACCGCGGTAGCGGGCCGGGAAGCGACCGCGTCGCCGAAGCCCTTGGACATCCCGTCTGGGGCGCCGACCTGCTGGTTCAGCCGCCGACGGTGAAGGTGAGGGTGTGGTCGCTGAGTTCGACTTTGTCGGCGCCTTTGTTGGTGCCGGTGCCGCCGGTTTTGACGGCTTGGGTGAAGGTGAGGGTGTGGGTGCCGGAGGGAGTGTCGGCGAGGGCGATGGTGCGGGTGAAGGTTCGTTCGTAGGGGACGTGGCCGCCGTTGATGGTGATGTTCTCGGTGCTGACGATGGTGTCGCCGGGGCCGGTGAGGGTGAGGGTTCCGGTGATGGTGGGGATGGCGCTGTCGTCCAGGCGCAGGCGCTCGGGGCACCACTTGATGGCGTCCCAGTAGTAGGGCTTGGCCCAGTACGAGACGGTGGCCATCTGGTGGTCGTCGCCGTCCCAGCCGAGTCTGAGGTCGAGGTGGGAGGAGACGCTGCTGACCCTGCTGCGGTCGTCGTGGTCACCGGAGGATGGGCTGCGGTAGGAGCGGTGGACGTCGCCGTCGGCCTTCTCGCCGGTGTTGACCCACAGCCCGGAATGGCTGAACCGCGTCACGTACAGGTGGGAGCCCAGTTTCTCGCGCCGCAGTGCCAGCAGAGGGCGGGGCTTGCCGTCGGAGTCGGTGCGGTAGGGCGTTCCGCGGCCCAGGCACCGTTCCAGCTCGGGGTCGGCCTCGTTGAAGAAGCCGGAGGGGAAGTCGTCGTCCTTGGTGATGACGAGCTCGGCGATCTTGCCGTCCCGCGGGGTGAAGGCCCACCGCACGGGGGCGTTCTGGTGGCCCTGCCGGTAGAGGCCGCGGACCGTCAGGCCTTCAGCGTCCTGGTGGTGGATGGCGATCGCCGAGCGGACGGTCATGAACCTGCGCGCGTTGTTGCGCACCGGGCCGGAGGTGGCGGCGAAGTCGTCGGTGACGGTGGCGTGGACGGCGTCCACCTGGTGGTCGTTGAACGCGGTGACGAAGTCCCGGACCGCCGGGTGCGTCAACTCGGATGGGGTGATCACGACCGTGACCATCCCGACCCTTTCATCCTGCTATTCGCCGAATTACGCGAATGGCTGGAAAACGTTAGAGAATGTCCGAAATCTGATTCGGTTTCGGTGGAGGGGTGCGTGTCGCCGGCGGGGCCGTCAAGGCCAGGCCGCCCTCGTCCGGTCCGGGCGGGATCGGACGAGGCCGTCCCGCTCCCGCCGGGAACAGTCCGCAGGACGGCCGCCTTGGCCGGCAGGCTGACGCGGCCCTCCGGACACCGAGGCCGCCGTGGACGTGCTGCGGCCCGGCGGACCGGCCCCGTCCGCTCGGATGACGGCGTTCGTCCCGGTCCCACCGCTGACGGCTCGCCCGGCGGCTACCCCACCTTCTTGTACTTGCGGACCGCCGAGTGCCCTTGAGTGGTGTAGGTGGTGATCATCTCGCTGGCGGCAGTCGCGTGGACGACCTGCGCCTCCTTGCCGTTGCCGCGGAAGATCTGGACGAGATCCGGGCCGTTCTCGGTGAACGTCGCGGTGCCGGTCAGGCCGCCCGGGAAGGGCACGTCCGCGACCTCCTTGCCGAGGGTGAAGCTGACGCTCTCGTTGCCCAACTCCGAGAAACGGGCCAGCGTCCACCGCTCACCCGCACAGCCGAGCTCGTAGCTGGGGCTGACCAGAAACTCCGCGTCCCGACCCTCCTGACTGGCTCCCATCAGGGTGAGGAACTTGCCCCACGCCGCGTCCGCAGGGTCGGTGAGCAGGTCAAACTTGCCCGTGTGGATAGACGACATCGCTCTTCCTCTCCGTATGCGATGGCACGTCAGAACGCGCGCCAGCGCCCGGAAGCCTACCCAGGCTTCCGAACGGAGGCAGGGGTGTAACCCCAGCCCAACGCGACGCCCGAACAGCCCGTCCCCGAGCCGGTCGGAGCGTTCCGGCATGCACGGCAGTCCATCGCAGAATGCAATCGTTAGGTCACTTTCGGTAGTGTGGCTGTTGATCTTGTCTGTGGTGGCGGGGGTGGCTTCGCGGGGCTGGGGGTCTGTCTCTGCCGGGAGTGTGGAGGCGTGAATGACCGGCACGGTCGTGGTTGATTTCGGTTCGGGTTGGGTGAAGGCGGGGGTGGCCGGGAAGGACGAGCCGGGCGCGGTCTTCCCGAACGTCGTGGGTGTGCCCAGGGCGGCCCAGGCGGGCGTGGGGCAGAGGGATTTCTATGTCGGGGACGAGGCGGCGGCGAAGCGCGCGACCCTGACGTTTCAGCGGCCGGCGCCGCGGGGTGGTGTGGAGGACTGGGAGGCAGCGGCCAGGGTGTGGGCTCACACCCTGGAGCGTGAGCTGCGGTTCGTTGCGGCCGACTGCCGGGTGCTGGTGGTCGAGTCGCCGTTCGCCTCGCCTCAGGAGCGGGAGCGCACGGCGCGGGTCTTGTTCGAGGAGTTGGGTGTGCGGGCGGCCGCGTTCGTGCCCGCGCCGGTCCTGGCACTGCGTTCGGCGTGTGTGCGCACCGGTGTGGTGGTGGACTTGGGTGACGGGGTGGTGAGCGTGTCCGCGGTCCACGACGGGCGTCTGCTGCCCGGCACCCGGCACGCCGGCTTCGGCGGCCGGGACCTGACCGGGTATCTGAGCGACCGGCTCATGCAGGCGGGGCACAGCCTGAGGACGCCGGCCGAGCTCGAAGTTGTGCGGGACATCAGGGAGAGGCTCTGCTACGTCGCCGAAGACCTGACCGCCGAGATGCACAAGGCCGAGGCGGGCGCGGTCGCCGGGTCCTACGAGCTGCCCGACGCGCAGCTCCTCCCCCTGGGCTCGGAGCGCTTCGACGTCCCCGAAGCCCTCTTCGCCCCCGACCGCCTGGGCCTGACGGAGCCGGGACTCCACGAGCTGGTCCACCAGGTCCTGACCGCCGCCGACGCCCCGGTGCGCGCCGCTCTGGCCGGCGCCGTTCGGCTGAGTGGGGGGCTTGCCCAGATGCCGGGCCTGGCGCCGCGTCTGGCGGCCGAGGCCGGCGCGCTCACGGAGCTGCCCGTCAAGGTGGCGGTGCTGCCGGAGCCGGCTTGCGCGTCCTGGATCGGCGGCTCCCGGCTTGCCGCGGACGAGGATTCCTTCGCGGACTTCTGGGTGGGGCGCCAGAAGTGGGCGGAGTCGGGAGCGGCCGCGCTGGCGGGCGAGTTCACGGGCTGAGCGACCGGAGCCGAACCCGCTGCCATGCCGCCCCTCGGGTGACCGGGCCGCAGGGCGGCGGCTGCGGTTCGGGGGCCGGCTTGTACGCCGTCGCCCGGCGCCCGCATACGGGCCCCTCCCGCCCGGCTGTGCCGCGCAAGCCGGGAGGGGCTCCCGTTCCCCGCGCTGCTCCGGCTCGGCCCGCAGCCCGGGCGCCGGCACGAGTGGCCGCGTCGGCCTGGGCAGTCCCGCCTCCCGGTACGCGTGCCGGGCGGTGCGGATTGGGGGCTTTGGGGCGACGGCGGAACGTGGTGTCGCACGGAGGGCCGACCGTCGACGGGCGGTCCTTCTGTGTGTGCCGGGCCCGGGATCGCCTCCGGGGGCGGGTTGTGGAGCTGGTTCAGGGGCGCTGGATGCCGGTTGGGCGTGGGCGGGTGTCCGTTCGGGTGGTGCCGGGTGCGGGTGTCGCGGGGGGCGGGGGAACGGGTACATGTCGGCCGTCGCGGCGGTTGCGTTCGGCAGCTGCCATGTCGAGTTTCTTGTGTCTGGCCATGGTGACCTCCCTTTGCCGCCAGGGTGGCACGCCGGCAGTGCGCGGGCACCCGCAGCTGACGGGCACCCTGGACTCTGCACTGCCGGGCGGCATGGTCCGCGACGCGACCCTCGCCTCCCCGGCCTGGCCCGACATGGCCGCCGCCATGGGCCGCCTCGACGGCCAGGGCGTGGACGTACAGCGTCTGCTCGCCGACGCGCACGCGGCGTCGACCAGGGCGTCGCGGCCGTCCTCGCCACCCAGGCACCCGCGCCCGCGACAGGCGCTGCACCGGGGCCTGCCGCCGGGGTGACCGCCGCGCGCACCGGCGCTCGGGGGCGAGGGCGTGCAGTCGGCTGACGCGGTGCGTTCCGTCCTCGTGGAGGCGGTCCCGCTGGAGGCGGATCCAGGTGCAGGCCGTGCGCAGCTCGGGGCCGCCCGGTTGCAGGACGTCGGAGGCCTGTTCGGCGCTGGCCCAACGGATTTTGTTGCGCTGCTGCGCCTCGACGTAGGCGTCAGGGCGCTCCAGGTCGGCGGGTGGCACGGCGACGACCATGGTGTGGGGCATGGTCTCTTTTACCGGTGGAGGGGCCGGTGGGGGGTTTGGGGGCGGTGTGGGGGCCGCCCCCCGGGGTGTGTGGTTCGTGGTGGGTTGGTGTGTTCAGTTTTGGGTCTGGGCTGCGTGGGTGGTGCGGGTGCGCAGGTTTCCGGTGGTCCGGGTTTCGATGGCCTGGATGATGTGGGCCGGGGTGATGGTTGTGCTGTTCGCCTTCCGGGCGGCTTCGCCTGCGGTTTCGGCGATGCTGTAGGCCAGGTCGAAGGCGAGGTTCGAGAGGGTCATCGGGGTGTCCCCGCGGGTGGGGATTCTCAGAGTGACTTTCATGTACTTGCTGATGCTTCGACTGATTTGATCCATGAATGCCAATTTGGCCCTGCCGCGTGAGCCTGGCTGGGTGAGGCCGTCCACGAGCGCTTTGAGTTCGGGGTCCTGCGCGATCGCGGTGTCGGCGTGGCGGGGGGTGACCCTCTTGTGTTCGTCGGTTGTGAGGGCGTGTGCTGCCACGCTGACCTCCCGGATGAGGGAGGTGACGGCCTGGTTCAGCGCGGCGCCCGTGGCGATCGAGGACCGCAGGCGGGTCGCCCCCTTGATGACTGCTTTGATCTGGGTCCGCTTGAAGATCGTCTTGTTGGACGTGGTCTCTGTGGTTTCCCCGTCCGGGGTGGCGTCGAGGCCTTCGGTCACCGTCACGGCTGCTCCTGGCGTCGAGTTCCTTGCGGGCCGGGCCCGCTGTTGATGATCGTTTGGGACGCTACCGGGCTGTCGGGCGAGGCAGGGCGGAATCAGTGGGTTCTTTCGGGAAGTGGCCGGAACGCATCTGCCCGGGGGCGCTCGCCGTTGGCGCGGGCCCGTTCTGGGCCAGGCCTGGCCGGACCCCGCCGCAGGTCCCGACGTACCTCTAGCCCGGGGTGCGTCCGTCCTGGGGGTGACCCGGGCGTCGAGCCGGCTTGTGTCGGGCGCGTGGTGGTGTTGCCTCGTAGGCTCGGCTGGGCGGGCAGGCTGCCGGACCGAACACAGCATCCGGGCACCTGCCCCGCCCCGGAGGCCCTCCCGGCGGCGGGGAGCCGGGCGGGTGATCAGGAGTCGGCCCACTGCGCCTGGCGATTGCCTGTCCCGCCTATTGGTTCACGTAGTAGTTGTAGACGCTGTGCATCCAGCCGCCGTCGCATCCGTAGTTGCTGGAGGCGCTGATGTCGTCGGTGTCGTCGGTGTAGGCGGGGCAGTCGACGGGCTGGGGCCTGGAGGGGACAGTGAGGTCGGTGGCGGCCTGCGCGGTCGAACCTGCGGACAGCGCGGCTCCCAGGATCGCGACCACGGCAAGCTTCTTGAGGATCGTGTTCATGCCGTGCAAACGATCACTCCTCTGCCCCGTCACGTCGCGTCACCGGCAGGTTCGCAGACAGAGTGCGCGTGGCGCCGGGGTAGGGCCTGCCGGCGGAGCATCGCCTGATCTTGGGATCTCACACAGCCGACCGGGCCCAGTCGATGCCGAGTTCGGCCAGCGCCCGCAACTGCTCGGCGTCGAGCCGGTCGCGGCGCTGCTTCTGGTTGGCGACCCATACGCCGGTGCGGTGCTCGCTGCCGTCCGGGAGGCGCTCAATGTGTGCCCGCCCCCGGGTGTCGGGCGGACGATGTCCCCGCCACCTGCACGGTGCGGCGCTTCTGTTGGAGGGGGTCGGGCGGGAGCGGCGGTGGGTACCGGAGACCTTGGCGCCGGCGCGGTGTGGTGGTGCTCACGGTCGGGCTTGGGCCGCCTTGGCGGTGCGGGTGCGCAGCTCTCCGGTGGTCTTGGCCTCGACGGCCTGGACGATGTGGTCCTGCTTGATGGTGTCCGCGTTCGCTATCTCGGCTGCTTCTCCGGCGGCCTGGGCGATAGCCGGTTGAGGTGGGCGTGGTGGCGTTGCCGGTCCGCCGTTGACCTGGGTGTCGCGGGGGTTCGGTGGGTGTCGATCGTGGCCGGTGCTGTGCGCCGTTCGGTGTGCTTTGGGGTGTCTGGGTTGGTCGCTGAGTGCGAAGCGCACTTGTGGGTCGTCCGGGAGCTGGCCGTGCGGTTGCCCGGGGATGCCTCGGGGTTTGTGGGTGTGGGGGTTGGTTTCCCGTGTGGGGCACGGGAAACCGGGTGGATGCGGTGAGGGGGAGGTCAGTGGCTGAAGACGACGGAGCGGAACTTGAGGCGGGGGCCGAGGATCTTCAGCGGATTCATGACGTAGAAGGTGTCGCCCTGGCACCCGAAGTCGAGGAACACGGTGGCGGTGGCGTTGGTGAGGTTCTTCGGGCCCTGTGCGGGGTCCGCATCAGTCGCGCCGGGGATGTCGATGCAGTCCTCGCCCGCGGGGTCCACGAGGGCACCGATGCGCGCATGGCCATTCTGGAAGTACGTGTACTCGAAGGTGCCGACGGCGGCCGAGGCGGAGCTGGGCAGGGTGAGGACGAGGGTGAGTGCGCCGATGGCGGCGGCGAGGGAGTTGCGCAGACGCATGGGGGATCCCGTGGGGTAGGCGGGGGATGGTCGCCCCCACCCTGTCGGATCCCAGACTCGGGTTATGCCTCGGGCGGTGACGAATCGTTCCGCCTCACTCGGACGGGTCCGCGGGCGGAGGCCAACCGGATGAACCTGTGAATGGGTGCGGCGGTGGCGCCGGATCGGCGTCAGCGCGGATGGGCGGAATGTCCCTGCTTGTGCGGCGCGGAAGTAGTGATCATGGCTGTCATGCGGTGACCGGGCTGCTGCTGTGGGGTGCCTTTCCCGAAGGCTCCTGGCTGTCATGAGCGTGCGCATTCACACACGCGATCTTGCTCTCTGGCTGCCCTGGCTGCGATCTCTCGGTTTGGTGACAGTGGAGTGAGAGGCAGTGAGGGTCTGCGTGTTGGTGCAGGTCAGTGTCGGTTTCCGGGTCGGGGTTCACTGTCGAGGATGTGAGAGATGTGGGCGGTTCCACTGTCACGGGGCGGTATTCGTGCAGGTGGCGTGCTGACACGAAACCGAGAGATCGCACCAGGGTGAAGCGGCGGGTGTGGTATGCGGAGGCGACGGCGCCGCCGCGTGAACGGCACGGCGAGCCGGGCTGGGCTTCGCACTTCGGACAGGCGTGTTGTTCGACGTCGTCGGCGTCCGGCTGGTCGGCCGGGGAGGGGTGCTGAGGGGGCGTGTTATTCATTTCGCGTCCAGTTTGAATGAGATCATCGACTCCACTCGCCCATTCGTGGATACTCATCTCTCCGGTGATCATATGACTATCAATGAGGCAAAGGGATCAGCCGATTCGCCTACGGTGCGATCTCTGAATTGTCGTGCGCAGCCTCTTCCATATCCATTTGGCGAGCCCTCCGCGCTGGACTTCGACATGCGCTACTCGGACCTACAGGAACGAGAACCGGTATGCTGGGTCCAGTTGCCTTACGGCGAGCCGGGATGGCTTCTGACGCGCTATGAAGACGTCCGCGCCGTTCTGAACGATGCCCGTTTTAGTCTTTCTGCGGCCATCGGTCGCAATGAGCCTCGCATGCACTCGCACACACTGGGTGACGAGCGAGGCATCCTGGGCATGGACCCCCCGGAGCAGACTAGACTGCGCCGCCTGGTCGCCCAGGCATTCACACCGCACCGCGTAAAGGCGCTGCGCCCGCGCATCCAGGAGATCGCCCATGATCTGATCGATCAGATGACGCTTAGCGGCCCTCCGGCGGATTTGACCGAGCAGTTCTCCCGCCCTCTGGCCATCACTGTCATCTGTGAGTTGCTCGGTGTGCCGTACGAGGATCGGCGCAACATCGCGCAGTGGGCGCTGGCATTCTTCACGACCTCGGCTTTCTCGGAGCAGGAGACTGCCGACCGGGTCGTCAAGCTCGCCGACTACGTGATGCGAATCATCGCTGAACGTCGGAGCCGGCCCGCCGAGGATCTTCTCACCGGCTTGGTTCAGGCGCGTGACGATCACGGATTCCTGACTGAGATGGAACTGCTGCACCTGTCCATGGCAATCCTTGTGGGCGGCTTCGAGACCACCGCTACTGAACTGTCTGACTTTCTGTACTTCCTGCTCACTCACGCCGATCACAAATCCCAGTTGCTCCGTAGTCCCGAGTTGATTCCCCGAGCGGTTGATGAACTATTGCGTCACATTCCTCTCGGGGTGGCGCCGATCTTTGCCCGCTATGCCACGGAAGACGTGGTAATCCGTGGACAGCAGCTGAAGGCCGGCGAGCCGGTAATTCTTCCCTTTCTCGTGGCCAACCGCGATCCGAGCGTCTTCGATAACCCCCACGAGGTCGACTTCACCCGTGATCTCGATTCCCACCTCACCTTCGGGTACGGGCCCCACCACTGTCTCGGTGCCCATCTAGCCCGTGCTGAACTGGAGATCGGCCTGGCCACGATCCTGGGGCGCCTCCCCCAGCTGCGCCTGGACCCGGGTGTGGATGCAGTGCAGTGGAATGCCGGTCTGGTGACGCACGGTCCATCACTCCTGCCGGTGGCCTGGTAACCACCCAGGCGCACCTCGACCGTGTGGTGCGGCTGGCTTGCTCTACCTGGTTGAGGACACCACGGGCTCACCCGCACGCGGCGGGTGAGCCCGTATCAATCCGCCACCAGCTCTTGATAAAGGAGGATGGGCAACACAAACACCAGGACGAGACGCTCTGGCAGAGCCTCGCCGCCCGCCTGGTGGAGATCGACCGGACAGCTCCTAATAGTGCTTTGTTAGGTCGGGGCCATGATGGGGCCGAAGGCCGGGCGGTGGCAGCTCGGGCAGTAGTTCCGCAGCCGTCTACTGCGCCCACTGCACCCCGAGCCCGGCGAGCGCCCGCAGCTGCCCGGCGTCCAGCCGGTCGCGGCGTTGGCGCTGGTTGGCCAGCCACACCCCGGTGCGGTGCCCACCACCCCCGTCCGGTAGGTGTTCGACGTGCTGCCGGCCGGGGAGGCCTCCGCCTTCCCGCTCGATGTACTGGGCGAGGGCCTGGATGCCGGTCTGGAAGGCTTCCGCGCCGCGCCCGGACCCTGCGGCCGTCCTGGCCTTCGCGGGCGCCTGCCGGGCCCGTACGACCTGCGCGGGGGTGATGCCGAGCGCGGTGAGCCGGGTCTGCTGCTCGGTGTTCAGCCGGTCCCAGTCCCGTCGTTGCGAAGCGAGCCACCGGCCGACGTCGTCGCCGTGCCGGGTGACCCCGGGCTTGATGGCCTTCAGGCGGGCGCCTTCGTCGAGGAGCTGGGTGAGGTAGGCGTAGTGCCGCTGCCAGTCCACCGTCCACCCCGACGTCGCGGGGTTCCAGTCCTCATCGATCGCGGCCAGGGCCGCCGTACGCCGTGCGGCGCGCACCGGGTCGGTGCCGAGTCCGCCGGGCCGGCGGACGTTGGTGAGCCACTGCCCGACGGCGATGTCGAGGATCGCCGCGCCCCGGGGGGCCGCGAGCGTCCCGTGCTGCTGGTGGTAGGCCCGCGCGGCAGCGAGGTTGGTCTCGAAGCCGGCGTCGGCGGTGTCCCACACGATCCCGAGCTCCTCCAGCTCGGCGGCCCGCTCACCGGTCATCTGCCCGGCCCGGAACACCATGCGCTGGTCGGAGAGCCACCGCCCCAGCGGGTGCGCACCCTCCACGTGGCCGTAGGGCACCTCCAGATGCTGCTCCCGTTCCCGGTACCGGTACGCCGCTTCGAGGCCCCGTCGCCAGTCCTGGCGTTCGGTGTCGAGGACCTGGTAGCTGATCCACTTGGCGATCAGCGCGGGGTCGCGTGGGGCGGCGAACCGCAGCAGCAGCCGGGCCTCTTCGTCGCCGTCGTCGGGTGCTTCGCCGATCAGACGCGACGGCGCTACGATGCGCTTCTGCGCTTCTTGAGGAATTGCGAGCATTTCCACAGCGCGTTCATCGTGCGCCCGAAGACCCTGCAATACCCGAATCAAAGGGCCGTAGGACTTCGAGGAAAGAATGTCCTCCGGGTCCTCATCTTCATCCAGGAATACCGGCACAATCAGGGTGGCCATTTTGCTCTGGCCGGGCTTCTGGCGCAGCGCCCGGCCGATGGCCTGGACGATGTCGACGGCGGACCCCTTGGGGTCGATCAGGGCGACACTGTCCACGCTTCGGATGTCGACGCCCTCACCCAGAACCCGGCAATTTGCCAGCACGGCGCGGCCGGCACGGCGGCCGAAGTCCGCGAGGACGTCGGCCCGGTGCTCGGCGTCGTGCTGGCCGCGCAGCCACCCCGTCCACACCTTCTCCGGGTGCCGGCCCGGGTCGACGGCGTGCAGGCGTGCCGCGACCCGGGGCAGGCCTTCGGCGAAGGCCTGCGCCTCGATGGTGCGGTGGTGGAAGGTGATGGTGGTTTTCAGGTCATGGGTCGCCATGGTCTCCAGCAGGACGGTCTGCACGGCTGCCAGGCGTTCGCCCCGCAGCTCCTCGTCCCACCGCTGTTTGCCGTAGAGCCGGCCCGGGGTGACCACAGGGTCTACCAGCTCGGCCACGACCACCTGATACCGCGCCAGCAGCCCGCGTGCGATCGCGTCCGCCAGCGGCAGCTCGTAGACGACGGGCCCGAACACCTTGACGTCGTCCATCGAACACGCCAACTCCGCGGGCAACGCCTCGTGGCGCGGAACGAACGGCTTCCCCTTGGCCTCCGCCTTCCGCCGCCGCGCCGCCTCCTGGCGCCGGTACGTCGCCGCGGCTGCCCGGATCTCGGCCCGCGTCCGAGGCCGCTCCGCCCAGACCCTCGGGGTGGCCGTCATGTACAGGCGGCGCCGTGCGGGGATGACCTCCTGGCGGTGCACCTCCGCCCACGCCTTGCCCGCGGACCCCGAGGTGCGGTGTGCCTCGTCCACCACCATCAAGTCGAACGGCTCCATCACCAGCCCGTACTCCCCGCCGAACGCCTCGGCCACGACCGGCAGGGAGGCGTAGGTGGCGTACACGGTGACCGGCCCGCGCCCGTGCCACAGGGCGAGCTGCGGCGCCGACGTCGTCGAGCGCACCTGGAGTCCGTAGAGCTGGGCGTTGTCCTGAAGCGAGCACACCGCGACAGCCGGCCCGTCGTGGCCGGCCGTGCGCCACTCCCGCGCGGTCTGGGTGAGCAGGTCCAGGGTGGGCAGCAGGACCAGGACCCTCCCGCCCCGGGCCAGCCGGAGCGCGGCCGCGGCGGCGATGAAGGTTTTCCCGGTCCCGCACGCGGCCACGACCGTGGCCCGCAGACCTGCCTTCGGAATCCGCTTTCCCGGCGGGATATCGAGCCCCCGGACAATCGCCTCCACCGCTTCCTCCTGGTGAGGTCGCAGGGTGATTCCGCCAGACTTCTGCATTCGCTTTCTCCGTCGGATAGAGGCGTCTCGACCCCGGGGCAGTCGCGGGTTTCTCGGGCTGGTACACAGCATCCGAATCCCACGCACCACGCCCCCGAACAGCAACACATCCAGACCGCCGGGAGGGAGTGCCGGGTTTCGCGGGATCCTACACACCTGCATCTGCTCCTGATGTAGGCTCGACTCTACCGTGCCGATGCACTCAAGCGAGCAGGATCTCCCGATCCCTGTTCTCCCTCACTGTCGTGCTCTGGAACGAAGCCCGGTCCTCGCCCAGCTCACACCGTCGGCCCGTCAGTGCGGCCCTCCGGACATTCCGTGATGCCGTGGCCGGTTTCAGATCACTCGTTCGAGTGGGCTGTCTTCCGGTGAAGCCGGTCCGGGGGTGAGGGTGGTGATCGTTGGATCACCTATGCAAGGGAGTGCTGTCATGCCGGAGCCTGAGGAAGACGACCTGTTCGCCGGTTCGGAGAACGAGCAGTCCGGGGCCGACAAGTACCAGCCGAACAACGCGTTCAGCTCGATGGACGTGCTCACCTCCAGCGACCACGCCGCCCACCAGCCGGACAGCGTCCTCGACTGACGAACACCCCCGCCCGGCTCCGCTCTTGCCAGCTGCCCGCGACAGCGGGCTGGTCCTGGAGGCGGAGCCGGAAGGGCCCGGGTGGGGGAGCGGAGCGGACCCGCCCAACGGGCCGGAGGCCCGGACCCCGTGAAACGGGGTCACCTAGGCCCGCGAAGCGGGCCGTTCGGGACCGAGCGAAGCGAGGCCCCGAACCCGTCCGAAGCGAAGCGAAGGAC
>NZ_JBNNPF010000094.1:0-17945 GCF_050275515.1 Streptomyces sp. NPDC004126 | reverse complement strand
GTGAGTTCCTAGACAGCTCCCACCACACCGGAGGTCTTCGCCATGTTCAAGACCCGCCGACTGTCAACAACGCTCGTGATCAATACACCTAGGCCGTCTCCCTCGGGTCCGGGCCGCCCGGGCCGCCGGTCACCGGGTGCGGGTCACTCGCCGACGGTGAACACGTGCTCGGCCGGCGGGCCCACCAGCAGTCCCGGACCCGCCGCGAGCGCCTCGGTCAGGTGCGGGCTCGACAGGTGTGCCTCGAACGCGGACTGGTCCTCCCACTCCTCGAACACCAGCCACGCACTCGGGTCCTCGGGGTGGACGTACGCCTGGTAGCTGATGTTGCCCGGCTCGGCCCGCGAGGGCGCGACCAGGGACAGCGCCTGCTCGCGAACCCTGTCCTCGGCGCCAGGGGCCGCCTTGAGCAGGGCGATCGCCGTGACCTTGGGCATGCTGCGCTCCGTTTCGACACGTACTTCCGGGATGCGCGAGTCTATGTTCGTGCCGCGCACCCCGCAACGCGCCTCCGCTCTCCTCAACACCACCGGCTCCGCGGGCAGTTCGTTCCCAAGGGGCGGCAGCCGGGCCAACGGCCCGGCCGGGACGCCCGCCCCGCGCCCGGACGGCTCAGGCCGTCCGGGCGCCGAGGCGGCCGCCCACCACCGAGTGCCCCAGCAGGAGGACGCTCAGGCCGAACATCAGCACGCCCAGCGGGACGTGCACGGACGCCACGTGCGCGATGCCCAGCACGACCTGCGCCGAGGCGAGCACCAGCATGCCGACCGCGTACAGGACCGGTCTGACCGGCCCGCCGCCCGGACGCCACCCCAGGACCGCTGCCAGCACGTACAGCATCGACGCGGCGTACATGCCCCGCGCCCCCGCCCCGTGCAGCGCCTCCCCGTACTCGGTCGACAGCAGCATCCCCGCCGTGACCGCCTGGAAGAAGACGCCCACGACCTGCAAGGCCGCCGAGATCCGCATGAACTTCCCCGCCGCCGTCTGCTCGGGCATGGTGAGCCCCTCTCGTCCTGTCCGCCGACGGTGTACCGGGAACGCCCCGCCGTCTCGTCATGACGACGACGCAGCCCCCGCGGATGTGAGGTGAGGCACCAACCCGCCCTCCACCAGGCCGTTTCGCCGAGGATGGCCCCATGACCACAGATTCGGCGCTGAGCGTGCTCACGGGCGAGCGCACCCGGCTGACCAACCTCGCCTACCGCTTCCTCGGCTCCCTGTCCGAGGCCGAGGACGCCGTACAGGAGGCCTACACCCGCTGGTACGCCATGCCGCGGGAGAAGCAGGACGCCGTCGAATCGCCCGGCGCCTGGCTGACCACCGTGGCGAGCCGCGTCTGCCTCGACGTACTCGGCTCCGCCCGCGCCCGGCGCGAGAGCTACGTCGGGCAGTGGGTTCCCGAGCCGCTGCCCGACCGCACGGAGTGGACGGGCGCGCACGGCGGCGCCGGCACCGACCCGGCCGACCGGATCACCCTCGACGAGTCGGTCGACATGGCCTTCCTCGTCGTACTGGAAGCGATGACCCCCGCCGAAAGGGTCGCGTTCGTCCTCCACGACGTGTTCCGCTACCCCTTCGCCGACGTGGCCGGCATCCTCGGCCGCACCCCGGCGGCCTGCCGCCAGCTGGCGGCGTCGGCCCGCCGCCGGATCGGCACGGCCCGCCCCCACCCGGGCCCGGCCGCCGGACGGACCCGCGTCATCAGGGACTTCAAACGGGCCTGGGAGGCCAAGGACGTCCCGGCCCTCGTCGGCCTCCTCGACCCCGACGCCACGATGGTCGCCGACGGCGGCGGCCTGGTGAGCGCCGTACGGCACCCCCTCGTGGGCGCGGACCGGATCGCCCGCTACCTGACCGACACCGGCGGCAGGTCGACGCCCGGCCTGACCCTCCTGGAACGCTCCGTCAACGGCCGCCCCGGCCTCGTGGCCCGGTTCGGCACCACCACCGTATCGGTGGCCGCCTTCGGCCTCACGGGCGACCGGATCACCCGCATCTGGGCGGTGCGCAACCCGGAGAAGCTCCGGATCTGGAACTGACGGGAACCGGCCCCGCCCGGGTCCGTGAACGGACCCGGGCGCACGCCACCGGAGCGCCTAGTTCCGCAAGGGCTCCGGCTCCGAGATGATGTGCGCCCGTCACCCCGGCCGAAAGGATCGGAGCATGGCCAGCCTGTGGTCAGGGCAGGGCGTACTGCGCCGCAAGCCGATCGAGCACATCGAGGAGCCCGAAGGGGCGCCCAGCCAGCAGCTCACCCGCACCCTCGGCCTCTGGCAGCTCACCGCCATCGGCGTCGGCGGCATCATCGGCGCCGGCATCTTCACCCTCGCCGGGACCGTCGCCAACGGCGTCGCGGGACCGGCCGTGCTGCTCTCCTTCCTCATCGCCGGCATCGCCAGCGCCGCGGCCGCCTTCTCCTACGCCGAGTTCGCCGGCCTGATCCCGAAGGCCGGCTCCGCCTACACCTACGGGTACGCCGTCCTCGGCGAGCTCGTCGGCTGGTTCATCGGCTGGGACCTGCTGCTGGAGTACACGGCGATCGTCGCGGTCGTCGCCATCGGCATCTCCGGCTACTTCAACTTCCTGCTGGAGGAGACCGGCGCCTCCCTCCCCACCTGGATGCTCGGCGCCCCCGGCACCGGCGAAGGACACCGCTTCGACCTCATCGCGGCCGTCCTGTGCCTGTTCACGGCCTACCTGCTCACCCTCGGCATCAAGAACGCCGCCCGCTTCGAGACGGTCGTGGTCGTCCTCAAGGTGCTGGTCGTGCTGCTGGTGATCGTCGTCGGCTTCTTCCACATCAAGGCCGACAACTACACGCCCTTCTTCCCGTTCGGCATCGGCGGCGCCTTCACCGGAGCCGCCACCGTCTTCTTCGCCGTCTTCGGCTACGACGCCATGAGCACGGCGGCCGAGGAGTCCAAGGACGCGCAGCGGCACATGCCCAAGGCGATCCTCTACTCCCTCGCCATCGCCATGGTGCTGTACGTCCTCGCCTGCCTGGTCCTGACGGGCATGCAGAAGTACACCGACATCGACCCGGAGAGCGGATTCTCCAGCGCCTTCAAGGCGGCCGGGCTGCCGGTCGTCGCCGACATCATCGCGGTCGGCGCGATCATCGGCATCCTCACCGTCATGTTCACCTTCATGCTCGGCGTGACCCGCGTGTGGTTCTCCATGAGCCGCGACGGACTGCTGCCCGGCTGGTTCGCCAAGACCCACCCCACCCGCCACGTCCCGACCCGCGTCACCTGGATCGTCGGCGTGGCCTCGGCGGCCATCGCCGGATTCGTGCCCATCGGCGAGGCCGCGGAACTCACCAACATCGGCATCCTGCTCGCCTTCGCCGTCGTGTGCGCCTCGGTCATCGTGCTCCGCTACAGGCGCCCCGACCTTCCCCGCACCTTCCGCACCCCGCTGATGCCCTTCACCCCCGCCGTCGGCGTCATCGCGTCGATCTGGCTCATCACCTACCTCCGCGTGGAGACCTGGCTCCGCTTCGTCGTCTGGTTCCTCGTCGGCCTGGTCATCTACTTCGGCTACTCCTACCACCACTCCAAGATGGCGGGCCGTACGGACACCGGCCGGTGAGCGGGCGGTGAGCCGCCGGTGAGCGCTCCCCCGGAGAGTGATGTCACCGGGCCCCACCGAGGGGCACCGGGCGGACACACGACAGGGGAGCCGAGGACATGGGCGAGCAGCTGACCGGCAAGACCGCACTGGTGACCGGCGGGTCGCGCGGCATCGGACGGGCCGTCGCGCTGCGGCTGGCCGCCGAGGGAGCGCTGGTGGCGGTGCACTACGGCACGAACGGGGCCGCCGCCGAGGAGACCGTGGCACGGATCGCGGAGGCCGGCGGCCGCGCCTTCGCCGTCCGCGCCGTGTTCGGCGGGGCGGGAGCCGTGGACCGGCTCTTCGAAGGGCTGGACCGGGGACTGGCGGAGCACGGAGCCGAGGGCCTCGACATCCTCGTCAACAACGCGGGCATCATCTCCGGCAACTCCATCGGACAGGTCACCGAGGAGGAGTTCGCCACCCTGATGGCCGTCAACGTGAGCACCCCGTTCTTCGTCGTCCAGCGGGCCCTGCCGCTGCTGAACGACGGCGGCCGCATCATCAACATGGGGTCGACCGCCAGCCGCTTCGCGGTCTCCACCCAGATCGGCTACACCGTCAGCAAGGCGGCCCTGGAAGCCATGGCCCCCTCCCTCGCCAACGAACTCGGCCCCCGCGGCATCACCGTGAACACGGTCGCACCCGGAGCCGTACGCACCGACCTGACGGCCGGCTACACCGCCGTCCCGGAGGTCGTCGCGGCCCTGGAGGCGGTCACCGCGCTCGGCCGGATCGGCGAGCCGGAGGACGTCGCCGACGTGGTCGGCTTCCTCGCCGGCCCCCAGGGACGCTGGGTCACCGGCCAGACCGTCGACGTGTCCGGCGGCACCTGGCTCGGCCCGCTCGCCCACACCGCCTGAACTCCCCCTCCGTGCCCGGGGGATAATCGCCGGCATGTGGTTCGGCATCCTCGGAGAGACCCAGGCACGGCACGACGACGGGACCGAGGTGCCGCTCGGCGGTCCCGCCCGGCGCGCCCTGCTCGCCCTGCTGCTGATCAGCCCGGGCCGCGTCGTCCCGGCCGAGCGGCTGGCAGAGGAGGTCGAACCGGGCGCGGCCGTGTCCGCGCACGCCCTCCAGTCCCAGGTCTCCCGGCTGCGCACCGCCCTGGGCCCGGCGGCCCCCATCGAACGGGTCGGCGCGGGCTACCGCATCGCGGTACCGGAAGACGCGGTGGACGCGGCCCGGTTCGAGGCGCTGGCCGCCGAAGGACGCGCCGCCCTCACCGCCGGCGACCCCGCCCGGGCCGCCGCCGGACTGCGCCGGGCCCTGGAGCTGTGGCGCGGCCCCGCCCTCGCCGGGCTCGACGGGAGCGAGTCGGCCCGGGCCGCGGCGGCACGGCTGGAGGAAGCACGCCTGGCCGCCCTGGAGGACCGGATCGAAGCGGAGCTGCGGCTCGGCGAACACCGGGCGGCCGTAGCCGAGTTGCGCGAGCTCGCCGACCGCCACCCGCTGCGGGAACGGCCCGCCGCGCTGCTGATGCGCGCACTGTCCGCCCAGGGGCGCCAGGCCGAGGCCCTCGTGGTCTTCGAGCAGACCAGACGGCACCTGGCCGAGGAACTGGGCGCCGACCCGTCGGCCGGACTCACCTCCCTCCACGCCGAACTGCTGGACACCGCCCCCGTTCCCGGGCCCGCCGCACCACCCGCCCAGCTGACCTCCTTCGTCGGCCGCGAGGAGGAAGCCGCCGAGGCCCTCGCCCTGTTGCAGGAGTCCCGGCTGGTCACCCTGACCGGCCCCGGCGGCGTCGGCAAGACCCGCCTGGCGGTGGAGGTCGCGGCCACCGCCGCCACGGCCGGCGTCTGCTTCGTCGAACTGGCCGCGCTGCGCGAAGGCGGCCCGTCGGCACCGCCCGAGAGGGACCCCCGGCCGGGGCGGGCCGCCCGCAGCGTCCTGGCCGCGCTCGGGCTGCGCGAGAACGGCCTCCAGATGGGGGACGGCCCGCCGCGCACCGCGCTCGACCGGCTGGTCGCGGCCCTCGCCGACCGGCCGCTCCTGCTCGTCCTGGACAACTGCGAGCACGTCGTCGACGAGGCCGCCGCGCTGGCCGCCCGCCTGCTCGCCGCCTGCCCCCGGCTGCGGGTGCTGGCCACCAGCCGCGAACCCCTCGGGGTCATCGGCGAACACGTCCGGCAGGTCAGGCCCCTGGACGAGGCCGCCGCCGTACGCCTGTTCACCGACCGGGCCCGCGCCGTACGCAGGGGCCCCACCGGTGCACCCGAACTCGTACGCCGGATCTGCGCCGCGCTCGACGGCCTGCCGCTGGCCATCGAACTCGCGGCGGCCCGCCTGCGCACCCTGGAACCGGAGGACCTCGCCGGACGGCTGGACGACCTCCTCGGCATCACCGCCCGCGGCAGCCGCACCTCCGCCGAACGGCACCGCACGATGCGCTCGGTGGTGGCCTGGAGCTGGGACCTGCTGACGGACGCCGAACAGCGCGCCGCCCGCCGCTTCACCGTCTTCGCGGGCGGAGCCTGCGGCGAGAGCGCACGCCAGGTCTGCGGCACGGACGCCGACGTCCTGGACTCGCTGGCCGACAAGTCCCTGCTGGAGACCGCGGGCGCGGGACGCCTGCGGATGCTGGAGACGGTCCGCGCGTACGGAACGGAACGCCTGGAGGAGGCGGGCGAGGGCGAGGCCACCCGCCGCGGCCACGCCCGGCACCTGCTGGAACTGCACCGCCGGGCCGATCCGCACCTGCTGCGGGCGGAGCAGCTGCGGTGGCTGCCCCGCCTCGCGGCCGAGCACGACAACCTGCTGGCCGCGCTGCGCTGGGCGGTCGGCGCCCACGAGACCCGCACCGCCTTGGAACTGCTCGCCGCCGCCTCGACGTCGCTGTGGATCCGCGGCGCGTCCGCCGCCGCGGCCCCGTACGCGCTCGCCCTGCTCACCGACGACGCCGGGCCGGGCCACCTGGTCGCGGAGGACCTCGTCGCGCAGGACCTCGGCGAGGAGTACGCCGCCTGCGTCCTGCTCGCCGCCTCCACGACGGCGGGCCGGCCGCTCTGGCAGCGCCACCGCACGGCGGCCCTGCGGGCACTGGCCGCCGCCTGGCCGGGAGACCGCCCGGGCCGCTACCCGGTGGTCCCCCTCCTCTGGATGATGCGGACCGCCGGCGAGACCGACCGGCAGGACACCCGGCACGCCCGGGACGCGTTCGCGCTCGTCTCCTCCCAGCACGACTGCCCCGACCCGTGGGCGCGTGCGGCCGCCCGCTACGTGTCCGGGTACGCGACCCTCGGCGAGGGCGACGCCGCCGGCGCCGAGCGGGCCTTCGACGCGGCCGCCGACCGGTTCCGCGGGCTCGGCGACCGCTGGGGCACCGCGCTGGCCCTGGACGCCCTCGCCGGCCTCGCGGCCGGCCGCGCCGACCGGGCACGGGCCATCGCGCTGACCGACCGCGCCCTCGTTCTCACCGGGGAACTCGGCGCCGCCGAGGACTCCGCCGACCTCCTGGTCAACCGCGGCGACCACCGGCTGCCCCACGACCCCGCCGCCGCCCGCGAGGACTACTCCCGGGCCGCCGCCCTGGCCCGCGGCAGCGGCAGCCCCGCGGCCCACGCCGCCGCCCTGCGCGGCCTCGGCGACATCGCCCTGCTGGAGGGACGGCCGCAGGAGGCGGAGCGGCTCTACGCGGACGCACTCGACCGGATCGACCCCCACTGGGTCAAGAGCCTCGGCAACCGGCTGCGCTGCCTCGGCGGCCTCGGCCGTACGGCCGAGGCCCGGGGCGACCGCGCCGCCGCCCGGACCCACTACGACAGCGTCGCCGCGGCCGTGTCCGCGCTCGGCCCCTCCGTACCGGACGCCCTGCGCCTGCTGGGCCTGCCGGAGGAGCTCGTCACGGCGGTGGGGGCCCGCTGAGCGCGCGGGGCGCGCCGGTCAGCGCAGGCGCCGCCAGAACGGCGGGACCTCGCCCTCCCGCCGGTTGGGGTGCGGGGTGACCTCGCGGGGGGTGAGGGACCAGGCGCTGTCGTAGTCGACGATCAGCAGCCGTGCCCCGCGGGTCAGCGCCACGGTGCTGCGCCCCGGCCACCGGTCACCGCTGTGCAGGGTGCGGCGCGAGGCGCTGCGCCGGAGGGACTCCAGCCGGAACCAGCCGTCGTCCTTGCTGTTGCGGTACCTGACGGCGAGGTCGACGGCGGGCCCCGAGTACGCCAGGACGTCGGAGCCGACGCCCTCGACGCGTTCGGAGGCGTCCCGCAGCACCGAGACCGGGCTGACGGTGATCTTCCACTCGCCCCGCGCCTTCACGCGCAGCCGCAGCGGTCCGTTCCCGTCGTGGTCCACGATCCCGCGCCCGGTGAAGTCGTCGGCCCAGCCGCTCAGGGCCGAGGGGCTCTGCTCGCGGTTGCGGTGGTTCAAGCGGCTGACCTCGACGTGGCCGTCCCCGAGGCGGACCAGGTCGACGACCGCGAAGCCGGCGGCCGTGGCCGACTCCACCCGGACGATGTCCTCCCCCCTGCCCTCCTGGGTGAAGACGGGGAAGTCCGGGCCGAAGTCGGTCGGGAGGCTGTTGATCCGCCTGGTGATGGTGCCGAGCAGCGGGGCGCCCGACTTGGAGACGGGGACGCCGGCGGGTACGGCGGGCGCCGCGGCGGCCGCTTCTGCCCCGGCCCCCGGCGGGACGGCCGCCGCAGCCGCAGCCGCCTCCGGAACCGCCGCGGCCGGAACGGCCCCCGCCGGGGCCGCCGGCGCGGGCAGCGGAGGGGCGGGCGGCGGGGCCTCGGGCAGCGCGGGTGCGGGCGGCGGACCGGTATCCGCCTGCGCCTCGGCCTCCGCCTCGGCCTCCGTCTCGTCCTCCACCGCGAACCCGTAGTCCTCGGCCAGCCCCGGGAGACCGGAGTCGTAGCCCTGCCCGACCGCGCGGAACTTCCAGCCCCCGTCGCGGCGGTAGAACTCGCCCAGCACGTAGGCCGTCTCGGTCGTCGCGTCGTCGTCGTCGACCGAGTACACCACCATCCTCTCGCCCGTGGCGGTGCTGACCGCCTCCAGGTACAGCCCCGGTATCTCCCCGAAGGTCGCGCCCTCGGAGGAGGCCGCGATCACGATGCGCTCCACCTCCGGCTCGACCCGGCCGGGGTCGATCTCCAGCCAGTCCGCCATCCGGCCGTCCTCGCTGCGGGCGTTGCCCAGGAGTTCCACGGCGCTGGCGGCGTGCGCGCGCTGGTTGTAGAAGACGAGGTCGCTGCGGCCCCTCACCTTTCCGCTGTCGTCCAGCAGCAGTGCCGCCGGGTCGATCTCGGGCACACCCTGCCCGGCCGCCCGACGGACCACGGCGACCCGCATGGGCTCGCCGGACATGGGCAGATTGCCCCCCTTGATGATCTGCGTCATGACGGCATCGTCGCAGGCCAGCCGGGCACAAGTCGAGCCTTTCCAGCCCGGGGTGACGATCCGTGAGACGCCTCCTAGCACACTCGGCCCGGCCGGGGGCGGACCTCGGCCATGCCCGCCCCCGGCGCGCACGCCTCTGGCTACCGTGCCCTGGACGGCCGGGCCCGGGTGGCGGCGGCCGGGGGAGGAGCGGGCGGATGGGGACCACGGTGGTCGGGTTCCGGCTCGGCTGGGACAGGAAGGGCCGGCAGGCCACGGTGGTGCTCACCCAGGCGGGCGTCCTGCACCACAGCGGCGGCCTCCTCGGCATGGCACCGAGCCCGGCCAGACCGCAGGCCCCGGCCGCCCCGGACCCGCATCCGGTGCCCCGTCAGGCCGCCGCCCTGCGCCGGGTGTACGCCGCTCTGCTGCACCAGGGCTACGGCCGGGAGCTGATCCCGCCGGTCTGCGTCCGGCTCGACACCGACGAACGCCCCCTCCACCCCCGCCCGTGGGGCGAGCACGCACCCCGGGCGCATCCTGAGCTGATCGCCGAATTCACCGGAGCCGCCCCCGCCGGCCCCGGCACGCTCGACGACGCCCTGACCGCCTTCTACGCCGCCATCGGCCTCACCCCGCGGACACGCACCGCCGCACCGCGGCCCGGCCCGGCCGGCGTCCCCCCGGCGGTCCGCCGGGCGCTGGGCGCGCTCGCCGAGGGCCGGACCCTCGCCTCCCGCCCGGGGCCCGGCACCGGCTGGAGCGTCACCGGGGCCGGGGTGCGCCTGCACGCCGGTCCGGGCGGCGAGGCCCTCACCCACCGTGAAGTGGCCGAACTCCAGGCGGCCCTGACGGCCTGGCTGCGCCACCGGCGGGGCCCGGGCACGGGGGCCGGCGCGCGCTGACCCGTATCGGACGCCCGCCCGCCCCGTCACCCGGAACGCCCAGCGGTCCCGGGCGTTCGCTGCGCGCAGGTGCGGCCGTGTGGTTTCCTGGGCCCGCTCCGCACTGTGGCGGAGTAGCTACCAGGAGTGAAGGGGATGTTGTCGTGAGCGTTCTGGACATCAAGCTGGACCGGTCGTTCGACGTCTTCGACTCGGACCGCGACGGGCGGCTCGACAAGTCGGACGTCATCGGCCTCTCGGACCGTCTCGCGGAGTCGCTCGGCCTCACCCCGGACGACGTGGCCGGGCTGCGGGACTCGCTGGCGGAGCTCTGGGACACCGTCTTCCAGCGGATGGACCGCAACGACGACGGGGGAGTCGACCGGCAGGAGTTCCGGGCGGCGTTCCGGGCGCGGATCGTCACCGACCAGAACCGGATCTGGGAGCGGATCCGCAACATGAGCAACGCCTGGACCGAGCTCGGCGACCGCGACGGCGACGGCATGCTCAGCCGGGACGAGTACACCTCCCTGCTGCACGGCATGTTCCGGCTGCCCCGGCAGACCTTCGACGAGGCTTTCGACCGGCTGGACGTCGACGGCGACGGGCAGCTGAGCCGCGAGGAGATCAGCTCCGCGATGAAGGAGTACTACACCAGCGAGAACCACGCGGCCCGCGGCAACCAGTTCTTCGGCCGCCTCTGAGGAACGCCGCCGCAAGGGGTCCTCCACGGCCGGTTCGTATCGCCTCCCCGCTCGTTGACCCGAACGGAAGCGATCTTTCGATACTTGTGGAGGACCCCCTGATGGCCGATGCCGCACTGCCGGTGATCGTTCTGTCCGACCCCGATCCGATCCGCCGGCACGAGACGGCCGAGCTGGTGCAGAGCTGGTACCGGACGTCGTTCCGGGTGCTCCAGGTCGGCGGCCCCGCGGAGGTGGTCCGGGCGCTGAACGCGCTGGCCGACCGGAAGGTGCCGGTGGCCGCGGTGCTCGCCGACGAGGCCCCCGAGCCCGCCACCGCGCACCCCGGCGTGCGCTGGCTGCCCCTGGCCCGGCGCTCCGGCGACGCACCCGAAGCCGGCGACGCGCCCGCCGCCGGGGCGGGGCCCCGACCCGGCGAACACCCGGCCGAGCACCTCCGGGTCGCGCTCGACGACTCCCTGTGCACTTGGAACGCCGACTGCCGGGGCGACCTGCCGACCGCCGAGGTGCGCGGCAGCCGGTTCTCGCCCGCCGCCTATGCCGTGCGGGACTTCCTCGGCCGCAGCGGTGTGATCTTCCGCTGGCTGCCCGAGGAGGACGCGCGGGACGCCCCGGTGACCGTCCGGCTCGGCGACGGCACCGAGCTGACGGACCCCTCGATCAGCGAACTGGCCGAACGGCTCGGCCTGATCCGCCCCGCCGGCCAGGACCACTACGACGTCGCAGTGATCGGCGGCGGCCCCGGAGGCCTGTCCGCCGCCGTGTACGCCGCCGCCGAGGGCATGAGCGTGGTCGTGATCGAGGACGACGCCCCCGGCGGGCAGGCGGGGTCGACCTCGCGGATCGAGAACTACCTCGGCTTCCCCGTGGGCCTGACCGGCGGGGACCTCGCCCAGCGCGCCCTCCAGCAGGCCCGCCGGGCCCGCGTCGAGTGGCAGCCCACCCGGGTCGCCGGCCGGGTGGCCCCCACGGGCACGGGCGACCACAGCGTCGAGTTCGTCAAGGCGGGCACCGAGGAGGCGGGCTCGGTGACCGCGGCGGCCGTGGTGGTCGCCACCGGCGTGGACTGGAACCGCCTCACGGCCCCCGGTGTCGACCGGCTCCTCAACTCCGGCGTGTACTACGGGTCCTGCCTCTCCGACGCCCCCTCGACGGCCGGCGAGGACGTGTACATGGTGGGCGCGGGCAACTCGGCCGGACAGGCCGCCCTCTATTTCGCCCGTTACGCCCGCTCCGTCACCCTGCTGGTGCGCGGCACCGACCTCGGCGCCTCCATGTCGAGCTACCTGGTGCAGCGCATCGAACGGACCCCGGGCCTGCGGGTCCTGCTGGGCACCGAGGTCGCGGAATGCCTCGGCGGGGACACCCTCACCGGGCTCCGGCTGCGCGAGCGCGGCGGCGGCGAGCGGACCGTCGGCGCGCACTGCCTGTACGTCCTGATCGGCGGCCGTCCGTCGACCGAGTGGCTCGGCGGCGCGCTGAAGCTCGACGAGCGCGGGTACGTCCTGACCGGCAGCGGCGGGGCGGGCCCGGACGCGCTCCCGATGGAGACCAGCGTGCCCGGCGTGTTCGCCGTGGGCGACGTCCGGTCCGGGTCCGTGAAGCGGGTCGGGGCCGCGGTGGGCGAAGGCGCCGCGGTCGCGCAGTCGCTGGTCGAGTACCGGCGGCGGCACCCCGACCGCTTCCGGGACGCGCGGGCGGCCTGCGGCTTCTGACCGGCGCGGGCACCGGCACCGGCCCCCGCCGCCCGGGCGGCAGGGGCCGGAGGGCGGGCGTCAGGGGCCGGCGTTCAGCTCGGCGACGACCGAGGCGGGAGTGTGGCCGGTGCCGTCGGACAGCCGGTGGAAGTCGACGGAGACGAAGTTCGGCGTGCGCCCCCCGGCCGCGGTCCGGCACTGCCCGGCGACGCGGTTCCTGAGCTTGGCGCCGTTGTCGAGGGCCGCGGTGAGGACGGTCGGCACGTTGCGGTGGTGGCTCATCGTGAACAGCCGCCGGAATCCCGGCTCCTGGCGGTCCAGGGGGACGTCGGGCCAGCGGGTGACGCACGAGAGGTCGTCGCCCATGTCGCCGAGGCTCCAGTAGTTGGCGACCGTCCACGACCGGTCGTACATGACGCCCAGGTCCTCCCGGTCGGAGCGGTCGGAGAAGACCAGCAGGCGCTTGCCGGCGGTGACGAGATCGGCCACCCTCGGCCACCCGTTCTGCCGGACGCCCCACGCGTCGGGCCGGAACAGCAGCTGGTCGAGCCCGCGGACCCGGCCCAGGGACTGCCGCAGCTGGTCGGCGCCGACGTAGTCCTCCAGGAAGACGGTCACGAACTCCTGGGGGTGGGTGGCGAGGAAGTCCACCACGGTCTGCATCGTGCCGCTGAAGGACTGCCGGGGCAGTGCGTACGTGGCGCCGGCGAAGGTCTTGCAGTCGCCGTGGCACAGGTACACGTCGCTGGGGTAGCAGTCGCTGCCGAAGCTGATGACGCACAGCCAGGTGCTGTGCTCGTACCAGTGCGTGTCCAGGCTCAGGCCGCGCACCCCGTTGTCGAGCTGGGCGCGCACCGACTCGGACTGGTTCACCGAGCTCCAGCGGGAGTCCTCGTAGTTGGTGAAGGAGTTGTGGGTGGTCAGGAAGGCGGTCTCGTCGAGGCGGCGGTCGCCCCAGCGTGCGGCGGCCGCCGCCGACGGGGTGCCGGCGGCAGTGGTGTGCGGCGCCGGGGCGGCCGCGGCACCCGGCGCGCAGAGGAGGGCCGCCAGGAGGAGGCACACGAGGAGGCGGAGGCCGGTTCTTCGCGGGCGCCCGGCGCCGCGGCCGCCCCGCCGGGCCCTGCTGTAGGGCGTGTCCATGTCAATCATGGCCGGAGGGTAGCGCTCCGCCCGGCGATGCGCCCGCACCCGGACGGCTTCGGCCGGTTCCCGCCGGGAATACGGCGGCGGCGCCTTCCGTTCCGAGGTATGGTTGAATCATAAACAATCTTGGGAAGGGGAGCCATGCAGTTCGGGATCTTCACCGTCGGTGACGTCACACCGGACCCGACGACCGGACGCGCGCCCGGCGAGCACGAGCGCATCAAGGCGATGCTCACGATCGCGCAGAAGGCCGAGGAGGTCGGCCTCGACGTCTTCGCCACCGGCGAGCACCACAACCCGCCGTTCGTCCCCTCCTCGCCGACGACGATGCTCGGCTACGTCGCCGCGCGCACCGAGAACCTGATCCTGTCCACGTCGACGACGCTGATCACCACGAACGACCCGGTGAAGATCGCCGAGGACTTCGCGATGCTCCAGCACGTCGCCGACGGCCGCGTCGACCTCATGACGGGCCGCGGGAACACCGGCCCCGTCTACCCCTGGTTCGGCAAGGACATCCGCGACGGCATCGACCTCGCCATCGAGAACTACGCCCTGCTGCGCCGCCTCTGGGACGAGGACGTCGTCACCTGGAAGGGCAAGTTCCGTACGCCGCTCCAGTCCTTCACCTCCACCCCGCGCCCGCTCGACGGCGTCGCGCCCTTCGTGTGGCACGGCTCCATCCGCTCGCCGGAGATCGCCGAGCAGGCCGCCTACTACGGCGACGGCTTCTTCCACAACAACATCTTCTGGCCGGCGTCCCACACCCGGCAGATGGTCAACCTCTACCGCGAGCGCTACGCCCACTACGGGCACGGCACCCCCGAACAGGCCATCGTCGGACTCGGCGGCCAGGTGTTCATGCGCCGGAACTCGCAGGACGCGGTGCGCGAGTTCCGCCCGTACTTCGACAACGCGCCGGTCTACGGCCACGGCCCGTCCCTGGAGGAGTTCACCTCCCAGACGCCCCTGACCGTGGGCTCCCCGCAGCAGGTCATCGAGCGGACCCTCTCCTTCAGGGACTACGCCGGCGACTACCAGCGCCAGCTGTTCCTGCTGGACCACGCGGGCCTGCCGCTGAAGACCGTCCTGGAGCAGCTCGACCTGCTGGGCGAGGAGGTCGTACCGGTACTGCGCAAGGAGTTCGCCGGCCTGCGCCCGGCCGGCGTGCCGGACGCACCGACCCACCGGGCCCGCGTGGCCGCGGCCGCGGCCACGGCCGCCACGGTCCAGGAGGAGGAGCGGGCATGAAGCTCGTCGTCGTATCGGCCGGCCTGAGCTCGCCCTCGTCCACCCGGCTGCTCGCCGACCGCCTGGCGGCTGCCGTGCCGGCCCGCGCGGACGCCCGGACGGAGGTGGTCGAGCTGCGGGACCTGGCGATGGAGATCGCCCAGCACCTCGTCACCGGGTTCCCGCCCGCCCGGCTGGCCGCCGCACTCGACGCGGTGGCCGCCGCGGACGGCCTGATCGCCGTGACACCGGTGTTCGCGGCCTCCTACAGCGGCCTGTTCAAGTCGTTCTTCGACCTCATCGACAAGGACGCCCTGACCGGGAAGCCGGTGCTCCTCGGGGCGACCGGCGGCACCGCCCGGCACTCCCTGGTCACCGAGCACGCCATGCGCCCGCTCTTCACCCACCTGCGCGCCCTCGTCCTGCCGACCGCCGTGTACGCGGCCTCCGAGGACTGGGGCCAGGAGGGGCTGGAGCGGCGGATCGCCCGGGCCGGCGCGGAGCTGGCCCGCTTCGCTGCGCCCGCCGCGGCGGTGGCCCCGGACGTCGGCACCGCCGCCGCGATCGCACCCCGCTCGCTCACCGGGGCGATCACGTCGGTGGACCCGGCGGACGGCTTCACGGTGGTGCCGTTCGAACAGCGGCTGGCCGCGCTCCGCGCCGGCTAGCCGGCCGGGGCCTGCTCGGCGGCGTGGGCGATGTTGCGGGCCATGCCGCCGAACACCGCCGCGTGGAAGGGGCTCACGGCCCACCAGTACAGGTGGCCGAGCAGGCCGCGCGGGTGGAAGAGCGCGCGCTGCCGGTAGCGCGACCGGCCCTCGTGCGCCGGGTCGGGCTCGGCGTACATCTCCAGCCACGCCAGACCCGGCACCCGCATCTCGGCGCGCAGCCGCAGCAGCCGGCCCGGCTCGATCTCCTCGACCCGCCAGAAGTCGAGGGCGTCGCCCACCCGCAGCCGGCCGGCGTCACGGCGGCCCCGGCGCAGGCCCGCGCCGCCCGCCAGCCGGTCCAGCCAGCCCCGGACGGCCCAGGCGAGGGGGAAGGAGTACCAGCCGTGCTCGCCGCCGATGCCCTCCACCACCCGCCACAGCGCCGCCGGCGGGGCCGCCACCCCGGTGCTGCGGTGGTCGGTGTAGAGGCTGCCGCCCGCCCAGTCGGGGTCGGTGGGCAGCGGGTCGCTGGGGGCGCCGGGCAGGGAGGCGGAGGACCACCGGGTGGTCACCTGGGCCTCGCGGACCCGCTGCAGGGCGAAGGCCAGCGCCCGGTCGAACGCCAGCGGCGCCCCGGGCGGATCGGGCACCCAGCGGGCGATGTCGTGCTCGGTGCACACCACCTCGTGGCGCAGCGACTCGGCGAGCGGCCGGGCCAGCGCCCGGGGTACCGGGGTGACCAGGCCGATCCAGTGGCTGGAGAGCCCCGGGCTGAGCATGGGCACGCGCAGGATGTGCCGGTGCGGGAGCTCGGCGACCGCCGCGTAGCGGTGCATCATCTCCTCGTACGTGAGGACGTCCGGCCCGCCGATGTCGAAGGCCCGGCTGACTTCCGGGGGCATGCCCGCGCTGCCGACGAGGTAGCGGAGCACGTCGCGGACGGCGATGGGCTGCACCCGGGTGCCCACCCAGCTCGGCGTGATCATGACGGGCAGCCGTTCCGTCAGGTAGCGCAGCATCTCGAACGAGGCCGAACCGGAGCCGATGACCACCGCCGCCCGCAGCACGGTGCAGGGCACGCCCGAGGCCAGCAGGATGCGCCCGACCTCGGCACGGGAGCGCAGGTGCGGCGAGAGGCCCTCGGGGGGCAGGCCCGCCGGGGTCAGCCCCCCGAGGTAGACGATGCGCCGGACGCCGGCCGCCCGGGCCCGCTCGGCGAAGAGACGGGCCGCGGCCCGGTCGCGCTCCTCGAAGCCCGGACCCGCGCCGAGGCCGTGCACCAGGTAGTAGGCCACGTCCACCCCGCGCAGCGCCGCGTCCAGCGACTCCGCGTCGGTGACGTCCGCGCGCACCACCTCCGCGCGTCCGGCCCAGGGGTGGTCGCGCAGCCGCTCCGGGGAGCGGGCCATCGCCCGGACCCGGTGGCCGGCGTCGAGGAGCTCGGGCACCAGGCGGCCGCCGATGTAGCCGGTGGCACCGGTGACCAGGCACAGGTCCCCCGGCTCGGCTCGTCCCCGCTCGTGACCGGCCATGGCTCGCTCCTCTCGGGTGCGACGGGAGCCCCGCACCCCTTCCGAGCCTGGACCGGGTGCGCGGGCGGGGCAAAACGCAGCGCTTGCGCATCGCTTCGTCCCCGGGGGCGACCCTACGCGCCCTCGTCGTCCGGGCGGAGGGCGGCGCGGACGCCCGTGACGACCACGGCGAGCAGGCACAGGGCGATGACGGTCTCGGCCCACAGGAAGGCGAACCAGTCCAGCACGCAGCCGATGGGGGGAGTGCCGGGCGCGGTGTTGCGGAACGCGGCGAGGGCGAACAGGGTGGCGGCCATCCAGGCGAGGGCGGGCCAGACCAGGCCCTCGCCGCGGGTCGTCAGGTACCATGCGCCGATGAGCACGGACGCCGCCAGCGCCCACATGACGGCCATCATGAAGACCGCGAAGACGAGCAGGCTGCCCGACCGCTCCAGCCCCAGCGCCAGGGCGGCCTCCTGCGGTGGGCCGCCGGGGGCCGCGTCGACCGCGAAGAGGCTGTCGCCGTTGGAGAACAGCAGCCGCACCGGCACCTGCCTGCCGCCCAGCAGGCCCCAGAACTCCACGTCGGTCTCGTACGAGTCGAACGGGTAGTCGCTGATCGACCCGCCCGCCAGCGCGACCTGCACGTCCCTGGTCGGGATCCTCTCGTGCGCCTTGAACGCCAGGTCCCCGAGGGTCGCCGCGGAGGTCTGGAGGCTCAGATCCGCCACCGGCGCGGTCCCCTCCTCCTCCCCGAGGGACCCGCGCGGGGTGACCCGGACCCGCAGGACCAGCTCCCTGGACGAGGCGTCGACGCGCTGCACGGTGGCCTGCACGTCCACCCGGTCGGCGGCCGCCGACCCGGCCGTGTGCACCCGGTCGAGCGCCTGCCGCTCGGAGAACTGCAGCCACGACCCGACCCCCACCGCCAGCACGATCAGGACCGCGATGGGCAGCAGGACCGGCAGGATCGACGTTCCGGAACGGCGGGGGCTGCGTGGGTCCCAGGTGGGGGCCATGGCGACTCCGGCGGGAGGGGGAGGGGCGGTGACCGCGGTGTGATCCTCGTCCACCGGCCCGCCGGACCGCCGCATCCCGCCGGGGCGTGTCGGCGCGCACCGCCGCGGGCCCGCCCGGCCGGGCGGGGCCGGGGGGTGGATGGGCTGCCGCCGGCGGGCCCGCGAGGCGC